>JASLID010000072.1 GCA_030153045.1 Flavobacterium sp.
GTGGAGCAACGGCTAGCGATACTTGTTCTAATGTAACTTGGTCTAATTCATCAACTACATTGAGCGATTTATGTGGAGCCACTGGATCAGCAACGGTAACTTTTACAGCTACTGACGATTGTGGTAACGATAGCACTTCTTCTGCGACTTTCACCATCATCGATTCTACTGACCCTGTACTTTCTGCTCAAGCAGCAAATTTAACTGTTGAGTGTGACGGAAATGGAAACACCGCTCAATTGAATGCGTGGTTAGAAAGCAACGGTGGAGCTGCGGCTTCTGATGCCTGTTCTAATGTAACTTGGTCTCACGACTTCTCTTCTTTAAGCGATTTATGCGGTGCCACTGGTTCAGCAACTGTAACATTTACTGCTACTGACGATTGTGGTAACGATAGTACTTCTTCTGCAACTTTCACTATTATCGATTCTACTGAACCAGCTATAAGTATTGTTGCGGTAGACAAAACCGTAGAATGTGATGGAAATGGAAACGTAGCGGAACTAAACGAATGGTTAGCGAGCAATGGTGGAGCTTCGGCTTCTGATACTTGTTCTAATGTGACTTGGTCAAATAACTTCCAATCATTAAGCGATTTGTGTGGAGCTACCGGATCAGCTACTGTAACTTTTACTGCTACTGACGATTGTGGTAACGATAGTACTTCTTCTGCGACTTTCACTATCATCGATTCTACTGAACCTGCTATAAGTATTGTAGCGGTAAACAAAACCGTAGAATGTGATGGTCAAGGAAACGTAGCAGAATTGAATGCATGGTTAGAGAGCAATGGTGGCGCTTCAGCTTCTGATACTTGTTCTAACGTGACTTGGTCAAATAATTTTGAATCATTAAGCGATTTGTGTGGAGCCACTGGATCAGCGACTGTAACATTTACTGCTACTGATGATTGTGGTAACAATAGTACTTCTTCTGCGACTTTCACTATCATAGATTCTACTGAACCAGCTATAAGTATTGTAGCGGTAGACAAAACCGTAGAATGTGACGGAAATGGAAACGTAGCGGAATTGAACGAATGGTTAGCGAGCAACGGTGGCGCTTCGGCTTCTGATACTTGTTCTAACGTGACTTGGTCAAATAACTTCCAATCATTAAGCGATTTATGCGGAGCCACTGGTTCAGCTACAGTAACTTTTACTGCTACTGACGATTGTGGTAACGATAGTACTTCTTCTGCGACTTTCACCATCATAGATTCTGTTGGACCAACACCAAATATTCCAATTGATGAAGTAATAAACATTAATTGTGGAGATGTTGCTTCTCTTCCGGAAATTACATTTAGTGATCAGTGTTCTCCAAATGTAACTGTTGAATTTACTGAAACAAGAACTGATAACCCTCCATATGAATATGTAATAGTTAGACATTGGATAGTTACAGATGGTTGTGGAAATATTCGTGAATTTAGACAAACAATTAATGTAACTATAGATGAACCATTCACTTATGTTAATGCCTCATTATGTAAAGGAGAGTTACCAGTAGATTTATTCTCTTTCCTTGATGCCAATATAGAGACAAACGGAACTTGGTTAGACGTAAATAATTCAGGTGGATTAACCGGAAGTATATTAGACCCAAGCGGCATACCTTCTGGATTCTATAAATACAGATACACTATTCCTGATGGAGCTTGTCCACGTGTAATTGAAGTTTACATGACTATTGATGATGATTGTGTAGTATTACCTTGTAGCATTTCTGACTTAGCTATTTCAAAAGTAGTTACTCCAAATAATGATGGACATAATGACTTTTTTGAAATTGGAGGTATTGAAGAATGTGGGTTTATTTATGATGTGAAAATGTTTAACCGATGGGGAGCATTAGTATATGAAAATCAAAATTATCAAAATAACTGGGATGGAAAATCAGTTGGAGCAGTTTCCAGCAGTAACCTTCCAGCGGGAACCTACTACTATATTGTAAATATTCTAAATAGTGGTTTTGATGTATTTCAAGGATATATTTATTTAGGAACTAAAAACTAAACGATTATGAAAAATATATTTAAAACAATCATTATAATTATAGGTGTGTTTAGTGCAAATGCACAACAAACACCTCAGTTTACACAATATATGTACAATACTATATCAGTAAACCCTGGTTACGCAGGAAGTCGTGAAGCATTGACCATTGTTGGTTTACATAGAAGTCAATGGGTAGGTATTGATAATGGCCCAACCACTCAAACCCTTTCAGTACATTCTCCTTTGAGAAATGAAAAAATTGGGGTCGGATTTTCATTCATCAATGATCGATTAGGCTATGAAAATTTCAATTACTTATATGCTGATTTTGCTTACACCATCAATGTAACCGAAAATACAAAATTAGCATTTGGGGTTAAGGGAGGTTTTAGCTACTACAGTATTGATGAAGTTCTTTTTGATAATCCAGAAGTTTATAATGACCCTTATTTTCAAGAAAAACTGAATCGCTGGACACCAAATATTGGAGCTGGTTTGTATATGCATCAACCAAGATGGTATGTGGGAGTTTCATCTCCAAAACTGGTAGAAAACGATTACAATAAAGTAGGTAATTATGTCGCTCTTGAACAATCGCACTTTTACACCATTGCTGGATATGTTTTCGATTTAAATAAAAGCGGAAGTATAAAAATGAGACCAACCGCGTTAGCAAAATTAACCAAAGGTTCACCGCTTTCATTTGATGGAACTTTATCATTCTTGTTTAATGAAAGACTTTGGTTAGGTGGTTCTTACAGAGTAGATGATTCTGTTGGTGCTTTAGCCGATTTTCAAATTACAAAACAATTGCGAATAGGATACGCCTACGATTATCCAATATCAGATATAAGACCGTATACTTCGGGATCACATGAAATTATGATCATGTTCGATTTCAAATTCGACAAATCAAAATACAAATCACCACGTTATTTCTAAACTAAAATGACTGAATTATGAAAAAAAATTTAAAATATATACTGATATCTGTTATCCTTTTAGGTATTATTCCTTCAGCTTCAGCTCAATTTGGAAAACAGAAAAGAGCAGATGCTTTGTACAATAGCTTCTCCTATGTCAAAGCAATAGATGTTTATAAAGAAATGCTAGCCAATAACTATAATGCCGAATTTGCAAAACGCCGTTTGGGAGATAGTTATTCTATGCTACGTGATCCAGAAAATGCAGCAATTTATTATGCTGATGCTGTAAAACAACCTAATATTGATCCAGAGTATTACTTAAAATATGCGATGGCTCTTAGAGCTTTAAAAAAATATGATGAATCTGAAGTTTGGATAAATAAATATAAAGAAACGGGTGTTGTCGATTCTAGAATTCAAAAAATATTAGAAGACAAAAACTTTATTACCAATATTTACGGTCTTAAGCAACAATATTTTTCTAAAACCGTACCTTTTAATTCTGAGTTGAGTGATTTTGGAGCAATTGAGCAAAATAAAATCATCACTTTTGCTTCAACTAGAGATAAAGGTGTGGGTATAAAACGTACTTATTCATGGAATCAGCAACCTTTCCTTGATCTATATGAGGTGAAAAGAGATGGAGAAAAACTATCGGAAGCTGGTAAAGTAAAAGGAGATGTTAATACAAGATTTCATGAAGGGCAAATATCTGTTTCGAAAGATGGTAAAACGATGTTTTTTACCCGAAACAATTATAATGGAAAGAAAAAAGCTACTGATACTGAAGGAACTAATAATTTAAAGATTTATCGTGCAACTCTGGATTCCGACAATAAATGGACAAACATTACTGAACTCCCTTTTAATAACAACAATTATTCTGTTGGACACCCTAGCTTAAGTGCTGATGGAAAAATTTTATATTTTGCTTCAGATATGCCTGGAGGAAAAGGAAAATCAGATTTATATAAAGTAAATGTAAATGGCGATTCATATGGTACTCCAGAAAATTTAGGAAACAAAATTAATACTGAAGGAAATGAACTCTTCCCATTTGTTCACAACGATGGAAACTTGTTTTTCTCTTCCGATGGTTTGCAAGGTTTAGGTCAATTAGACATCTTTACAACCGTTCTTGATGATAAAGGTAATATTCAGGAAATTATAAATTTAGGAGTTCCTGTTAATTCAAATATGGATGATTTTTCATTCTTCTTAAGTGATTCAGGCGAAACTGGTTTTATATCTTCTAATCGCGAAGGCGGTATGGGTGACGATGATATTTATGGGTTTGACAAGGTTCCTCTTTTTTCTATAAAAGGAAAAGTAAGCGATGCTATAAACAAATTACCTATTAAAGATGCTAAAATTATTATTAAAGATGCAGCTGGAAATCAAATTGCCGATTTAATAACTGATGAAGATGGAAATTATAGCATAGTTGCTGATAGAGAAACTACTTATACAGTGGAAGCATCTCATCATAAATACCAACCTGAACCATCAAAAATTGCCGACACAAGAAATTCAAAAGGAAAAACTTCAGTAACTGTTGATTTTGAATTAGACCCTGTTCAGGATGTTGATGTTCTTGCTGGTGTAAACATTGAAAATATTTATTTCGATTTTGATAAGCAAAACATACGTGATGATGCCGCTACAGAATTAGAAAAAGTAGCTAATTTAATGCTTGTTACCTATCCTACCATGGCAATTGAAATTGAATCACATACTGATAGCCGAGGAAGTTTTAAATACAATGAAGCTTTAGGTTATCGAAGAGCAAATTCAACTTATGCCTATTTAATTTCAAGAGGAGTAAATCCTAGTAGAATTAAAAAATATGAAGGATATGGAGAGTACAATTTAGTTAACGACTGTAAAGATGGTGCTGACTGTTCAGAACAAGCACACCAATTAAACAGACGCTCCACATTTAAAGTATTAAGAATGGAACAACTTGCAGAAAAATAAAATCCTAATAAGAGTTTAAATCTGCATATAGATTAATAAAGATTTCTTCTAGTTTTTTTTGAAAAAAAGACCTTGTAGCTGAAAAGTTGCAAGGTCTTTTTATTTATTATAAAACAATCCAATTTAGCTTGTCAAGTCTACAATTAAATCATGTAAAATTTTTGATTCAAAGGGTTTAACAATTACACCATTCATTCCTGAAGAAACTGCATGACCATTAATTTCTTGCTTATCAAAAGCAGTTAGGGCTAAAATTGGTGTGGGAATTCCAATTTCACGAATTATTTTAGAAGTCTCAAACCCGTTTATTTTAGGCATATTGATGTCCATTAATATAATATCGAATTTTTCGCTTTTTAAGCATTCAATAGCATCATAACCATTATTGACGACAGCAGTTGAAAACCCAAAATTGTCTAAAGTCTTCTTTGTCACAATTTGATTAATTTCATTGTCTTCAACAATAAGGACCTTTAATCCTTGTTTATGACTTTTTACATTGATTGAATTAATAGGATTTTCAATGTCTTGGTATTCAAATTTAAGGGCAAAACTAATTTTAGTTCCTTTATTTTCTTCACTTTCTAGACAAATTTCTCCTCCAAAAAGTTGGATTAATTTCTTTACAATCGGCAATCCTAAACCAGTTCCTTGATAATCATCTTCTCTGCGCTCGATTTGCACAAATTTTTCAAAAACTTTTTCATGGTCATCTTTAGAAATTCCAATACCGTTATCGCTAACCTCAAAAAATAATTCACAAAAATCAGTTTCTCTATTTGTTACATCAACTTTTATATTTACCTGACCTTTCTCAGTAAATTTAAGTGAGTTGCTTATTAAATTCATGAAAATTTGAGACAACCTTACTTTGTCCCCAATGATATATATTGGAATTTTTGGATCAATTTCTAAATTTATTTGATTGTTATTTTTTGATGCTAAAAATTGTAGACTGTCAATTATGGAAACCAACTCATCTTTCAATTTAAATGGCGTGTTTTCAAGGACAATTTTTTTCTCTGAAATTTTATAAATCTGAAGAATATCATTAACAAGCGATAATAAATATTTTGCAGAAAACTTTAATGATTTTATGTACTGACTGTCTTTGAGTTCAGGATGTTCTTCAGCAATTAAATCTGTAATACCTACAACTCCATAAAGAGGAGTTCTTAATTCGTGTGTTATTGTTGAAACAAATTGAGATTTAAGGCTTGTGGCTTCTTCTGCTTTTTCTTTGGCAAATTGGAGTTCAATATTAGCTAACCTTAATGCTTGGTTATTTCTTTTCTTTAGCTTGTTGTTTTTAAATAAAGTAAAAATATAGCCCAGCAAAATGATACAAATTATGACAAACAAAAACACAATTACTTGCGTTTTTTGCAAGCTTTTTGACTTTTGCAATTTTTCATTTTCAATAAAACTTATTTGTCTTTTATATTCATCAATTTCAATTTTATCTTGATAGCTTTTAGCATTTTCAGTCCTTTCTGCATTGTATATTTTATTCTCAAGATTATTGTATAAATCTAAATAGTGATAAGCCAGTTCAAAATTTTTATTTTTATGATAGTGTCTTGAAAAATCATTATAAACTTCGGCTAAATAAGAATCTAACAGATTTGTTTTATCATGCTCACCATAAGATATTGCTTTATTAAAATGAGCTTCGGCCTTATCATTTTGATTAAGATGACTATAATAACTACCATATTGTGAATTGATAGTCAGGTTTGCTTCATCTTCATTTTGTCTAGAAATATATTGACTTGCTTTTATTAAAAATGGATACCCATCTTTAAATTTGCCCTTACCAAAATAAGCTCCGGAAATATTTAATGCATTATATGCTATTTGAATAGAGTCTTTCGTTTTTTCAGTATAAACTAATCCCTTCTTATAGTAATCAATTCCTTTGTTAAAATCAACATCATGGTAAGTATATACACTTCCTAAATTATTGTAAATCCAATCTTTAAGTGTGTCATTCTCTGCAAGGTTAGCGTGATAAAGTGCCTTATTGTAGTAGGAAATGGCTTGTTTAGCGTCTGAAAATTCTAAAAAATTAGAAGCTATAACATTGTAAGTTTTCGCTAATAATACGTTATCATTAATTAAATTAGCTTCGGACAAAACTTCTTGTGAAAGCTTCAAAGATTTATTGCAATCTAAATCAGATAAAGCCTTTCGGGCTTCAACAATTTTGGCTTGGAGTTCTTTGCGACTAATTTCTTTTTTTTGAGAAATCCCAAATTGAAAAGAAAGCAATGCTATTAAAATATAAATTCTGTTAACAGCTCTATTCATAAATTCTATAAATCGGAAGAGGAATTTTTATATGCCTCCAAAAATACATTAAAAAATATTACAAACATATAACAATCAGGTATTTATAAAAAAAAAGCGACCAAATGGTCGCTTTAAATTAACTTCTAATTAATTTTTTATATTTAAGTCTTGTTGGAGCAACATCACCCAAACGTTTCTTACGGTTTTCTTCATAATCAGAGAAACCACCTTCGAAGAAATACACTTGAGAATCTCCTTCAAAAGCTAAAATGTGCGTACAAATTCTATCTAAGAACCATCTGTCGTGCGAAATAACTACAGCACAACCGGCAAAGTTCTCCAAACCTTCTTCTAATGCACGAAGTGTGTTGATATCCAAGTCATTCGTTGGCTCATCTAATAATAATACGTTTCCTTCTTCTTTCAAAGTCATGGCTAAGTGCAAACGGTTACGCTCACCTCCAGAAAGTGTATTTACTTTTTTGTTTTGGTCGCTTCCGCCAAAGTTAAAACGAGACAAATAGGCTCTTGAATTTACCTGACGTCCTCCCATCATAATTAACTCTTGTCCATCACAGAAGTTTTCCCAAATAGATTTATTTGGATCGATGTTAGAATGCGATTGGTCAACATAAGCAATTTTTACTGTTTCACCCGTTGTAAACTCACCACCATCTGGCTTCAATTCATCCATAATCATTTTGAAAATCGTTGTTTTACCAGCACCATTTGGCCCAATAATTCCAACAATTCCGGCTTGTGGTAACGTAAAATTCAAATCATCATACAACAATTTTTCACCATAAGCTTTCGCTACATGATTCGCATTGATGACATTCGTTCCCAAACGCGGACCATTAGGAATGTAGATTTCTAATTTCTCGTCTAATTCTTTTTGATCTTCGTTTAATAACTTATCGTAGTTCTGCAAACGTGCTTTTTGTTTTGTCTGACGGCCTTTGGCTCCTTGACGAACCCAGTCCAACTCACGTTCCAAAGTTTTTCTTCTTTTCGAAGCTACTTTTTCTTCCAGTGCCATACGGCTTGATTTTTGATCTAACCAAGAAGAGTAATTCCCTTTCCATGGAATACCTTCTCCTCTATCCAATTCTAAAATCCAACCTGCTACATTATCTAAGAAATATCTATCGTGCGTTACTGCAATTACAGTTCCTGCATATTGTGCTAAATGTTGCTCTAACCAAAGAACTGATTCAGCATCCAAGTGGTTGGTAGGCTCATCCAAAAGCAATACATCAGGTTGTTGCAACAACAAACGACATAATGCTACGCGACGTTTTTCACCACCCGAAAGTACATTAATTGGTGTATCTGCTTCGGGAGTACGTAAAGCATCCATCGCGATTTCTAATTTAGTATCAATTTCCCAAGCACCTGAAGCATCGATTTTATCTTGTAATGCTGCTTGACGATCCATTAGCTTGTCCATTTTATCGGCATCTTCATACACTTCTGGCAAACCAAACATATCGTTGATTTTATTGAACTCATCTAAAAGTGCCATCGTTTCAGCTACACCTTCGCGAACAATTTCGATAACTGTTTTAGTTTCATCTAATTGTGGTTCCTGCTCTAAATAACCAACAGTATACCCTGGTGCAAAAACCACATCACCTTGGTAGTTTTTATCAACACCGGCAATAATTTTTAATAATGATGATTTACCAGAACCGTTTAAACCTAAAATACCAATTTTAGCACCGTAGAAAAAACTTAGGTAAATATTTTTTAATACTTGTTTATCACTTCCCTGATACGATTTGCTCAATTTTGACATTGAGAAAATCACTTTCTTATCGTCTGACATAAAATATACGTTTTGAATTTATTGTTTGTTATAAAAACGGATACAAATGTACGCAAAGACAGTTTACTTTCTTATGTAAAATCTGAAAAAAAATACCATAAATGGTATGTTATACATTGCTAAAAGAAAGCCAATTATCTTTCTTTTTAAAAGATAAACACCTAAATTTGTGTGGGTTAAGTTGATTTTTTGAAATTTTAGACATAAAAAAATAAAGAACCAACAAATTGGAAAGAATATAAATATTAAGTTATGACAACAACAATTGATTAAAAAATTCAATCATGAAACATTATCTATTTATGACAGGTCTTTTTCTAGCAGTCTTTTGGGCCGCTGGATATTTCATTTATGATTTTGGTGGTAGTTTTCATTTGTTACTTGTTGTGTCAGTGGTGCTTTTATCGTACCGATTTCTTGTCATGAAAAAATTTTTCGGACACCACAAACATCACAAACACAACAAACACACACATGCATGAAAAAAACTACTTTTAGAACTTTGTAAAAATACTGGAATCCATTTGACATTTTTTCCAGAGATTTTAGAAAATATTGAGCAGAAACCATGAAAAGTTAGTATTATTTTTTTTTAAATTTCAAATCTTATCTCAATAAAGAGTCGCTAAAAAATAATTTTGGCGGCTTTTTTTATAAACTTTATAAGCTGTTACAAGCTATTTCTTTTTAAGACGCAAGCATTGTTGGAAAATTCCTATTTTTACAACACAAAATTTGTTTCCTTATTATCAATATGAAAAAAAAATCAGAATATTTATTAGCAGTGTGCAAGGAGATTTTGCTCAAGAAAGACAAACCTTACACGACTACCTGCATTCTGATCCATTATTGGGTAAGTTTTTTGATCCTTTTTTATTTGAATTACTACCGGTAACTAAAATATAACTTGCCGATTTATACGATACTTATCTCATTGGTCAAAAAGAGTAATAAATTAAAAAGGTTTTTTTTAGACCAATTTTTATTTATTGGTCTAAAACCGCCAATTAGATTTTTCAGCCACTAATTATGTATCCAAGCAGCAAAAAAAACTAAATTGGTCAAAAAACGACAATTGATTAAAAAAGGCTTTTTTTGACCAATTTTTGTATATTTGTATAAACAATTAAATCATGATTGCAATAATTACAGGAGATATAATCAATTCGAGAAAAGTAAACTCAGAAATCTGGCTTCCTAAGCTTAAAGAATATTTTTCAAAAATTATTTTAGATTCAGAAAAATGGGAAATATATAGAGGTGATAGCTTTCAGATTGAAGTTAATGTGGAAAACGCTCTAGAAATTGCAATATGTATAAAAGCATTGATAAAGTCTAATAGCCTAATCGATGTGAGAATGTCAATAGGTATAGGTGAACAAGATTTCAAAGGAAAAAAAATTACAGAATCTAATGGAACTGCTTATATAAATTCAGGTGAAGGTTTCGAAAAGATTAAAAATAATACACTAATACTAAGTAGTCCATTTCAAGAATTTGACGATTATTTCAACCCAATATTACGATTATTAAGCTTTATTAGTAATAATTGGAAACCAGTGACATCAGAAACAATATTCTACACTCTGACACACAGAAATTTGCTACAAAAACAAATAGCAGAAAAACTATCAAAAGATACATCAACCGTGAATAAAGCTTTAAAAAGAGGAGGTTATGATGAAATAATAGAAATTATAGATTTATATTCTAAAAAGATACAACAATGTTTGAACTAATATTAAAAATTACCCTAGCGCATTTAATTGGTGACTTTGTTCTTCAAACCAACAGTATGGTTAAGAATATTGAAAATAAAAAATTTAAATCAAAATATTTATACTTACATATTCTTGTACATTTATCATTAATTCTGATTATTACAAAATTTGAAAAACAATACATACTACCAGCAATTATATTATCCATTTCACATTTAATAATTGACATAATAACTAAAATTCTAATTAAGAATAAAATTAATAATGTGAATAATTTAGTATTTGACCAAATATTACATTCAGTCACTATAGCGGTATTTATAAAGTACTTCCATGATTTTACCATAAATCTGGACCTAATATTTAATTCCAACAATTATTTATTGCTTATCGCATTAGTATGCATTACATACGTCTCATCTGTTCTGATAAAAAAGATAATGGAGCTATTCAATTATTCTTTGCCTAAAGGTGGAATAAAAGACGCAGGAAAATACATAGGAATGCTAGAACGACTATTCATTTTTGTTTTTATAATAACCTCTTTCTGGGAAGGAGTTGGATTCTTATTGGCTGCCAAATCAATTTTTAGATTCGGAGATTTGAAAGAAAATAAAGAAATTAAATTAACTGAATATATACTGATTGGAACTTTAATAAGTTTTGGAGTAGCAATATTCATTGGAAAAATGTACTTGGAATTAAAAAAATTCACATAGAACGATCTGACGCAATAATTAATTCCTAATTTCCTTATCTGGAAAGTAAAACTACACAGTTCAGTACCTGCCAATCCGTTTATATAGAAAATCGACTTCAGAAGAAGATACCGGACAAGTAACAGGGGACCTTACCGTGGAAGTTAAAAAAGTAGTATTAGTGTTAGAAGGTGAAATGAAAAGAGCCGAAATACAATCTATTCTTCAATTGAATCACAGGGAAAATTTTGTAACCAACTATTTAGAACCTGCTATGAAATTACTGTTGATAGAACAAACCCAACCTGAAAGTCCAAACAGTCCACAACAAAGATATCGTCTTACAGAAAAAGGATTGATATTAAAGCAAAAGCTAAAATCTCAATCCTAAATATGAATTGGCTACAGTTAATTTATAGCCCCTTTTGATATTGTCTTACTTTGAAAATAGGATTAAACTCTACCTTTCAAAGCATTAAAAACCCATGCATTCAACAAAAATCCGAAGCCAACTGTTGCAAAACCCCAGCCTGCTACATCCGCGTATCTGTATGCGCCAAGGCCTATTAAAATTAACCCCATGATTACCATTAAAAAAGTAGCCCAGCCTAAAATTGTATTTTTATTCATTCCTATACTCATCATTGAAAAATTTATTTGATTTGAGATCCGAAAAATCTAGATGGCAAATATCGGAATTTTAATTGTTTTGGTAAAAAAATAATGAAGATTAAGCATTTAGAACTATTTATTCATCAAATAAGAGGTTAAATGTTTTATTTTTCCTTTCTGCATATGAAAAACA
This sequence comes from Flavobacterium sp., assembly GCA_030153045.1. Classification (GTDB taxonomy): domain Bacteria; phylum Bacteroidota; class Bacteroidia; order Flavobacteriales; family Flavobacteriaceae; genus Flavobacterium. The sequence goes on from JASLID010000072.1 coordinate 12,248, forward strand.
TCACAAAATAAAATGTTCAAAAATCCACCACTGACCAATCTACATTCTACTTCACCTTCGGCAATAACAATATTATTTTCTTCAATCATTCTGGTAATTTGAATTCTAGGTAGTCCTTCGAAATTTTCATTTTCAATTTCATTTTCAAAAGCTTCTTTACCACTTACATCAAATGCTCCTGGAATAAACCAGGAAACATCGTCAGTTAAACATGATAGTATCTTCTCATGGTCACCAGTCATAAAACCGTCCATGTATAGCTGAATGGTTTGCTTATTTTCTGTCATAAATAATTAGTATTTACTTCCAAATGATTAGTTTATTGTAGTATAACATTTTATTTCCTATTAAAAAACAGGAAATGAAGAACCTACATAATTTAAAACAGACACTTCGTGCGAATCATTTAATCCGCTTTCATCTCGTTTTTGTTGAAATGCTTTGAAGGAAGAGATATTCAAAATCTCATTCTGTATTTCTTCATTGATATAACTCGAAAAATGGACAAAAGTTACTCCATCTTCTTTCAAATAAACGGTATACTTGAAATCATCTGTATTCATTTTTTTAAAATCTTCTAAAAACAAACTGATATTCTTCTTGTTGGTTTCAACAAATTCAGGTTTTACGGTATAAGACACTTTGACTGTTATCATTTTAATTCATTTTATTAATCAATATTCTATAGTAAATTTATCACAAAAGATTTCAAACACAAAATCCCTTTAGAAAATGCTCAGAACTTTCTAAAGGGATTCTCGAAATATAACTAACTTAAATCTAATCAAACCAATGATTTATTCTTGTTTCATTGGCTCAGCGAACATTTTTTCTGCACGTCGTTGTATTTCTTCATTGGTCAAGGTTTCTTTATGTGTCGCAATCATCCATTTATAACCAAATGGATCTTCGACCTGCCCAACTCGATCTCCATAAAACATATCTTCAACAGGCATAATCGACAAGGCTCCGGCACTGAGCGCTTTCTCAAAAGACGCATCCACATCTTTTACATACAAAGAGAAAGCCATGGGATTGCCGCCAATCGTTTTTGGACTCTTATTTTTCCATTCCGGAATCTCATCCATCATCATTAGTAGTGAACCTTCAATATCAATTTCAGCATGCCCAATCAATCCGTTAGGCATAAGTAATTTATTACGTTCTGTAGCTCCAAATGCTTTTTTATAAAACTCAATAGCATCTGCACAATTTTTTATGGTAATGTAAGCGTTTAGTGAATACGCTCCTGGATAAATGTGTGAAGTTTCCATATTCTCAGTTTTTAATTTTATTTCTTTTCCAATAGTTCTTTTAGAGAAGTCAGCATCATGCTCCAATTCTTCTCTGAATGCAATCTGTCATCTACCGTACTGTTTTTGTTCTGCGTTAAAAAAACTACCGTTTTATTTTCAATTTCAAACAAATCAATGGTAACGGTATGATAATTTTCAGGGATATCTGCTTGTCCAGTCAATGGACTGTAATGTTTATAATGCAGTTGGTTTTCAGGTACAAATTTTATAATTTTCCCTTTGTCTTCATAGGGTTTTCCTTCCCATTCTCCTTTCCAGGTAATGGTACTTCCTTCCGTCCAATTCGAAGTTACTGTCGCACCAAACATATATTGTTTAATGATTTCAGGGTTCACAAGGGCTTCCCAGACTTTAGAAACAGGCGCTTCAATATCCACCTGAGCGGTGGCAATAAGGTTTTCAGTTTCCATGATAGTGTATTTTATGTGAGAAGGTAAATTTACTTTACATCAACATAAAAATTTTACACAATTTTGGCTAAATGTTACAAGATAATAAGGTTGTCTTTTAAATGTCTTTTTGAAAGAAATTTATATTATGGCTGCAGTAAGTTTTTAAACTTTTCAATTTGTCTTCTGTGACGTAAAACATGTACCATCGCGTGTTCTATCAATTGTTCTATATCGTACAATTGTCCCCAGGAAGTCATCATTTTTTTGGAGTTATCATATTCTTCCAATTCATCATCTTCTATTAAGAAAAATGTTTCTTCTGTAAAGGACAATACTTGATTCAAATCGTTTTGATATTCCAAAATAGAAAACCGATTCACTTTCTCAGGTCGTTTACTTTCAATCCCTCTAAAATTTCTAATATAAACACAATATGAATAGCCCGAATTTACAATATGTGCCAGTACCGTTTGAATGGATTTACAATCCGGATTTTGGGTTTTATTATCGACAATAGTCATCAAATCGTTATCCGAAACGTCTTCAATAGCACTCTGAAGCTCCATAATTATTTTTCGATATTCTGCCAGAAGGGAGTGAACGGCATTTTGGCTTTTATTTTTCATTCATTGGTAATCTCTTTAAAGTTTAATGTTAATTAAAAATCTTCACCAACATCTCCTTCAATAAATCACTTTGTGGCAAAGCATTGACGCCAACACCTTTACTTTTTACATCAATATCTCTTAATGAAGCCACAATTTGGCTTACTTTTTTCATGGGGTAGTTACGTAAAGCTACATCATAATCTTTAAGAAAATAAGGACTCACTCTAAGAACTGAAGCAACATTTTTAGGATTTTTATCTTTCAAACCATGATATTGCAACAATTGTGAAAAAAAGCTAAAAACCAAACTTGTCGTGACAACCATTGGATTATCTTTCGGATTTTGAGCAAAATAATCGGCTATTTGGTAAGCTTTCAACTGATTTTTCTCTCCTATTGATTTTCTGAATTCAAAAACATTAAAATCTTTACTGAAACCAATATTTTCTTCAATGATGGCTGGTGTAATTGTGCTCCCTTGAGGCAAAATAATCGATAGTTTATCTAGTTCATTAGCAATTTTGCTCAAATCAGTGCCTAAAAAATCAACTAACATTGCAGCTGCTTTGGGTTCGATGTTGAGCTTTTTTCCAGCCAAAACTCTTTTTAACCAATCGCCTACTTGGTTTTCATATAGTTTTTTACTTTCAAACACAACTCCTACTTTTTCTAGGGTTTTGGTTATTTTTTTTCGTTTATCTAATGTTTTGTATTTATAACAGATAACCAAAACAGTTGTGGGTTGTGGGTTTTCGGCATAACTTTCTAGTTTGTCAATCGTTCTGGATAATTCCTGAGCTTCTTTAACAATAACTACTTGCCTGTCGGCCATCATTGGGAATCTTTTGGCATTACCCACCACATCTTCAATCGTTACATCACGACCATATAATACTGTTTGATTGAAATCCCGTTCGTGCTCCTGTAAAATATTTTGCTCAATATATTCGGATAATTTATCAATGTAATAAGGCTCTTCTCCCATTAAAAAATAAATAGGTTTGATGTTTCCTGCTTTTATGTCATTGATAATTTTTAAAACTTCGTCCAAAATAAGTTGATTTGGTTATTTGGTTATTTGATAATAGCTTTGTGGAATGCAAAAACTGAATTTTCCTTCTTATTCCTTTCGGTTCAAAAATAGTGAAAATAAAGTATCTATTTTTGATGAAATCCGCAAAAAATTTGTGATTCTCACTCCCGAAGAATGGGTGCGTCAAAATGTGGTTCGGTTTTTATTAGAAGAAAAAAAATACTCTAAATCATATATCAATGTCGAAAAAATCCTCAAAATTAATGGTTTAACCAAACGATATGATGTTGTAGTTTTTAGACCCGATGGCAAAATTTTTCTCTTAGTTGAATGTAAAGCGCCTGAAGTAGCTATTTCACAAAATACTTTCGATCAAATTGCCCGCTATAATATGATTCTTGAAGCCGAGTTTTTAATGGTGACTAATGGACTAAATCATTACTTTTGTAAAATGGACTATGAAAAGGAACAATATAATTTTCTCATAGATTTGCCTTTTTTTAATAATGGAAGTATTTAAAAAAAATGATTCTTTAGCGTTAGGACGAGCTCTTGTTACTGCTACTTTTTTAGTAAGCATATTTTTAAATACGAGTTTGTGGTTAAGCGACAATTCATTTCCATTAATTCCTTTTTTTAATCAAATTCCCAATACTCCATTATTTTTTAGCAAAATAGTATTCGGTATTTTAGTTTTATTACTCATTATATTTGCTTTTAGACCAACTAATCTAATTACATCGCTACTTGGATTTACCTTATTATTTTTATTTTTAACAGACATTAATAGACTCCAACCGTCTTTTTATATCTTTTCACTGTTGCTTTTTTGTTTATCTCCATTTTTAGATAATAAAAAGGCAATATCCCTAATTATTTTACTTCTTTCAGCAATTTATTTTTGGAGTGGAATACACAAATACAATAATAATTTTATAAATACTTGGCTTGGTGGATTAAATAAAAGAATTGATTTTGTTCCCTATTTTATCAGGGTTGCATTTACTTATGCAATACCCTTATTAGAAGCCAGTTTTGGTATCGGTTTACTTTTTTTATCAACTAGAAAAGTAGCTGGATTGCTATTAATTGTAATGCACCTTATAATCATTACCTCGCTTTGTTTTATGGGTATTGGATATACAGTACTACCTCTTAATGTATTGATGATTTTAGTCTTATTTATATTTATTTTTAAATCGGATATCACATTTAAATTACTTTCCTCATTTTCAAAAACTAAATTGGCATTAATCACTTTAGTTTGGTTGTTACCTATTCTAAATTTTACCGAAAACTGGGATCATTTTTTATCGTTTAGCATTTTATCAGGAAAGCCAAAATACGCTTATATTGTTATTAACGATAATTCACTAATTGGTAAATTACCTAAAAACATGCACCAATATATAAGCGATTATAACAATACAAAAATTATCAACTTGAATGGTTGGGCATACACTACTAAAGGAATTATGGTGTACCCAGAAACACGAGTTTATACTAAAATTAATGAATATGTAGCTTCATTTTCTTCAAATATGGATGAAAAAACGACTACTTTAATTGAATATTAAGAATTTAAATAAATGAAAATAGCCGTAGTCATATTAAATTGGAATGGAGTAAAATTGCTAGAACAATTTCTACCGTCAATTCTTCAATATTCGAAAGAAGCGACTGTTTATGTGGCTGATAATGCTTCAACTGACGATTCTATTTCCTTCATAAGAAATCATTTTCCTTCCATTAAAATCATTCAGAATAAAGATAATTTCGGCTTTGCCAAAGGTTATAACGATGCGCTTCAACATGTTGAAGAGGAAATTTATGCTTTAGTCAATTCCGATATTGAAGTGACGGAAAATTGGTTGCAACCGATTCTTTCTTTATTTGAAAACGAACCTAAAACAGCCATTATCCAACCTAAAATTCTTGATTTTAAAAACAAAGAATACTTTGAATATGCAGGTGCTGGAGGTGGATTTATAGATAAATATGGTTATCCATATTGTCGTGGACGTGTTTTTGAAACGATAGAAAAAGACAACGGACAATACAATGACACTATAGAGATTTTCTGGGCTTCTGGAGCTTGTTTTTTTATTCGAAAAGAAGTGTATCGTGAGCTGAATGGCTTTGATCCCGATTTCTTTGCGCATCAAGAAGAAATCGATTTGTGTTGGAGAGCAAATAACAAAGGACATGTTGTGAAATATTGTGGAATTTCGACAGTTTATCATGTGGGCGGTGCTACTTTAGACACTGGAAATCCAATGAAAACCTTCTTAAATTTTAGAAATTCATTATGGATGTTACTAAAAAATTTACCTAAAACCCAATTACTACCAATTATACTGGTTCGTATGCTTTTAGATGGAATTGCTGGAATACGTTTTTTATTACAAGGAAAACCAAAACACACTTGGACTGTACTAAAATCGCATTTTTATTTTTACCTTTATATTACTAAGTTCCTTAAAAAGAGAGATATAAATCAAAAAGAAAATTATTACAAAATAAATTCTATTGTTTATCGTTACTTTATACAAAAACAGTAAGAATTTAGACGTTAATTTTTAACATTAGTTTATACCTATAAACTTTTTTGACCATAATTAACTTATTAATTTTACAACACTAATTTAAAACTTTAATTATGAAAAAGATTGTATTTGTCCTTTCTGTATTGGCCATTTCATTATCTTCCTGTGGTACAAAGAAAAAAATTGCAGCACTTGAAGCTCACAATAAAGAGATTCAAGACTTGTTAAACACTTGTACTGTAAAATTAAATACTTGTTTGACCGAAAAAGAAGCCATGGCTAATCAAAATGAGTTCCTTAAAAAGAACAATACTGATTTGATTAACAATATGGGTAACATGACCACTTTGACTACTCAAGGTGCACAAAACCTTGAAAAATCGTTAGAAAGTCTAAAAGAAAAAGATTTAAAAATTTCTAGACTTCAAGACGCTTTAACCAAAAAAGATTCAGTTACACTAGCCTTAGTAACGAGTTTAAAACGTGAAGTGGGTATTGACGATCCAGATATTAATATCAATGTAGAAAAAGGTGTTGTTATGATATCCATTGCAGATAATCTTTTATTCAAATCTGGAAGTTACGATGTGAGCGACAGAGCCAAAAATGTTTTAGCCAAAGTGGCCAAAGTAGTAAACAGCAAACCTGATTTTGAATGTATGGTGGAAGGTCACACGGACAATGTGCCTATTAAAAATACAGTATTGCTAGACAACTGGGATTTATCAGTAAAAAGAGCTACTTCAATTGTGAGGGTTTTGCATAACGATTTGGGTGTAAATCCAAAACAGTTGATTCCAGCAGGTAGAAGTTATTATATTCCACTGGTAGAAAATGATACTCCTGAGAATCGTTCAAAAAACAGAAGAACCAGAATTATTATCATGCCCAAAATTGATCAATTTTACGACATGATAGAAAAAGAAATGAAAACATTGAGTAAATAATCAGATCATTTAAATAACAAAAAACGCCTTGAGAATATTCAAGGCGTTTTTTTTGTTATAATCTATACTTACAATACATCTAAGCTTCCTTTTCCTTCACGAATCACTTCGGGTTCATGGCCTGACAAATCGATGACTGTTGAACCCACATTGTCACCATAACCACCATCTATAACTAAATCGACAAGATTTTGCCATTTCTCGAAAATCAATTCAGGATCTGTTGAATATTCTAATACTTCATCTTCATCGTGAATCGATGTTGAAACAATTGGATTACCCAACATTTTTACAATTTCAAGCGCAATATTGTTATTTGGTACACGAATACCGACAGTAGTTTTCTTTTTGAATTCTTTTGGTAAATTATTATTACCAGGTAAAATGAAAGTATATGGGCCAGGTAAAGCGCGTTTTAAAATTTTAAACGTTGACGTATCAATTTGCTTCACATAATCGGATAAATTGCTCAAATCATGACACACAAATGAGAAGTTGGCTTTGTCTAATTTTATTCCTTTTATCTTAGCGATTCGTTCTAAAGCTTTGGTATTCGTAATATCGCAACCCAAACCATAAACAGTATCGGTAGGATAAATAATTAATCCGCCGTCTTTTAAAACCTTAACGACTTTTGCAATAGCTGCTTCGTTGGTTTTGTCTTCGTATATTTTGATGAATTGTGACATTTAATTTAATTTTTTACTCAATAGTTTATTTACAACGTCAGCTCGAGTGATTTTGAGAGGAACGAACAAAATTGTATCGAGAGCCAATCAAAAATTTTTCTTTGCTAAATTAGGTAACTTATCATATTCTTCATTAATCAAGGCCTCCTTTTTAGCTCTTGACCATTTTTTAATTTTCTTTTCGAATTCTATTGCAACAGTAATATCTGTAAATTCACAATAATAAACTAATTCTATTGGTCTTTTATCCGAAGTATAGCAATCTGGATAAAATCCAATTTCATGTTGAAATAATCTTTGAGTTAAATTACTCGTAACTCCAGTGTAGTATGAATTATCAGAACATTTTAATATATAAACAAATGATTGTTTCATTTAAGCTTCTCGATACATTATAATTAACACTAATATTTATTTTAACACTCCGTCATTTCGAGTGGTTTCAATGTAACGCAGCGGAATTGAAATTGTATCGAGAACAATTGATAAACTTCTCGATACATTTTTGTTCGTTCCTCACAAAAACACTCGAAGTGACGGAAATAATAACATCTAGCCAATAACGTCCAGCTTCGCAAAACGCAGCAACAACTTCTTAATACCTCCTACTTCAAATTTAATCTCCGCCTTTTTATCGGCGCCAACGCCTTCAAGATTTAGGACTTCTCCTCTTCCGAAACGTTCGTGCATGACCACATTTCCAGGAACTAATTTATTGTCAAACAAATTAGCATTGCTTGATGAATTACTGGAAACGGGCTTCAATTTACGAATATTTGCCGAAGAAACTGGCTCGCTATCTGTAATATATTTAGGTGGCGTTCCTGCAATAGGCTTCGCCTGACGCAATTTCGATTTGTCTACATCGCCAAAAATATCATGATCAATCATCGGCTTGTAGCGATAATTGGTTTCAGTTGGTGTCAAATATTCTAGAAATTCACCGTCAATTTCTTCAATAAAACGCGAAGGTTCACTATCGGTTAATTTTCCCCAGCGGTAACGCGATTGCGCATACGTCAAATAGGCTTGATGTTCGGCACGAGTTAAAGCCACGTAAAACAAACGGCGTTCTTCTTCTAGTTCGCTTCGGGTACTCATACTCATGGCACTTGGGAATAAATCTTCTTCCATTCCTACGATAAAAACCGTTGGAAATTCCAGTCCTTTCGCCAAGTGAATCGTCATCAATGCTACTCTATCATCATCACTGGTATCTTTGTCTAAATCGGTTGCTAGAGCTACATCTTCCAAAAATTCAGATAAAGCACCACGAGCACCATCAACTTCTTTTTGACCTTCAGTAAAATCTTTAATACCGTTCAATAATTCTTCTATATTTTCAATACGGGCAATACCTTCCGGTGTTCCGTCTTTTTTTAATTCTTGAATGTACCCTGTTTTTTTTGCCACATGATCTGCAAGGAAAAAAGCATCTTGATTTTCATTGATGACTTGAAAACTCTTAATCATTGTGACAAAATCCTGCAACTTGTTTTTCGTTCCAGAATTCAGCTTTAAATCAATCTTATCAATGTGTTCCATTACTTCAAAAATAGAACGTTTGTAATGATTGGCAGCTATGGTCAGTTTTTCAACAGTCGTATCCCCTATTCCTCTCGCTGGATAATTAATTACTCGGATTAGCGCCTCTTCATCTTTTGGATTGATAACCAAACGCAGGTAACACAAAACATCTTTGATTTCCTTGCGTTGGTAGAACGACAAACCTCCATAAATTCTATACGGAATATCACGTTTACGCAAAGCATCTTCCATGGCACGGGATTGTGCATTGGTACGATACAAAATCGCAAACTGATTGTTGGTCATTTGGTTGTTCATTTTTTGTGACCAAATTTCACCAGCTACAAATCGGCCTTCATCGTTATCTGTTATGCTTCGGTGAATTTTTATTTTGGGTCCAGAGTCGTTCGCAGTCCAAACAATTTTATCCAATTTCACCTTGTTCTTTTCAATGATAGAATTTGCTGCTTCCACAATGTTTTTAGTCGAACGGTAATTCTGTTCCAAACGGTACATCGTAACATTATCGTAGTCCTTTTGGAAATTTAAAATGTTATTGATGTTGGCGCCCCGAAAAGCGTAAATACTTTGCGCATCGTCCCCAACAACACATATATTTTGAAATCTGTCCGACAAAGCACGAACAATCAAATATTGCGAGTGATTGGTATCTTGGTACTCATCTACCAGAATGTATCTAAAACGATTTTGGTATTTCATCAACACATCAGGAAAACGAGTCAGCAGTTCGTTGGTTTTCAATAACAAATCATCAAAATCCATCGCACCGGCTTTAAAGCATCGGTCCACATAGTTTTGATAAATTTCACCCAAACGAGGCTTTTTGCTCATGGCATCAGACTCCTGCAATTCTGGGTTATTGAAATAGGCTTTTACGGTAATTAAACTGTTTTTATAAGAGGAAATCCGACTAAAAACCTGCTTTGGTTTGTAAATGTCTTTGTCCAATTGCATTTCCTTGATAATTGCACCCAACAAACGAACACTATCTTGTGAATCATAAATGGTGAAGTTACTTGGGTAACCCAACTTATCAGCTTCCGAACGAAGGATTTTAGCAAAAACCGAGTGAAATGTTCCCATCCAAAGGTTTTTAGCTTCAGTGTTTCCAACAATGTCAGCGATACGCTTTTTCATTTCACGCGCCGCTTTATTGGTAAAGGTTAGTGACAAAATATTAAACGCATCAACACCTTGACTCATCAAATTGGCAATTCTCACGGTAAGTACACGTGTCTTTCCAGAACCGGCACCGGCAATAACAATCATTGGCCCATCTTTTTGTAAGACAGGGGCTTGTTGTGCTTCGTTAAGTTGGCTAATATATCTTTGCATTTTTAGAAACTCCTTTATTTGCAAAAATAGCTATAATATGTAGTATAAAAAAAGGCATTCTAAAAAGAATACCTTTATAATTTAATTTTGTGAAGCGGTCTTTATTTCCAACTTTTTGATGATTTGTGCTTCATCATCGGTTAATACCTTGGTTAGAATAATATCTTCGAGTTCTAAAATACCCGGCTCTAATAAAATCGTGTTTGATTTGACATTAACCTGATCTAAATTGATGGTTAGCATTTTAAATTCCAAATGTGAAATTATAATTTCTGAATTGTTTGAAGCAGAAATCTGAAAAGCACCTTCGTCATTTGAAACTGTTCCAAAGCCTGAATTTTTGACTGTTATTGAAGCGCTTTGAATGGGTTACTTTGTAGTGGTATCTTTTAAAAACAAAACGAAATTTTGCTGTAAAAATACATTACATGTGAATAAAACCAAAAGCAAAAGACCCATAGACTTCTTCATTGATAGACAGTGAAAATCAATAATATTCTTACAAAGAAAGAAAATTATTTTAATCCCAATTTATTTATTAAAAATTATATTTTTGTAGCATACAAATTATCAAAATGGATTACTCAAAACTTTTCGAAATACTGGCTTATACACTTCCATCATTAATTACTGGTGGCGTGGCATACTATTTATTCAATTCTTATTTTAAAGATCAACAAAACACCAGACGTTGGTTATTGCAAAAAGAAAATCAAAAAGATGCTTTACCGCTGCGATTACAAGCATACGAGCGTATGGCTTTGTTTTTAGAAAGAATTAATCCGTCGAAATTATTAATTAGAGTCACTCCTACTTCATCTGATTCTAATGATTATGAAAATTTATTGATTTATAGTATCGAGCAAGAATTTGAGCACAATTTAACGCAACAAATTTATGTGACTGATGAATGTTGGACAATTATTTTAACTGCAAAAAACACCATTATCCAAAACATTCGTAAAACGAATATGAGTGGAAAAATAGACAGTGCCGATAAGTTACGTGAAACTATTTTAAGAGATCTATTGGATAGTGAATCACCATGTAATGTGGCTTTGGGTTATTTGAAACACGAGGTTGCTTCATTTTTATAAAGTTATCTTTTTTCATTTAAAAGATTATTTATAGCAACCTTTTCTTTTTCTGTTAGTTTCGGAAATAATCCTTCGAATAATTTTCGAAACTCTTCTTTTTTAAGCAATCCGCGAATCGTGTCTTTCCCAAATTTAACGAATTGCCATTTGTGATGAATGGTTGCATTAATCAATGAATATAAAACCTGTTCGTTTGTAGCATCAATTTGCAGCATACTTTCCAATGCATTTTGTCGAATAGAACTATCAAAATTTGGAGAAGTATAGTCAATTAATTCGTTGTAAAAAGCATTCTTTTTTTCTGACTGATAATTTTGAGTTAGCAATGCAAATGTGAGCCATGTAATTCGTAAATCTTTATTATTTAAACCAATCCAGTCTTTAGATAAATCAAGATATTTTATTCTTTCCTCCGGAAATTTTTTCCATAAATTACTCAAGGCTATTTGACGAGTATAATATGAATTATCGTTAAGCAGTGTTTCATATTCTTGCTTAAAGTCTTGCGGAATATCTTTAATTGTTTCAGCTACAGCCTGACGCACATTCACATCATTACTTTCAAAAGCAATGGCTATCAATTCCTTTTTTTCTTCAAAAGGAACATTTGCCATTTGATAGATTACTTCTTGTTTGATTGGGTAAAAAACACCTGATTTCAGGATACCTTCAAAAGGAATTTTCTTTTCCGAAAAAGAAATTTTCTCCATTTTCTGAATCTCTAAATATTGCTTAATGAATTTGTTTTTATTCAAAACAACTAAAGCTTCATTCGTCTCGAAACCTGATTTTTCTAACCAAACTTTTCTAAAATTAGTCACATCGTATTTGGATACTTTTTTTACTTCTGCTAAAAACTGCTCTGTCGTTACATTCTTGAATTTATACTTCTTCAAATAATTCTTGACCACTTTTTGGAATTTTTCATGTCCGATGCTTTCTCTTAAAATATGCAATGCCCAAGCTCCTTTTTTGTAAAAAGTCAATGAACTCGCTTTTTCATTTAGAATCGGAATAACATCCGTTTTACTGGCTTCTTTCAATTCTTCAGCCATTTTTAGCAATTCATAATTAAAATAATCTTCTCCAAAAAGTTCCTTTTCAGCCAAAAGCGCATAATACGTCGCAAATCCTTCTTGTAACCAATGGTGCTTTCCGGATTCGGCAGTAACTAAATCGCCAAACCACTGATGTGCCAACTCATGAGCATTGACATTGATATAATTTCTATCATTGAAACCAATCTCATCCACTACAAAATCTTGGGTAAAAATAGTAGCCGAAGTATTTTCCATTCCAGCGTATAAAAAATCATTAACAGGAACTTGTTTGTATATTTCCCAAGGATACTTCACTCCTATTTCCTTCTCAAAAAAATCGAATATTTCGCTTGAATACATATATGTTGAAGTAAATTTCGAAGCGTCTTCCGGTTTTAAATAAAATTCTAAAGGAATACCAGATTTTGAATTCATTTGCTTTTTGAAGAATTTGCCAATGGCCAACATGACCAAATAAGAACTCATTGGTTTCTGCATTTGATAATTCCAAGTGATAATATTTCCTTTGTTATTAACGCTCGTGTTAAGTAATTTTCCGTTTGAAATTACTTCAAAATCATTTCGATATTCTATCGATAAATTAAAGATTACTTTTTCATTTACATCATCAAAACTAGGCAACCAATAGCTGGTGTATTTCCCTTGTCCTTGTGTCCAAATTTGTAAATTATCATCCTGACCTATAAAGTATAATGTTTGTTTTGGTGTGGCAGAATAGTCAAAAGTCAATGTGTTTTTTCCTTTTTTAAACCCTTCAAACAATTGCAATTGTTTTCCCGAATTTTTAAATTTTACCGCTATATCATTAATTTTAACGGAAGAAAATTCCATTTTTTGAGCGTCAATTTTAATAGTATCAATAGAAGATTTTACATTAAATTGATAGGTTATTTTTCCAGAGATGGTTTTGTCAATGGCGTTGGGTTTCAGAGCACCTTGCATGGATGTAAAATCGACTTTTGGAGTCTGTTGACCGAAAACAATTGAAGTGATGAAAAACAAAAAATATTTCATATATATGGATAAGAGCTTCAAAAATACGAAGGAATTTCGGACTTTTTAGTAAGTTTACATCCAAATTCAAACTTGTGAAAAAGAAAGCCATTTTTAATTGGAGTAGCGGAAAAGATTCTGCTTTAGCGTTATATAAAATACTTCAGCACAACGAAATTGAAGTAATCTCATTACTTACCAGTGTAAACCAAAAATACAATCGTATTTCCATGCATGGTGTTCGTGCGGAACTTTTGGAACAGCAAGCTATAAGCATTGGTTTGCCACTGCATAAAATGGAAATTCCTGAAATGCCCACCATGGAAGTTTACGAAAATGTAATGATTGAAACGTTAAACAAATTCAAAGCGAAAGGCATTACTCATTCTATTTTTGGAGATATTTTTCTGGAAGATTTACGCAAATACCGTGAAGATAAATTAGCCGAAATGCAACTCGAAGGCGTTTTTCCTTTGTGGAAAATTCCAACAAAAGATTTGATTCAAGAATTTCTAGCCTTGGGTTTTAAAACCATTGTCACTTGTGTGAATGAAAGAAATCTAGATAAAAGTTTCGTTGGAAGAGTTATCGATCAACAATTCATTGCCGACTTACCTGATGATGTAGATGTTTGTGGGGAAAATGGAGAATTTCACACCTTCACTTTCGATGGACCAATATTCGCTACCCCTATTGATTTTGAAATAGGAGAAATTGTATACCGAAAATACGAACGTCCTAAAGAAGATTCATCAAACACTGCTTGTGACACTTCTTCTTCTGATGCATTTGATTATGGCTTTTGGTACTGTGATTTGATTCCGAAGTAAACTTTCAAATCTTCAAATTAACCTTTATCTTCGCTTTATTGAAATTGATTTTACTCTTTTATTAAACATGAATAACCTCCTCGAAACTCCCATAGAATACTTAAAAGGCGTTGGTCCACAACGTGGGGAGTTATTACGAAAGGAATTGAACATTCATCGCTACGGAGATTTAATCAATTTATATCCCAATCGTTACATCGACAGAACCCGATATTATAAAATCAACGAATTACAAAATACTACTGCAGAAGTTCAAGTCGTAGGTAAGGTAATCAACATCAAAACCGTAGAATTTGCCAAAGGTAAAAGCCGTTTGGTTGCCACTTTTGTTGATAGTACCGGTCAAATGGAGTTGGTTTGGTTTCAAGGGCAAAAATGGGTTCGAGAAAGTCTGAAATTAAACATTCCTTACGTTATTTTCGGGAAAACAACTTCATTTAACAATGTGTTCAATATGGCACATCCTGAAATGGAATTGCTTACTGAGCATGAACAGAGTCTTAGGTCGGCCATGCAACCTGTATACCCTTCAACCGAAAAACTAACGCAAAGAGGCATTACCAATAAAGTCGTGAATAAAATAATGCAACAGCTGTTTACCGAAACTCAAGCATTATTTACTGAAACTTTACCGGATTATTTATTGGAAGAATTGAAACTGATTCCAAAAAATGCCGCACTTTTTAATATTCATTTTCCAAAAAATCAAGAGCTTTTAGCAAAAGCGCAATTCCGATTAAAGTTTGAAGAATTGTTTTTTATTCAGCTTCAGCTGATTACTAAAAATCTCATTCGGAAGCATAAAATTAAGGGACATCCGTTTGATAAAGTCGGCAATCATTTTACCGAATTTTACAACAATCATTTGCCTTTTGATTTGACCAATGCCCAGAAAAAAGTACTCAAAGAAATACGCAATGATTTAGGTAGCAATGCGCAAATGAACCGTCTTTTACAAGGCGATGTGGGTTCGGGAAAAACCATTGTGGCATTAATGAGTATGCTTTTGGCTTTGGATAACGGATTTCAAACGTGCTTGATGGCTCCCACAGAAATTTTGGCGAATCAGCATTTTTTAGGCATTACTGAATTAGCCAGACAGTTAAATTTAAACATAAAATTACTTACCGGTTCAACCAAAACTAAAGATCGTAATGTCATTCACGAGGAATTAGAAAATGGAACTTTAGATATATTAATCGGGACTCACGCTTTACTCGAAGACAAAGTCAAATTCAAAAATTTAGGTTTAGCCATTATTGACGAACAACATCGTTTTGGGGTAGAACAGCGCAGTAAACTATGGAAGAAAAATGAGATTCCACCGCATGTTTTGGTGATGACCGCTACTCCTATTCCGAGAACCTTAGCCATGAGTTTGTATGGTGATTTGGATATTTCCGTGATTGATGAATTACCTCCGGGAAGAAAACCCATTCAAACCGTGCATCGTTATGACAGCAACCGATTAAAAGTCTGGAAATTCTTAAAAGACGAAATCACCAAAGGCCGTCAAATTTATATTGTTTATCCGTTGATTCAAGAATCCGAAAAAATGGATTATAAAGATTTAATGGATGGTTATGAGGGAATTTCTAGAGATTTTCCTTTACCTCAATATGCTGTTTCTATCGTTCACGGCAAAATGAAACCCGCTGAAAAAGAGGCGGAAATGAAACGCTTTTCAGAAGGTAAAACCAATATTATGGTCGCCACAACAGTGATTGAGGTTGGTGTAAATATCCCCAACGCCAGTGTGATGATTATTGAAAGTGCCGAACGTTTTGGTTTGTCGCAATTACACCAATTAAGAGGGCGCGTAGGTCGAGGCGCCGAACAAAGCTATTGTATTTTAATGACCAGCCACAAACTCGGAAACGATTCTAAAACCAGAATGGAAACCATGGTGGGTACCAATGATGGTTTCGAAATTGCAGAAGTCGATTTAAAACTTCGAGGTCCAGGTGATATTATGGGTAAACAGCAAAGTGGCGTTTTAAACCTTCAAATTGCCGATTTGGTTAAAGACAAAGACATTCTGCTTTTAGCGCGTCATCATGCTATGAAACTCTTAAAAGACGATGCTCCAATGGAAAAACCAGAGCATCAAACACTACGAAAAGTGTTTATCGAATTGAGTAAGAAAAAGAACATTTGGAATTATATAAGCTAAAAAAGCCTGAAGATGACTTCAGGCTTTTTTAATTCTTTTTGAACTGATTATTTTTTAGACCATTCCGCAATGCTATCTTGGTTCATTTTTACATAATCATCATTTTTTGCTACTTGTGCAGCTGCCAAAGAAATTTTTGCAGTTTCAATGGCTCCTTTTTTATCACCTAATTTTGCTTGTATTTGTGATTTCAAACGAGAATACCAAAATGGTTTTTTCTCATGCATTTCAAACGCTTTAGTCACGTAAGCAAGCGCCTTGTTTAAATCTCCATTTGATTGATAAAGATATTGTGCCGACGAAAAATAATCTGCTGCAGTTGGTCCAGCCAATGTTTTATCGATACTTGCTAATGCTGCTTTTTGAGTAGGAACATCAAATTTTACAGCAACTAAAGTCTTTTCCCAAGACAATTCTAGAAAAGCAAAGTTATTGTCTACATTATTTATTCCAATGGTAAATGTTTCTACATTTCTGTTTAAAAGTTCAGTTTTAACATTTACTTTTACAGCTACTTTTGACTCATTCCATTCTTCTGGATTTCCCCAGTTGTTGGTATCTGAATAAAAAATAACATCCCAACTATCTGCTTTTGGAGTAGTATAAAGAGCATATTTCCCTTTTTTTAAAGTCGTCCCATTGATGACAACATCTTCGCTAAAAGAAATCGTTGTATTTTCATTAGCACCTGTTCTCCAAACTTTTCCAAAAGGAACTAAATCACCAAAAACTACTCTATTCTTAGCGCTTGGCCTGTGATAATCAATTTCAATATCTGTTAGACCCACCGTTTGTGTTAGTACCGATTTTGGACTTGACTGTGGTATTTTTACTTGTGCTTCAATTGTAAGAGAAGCAATCATAAGAGCTAATGCAACAATTATTTTTCCCATTTTATTTAAATTATTTTCTTCAAAGATAATTTTTCGAAATGACATCAATTGTTAAGAAAACGATAAAACAAAGTTTTATACATTTACCATTCAAGTTTACAATACTCAAATGAATATATTCTGGTTTCGACGCGATTTACGATTAGACGATAATGCGGGGCTTTTTCATGCTTTAAATAGTAATGAAGCCGTTTTGCCCATTTTTATTTTCGATGAAACAATACTCTGTCAATTACCAAAAGATGATGCCAGAGTTACTTTTATTCATGAATTACTTTCTAAAATTCAAAACAAATTGCAAAAAAACGGCAAATCATTGGCTGTATTTTACGGTAATCCAATGGAAGTTTTTCAGAAAATTATTTCCGAAAACAAAATTAAAACCATTTATACCAATCACGATTATGAGCCTTATGCCCGAAAAAGAGACAAAGAACTAAACCAATTGTTTGCCACACATACTATCGAGTTTAAAACGTGTAAAGATCAAGTCATTTTTGAGAAAAGCGAAGTGGTAAAAGATGATGGGAAACCTTATGTGGTTTACACTCCGTATTCGAATAAATGGAAAGAAAAACTTAGTAAAATAAAATTATCCAATTACAATTCGGAAGATTTTTTAGATTCTATTGCTAATCACTCCTACCCTTTTTTAAGTCTGGAAACTATTGGATTTCAATATTCTAAAATAAAACCGCAACCCTTTAATATTTCAGACAAACTAATAGACAATTATGAATCCACTCGAAATTTTCCTGCTATTTCAGGAACTTCTATGTTAGGAACTCATTTACGATTTGGATCGGTTTCTATAAGGCAAATGATCCAAAAAGCTATAAAAAGTAACAATGAAACTTTTTTAAAAGAGCTCATTTGGCGCGAATTTTTTATGCAAATATTATGGCATTTCCCACATACCGTTAATAAAAGTTTTAGAGAGAAATATGACGCCATTGTTTGGGATAACAACGAAGATTTATTTCAAAAATGGTGCGAAGGTAAAACTGGTTATCCTTTTGTAGATGCAGGAATGCGAGAACTTAACGCAACTGGCCATATGCACAATCGAGTGCGAATGATTGTTGCAAGTTTTCTTTGCAAGCATTTATTAATTGATTGGCGTTGGGGCGAAACTTATTTTGCCACCAAATTATTAGATTACGAACAATCCAGTAATATAGGCAACTGGCAATGGGCGGCGGGTTCCGGTGTAGATGCTGCGCCTTACTTTCGGATTTTTAATCCTACGGAACAAATAAAAAAGTTTGACAAAGACTTACAATACATAAAAAAATGGGTTCCGGAATTAGAAACTTCAAACTATCCGAAACCAATCGTAGATCATAAAGAAGCCCGAGAACGTTGTTTGAGAATTTATAAAGAAGCTGTTGGATAAATTAGATAACCATTATTATCAACACAATAATTAATAGTTTAAATATTACTAAAATAATTATTAAAAGCACCCTTTTTTTTATTATATTTACCTCTAACTTAAATGTTTAAATTATGAAAAAAACAGGATTATGTTTAGCAATATTTGCTTCTTTGTGCGTTTTATCATGCATGAAGAAAGAAGAAAAAACGATAGAAAATCTCGAAACAAATACTGTTGAAAGAACAGAAACAGTTAAGACCGTAGAAGTAAAAGATACTACTAAAGCTGAGGATGGTACTTCGGTAAAGATAAGCGGAGATGGTATTTCTGTAGACAGTAAAGATGTTGATGTCGAAGTAAAAAAATAAAAGCATTAAAAAAGCCAGTTGAACTGGCTTTTTTTTATTAACAATAGTTTATTGTTTTAATCTTCTCAAAACTCAACTCATCAAAGTGGCTAATAACCATATCCGCCAATGAATAATCTTGCAATTTAGAATTCGCACTATCATAACCTACACAATAAATTTCAGCTGATTTTGCAGCTTTTATTCCATTTGTGCTGTCTTCAATTACAATACAGTTTTCTTTTGGTGTTTTTGATAAAAATACGGCGTGATTAAAAATAGCGGGATCTGGTTTTGATTTTGGGAAATCTTCTCCTGAAATGACATGCGTAAAATATTGATGCAGATTGAATCTTTTGAAAATTCTTTCAATAGTGACTTTTGCTGATGAAGAAGCTAAAATCAATTGGATACCGTTACGATGTAATTCTTTAATTAAATCCTCTACACCATCTAGTAAATATAAATCCTCTTTTTTATCGAAAGCTTCATTGAAAAAATTACGCTTGGTTTGTACTAAAACCTGAACATCGTCTGTGAGAGAAAATTTTTCTTTTAGTCTCTGGTAAATATTCTTGGTCGAATTTCCTGTGAAAGTAGCATACATTTCGAAGGGAATTTCAATATTTAATTGCTTAAAATGTTGGTGATAAGCATAATGGTGAACGGGTTCGGTATCTACAATTACGCCATCCATGTCGAAAATTACAGTTTGAATCATTTTTTAAGTAGCTAAGTTTCTGAGTGGCTAAGTTACTACCTTTTTCAGAAGTTTATAAATAGTCAAATAGTTTCCTTTCTAGCCCTGATGGAAGTGGTATCTTTTACACCTGACAGGTTTTAAAAACCTGTCAGGTGTAGAAATATAGCGAACAGCGGGAATTACCATAACAAATACAAAACACACTTTCGCTTCAAAATCAATCGCAATTAAACCTTTTTGAATATCTTTAGTCTTATTGAAAAACAAAAACACTTTTGCAAGACGAGAAAGCTTTTATCGCTGAATTATTGGACCCTGAAACACAAAATGTGGCGTTCAGAAAGTTGTTGCAATTGTACCAAAAACCATTGTATAATCATATTCGAAATATGGTTTTGAATCATAATGATACCGACGATGTGTTACAAAATACGTTTATAAAAATTTATTCGAATTTGAAGAATTTTAAAGGAGATAGCAAACTTTTTTCGTGGATGTACCGCATTGCAACCAATGAAGCTATTACTTTTATGCAACAACGTTCGAGAAAACAAGGAATTTCGAATGAGGAAGTACAACAAAAAGCAATTAATAAATTAGAAAGTGATGTGTATTTTGATGGAAATGAAATTCAACTGAAATTACAAAAAGCGATTACTCTTTTACCTGAAAAACAACAACTTGTCTTTAAAATGAAATATTTTGAAGAATTGAAATACGAACAAATGAGTGAAGTTTTAGGTACATCGGTAGGTGCTTTAAAAGCTTCTTATTTTCATGCCGTAAAAAAAATAGAAGATTTTTTAAACAGTAATTAAACCTTTTACAATTAATTTTGTCTTACGATTATGAAACGATTTGATTTAGATAACGACCCAAAAATAGAACCTGGATTTAAAATTCCGGAACATTATTTTGAGCAATTGGAAGCCAAAATAATGAACAATCTTCCTGAAAAAGAAGTCATAGTGGTTTCGTTATGGCAACGTAAATCGGTTTGGGTTTCAGGCGCTGCAGCCGTTTTTATTATTTCTATTGGAACTTGGTTGTTTTTAGCTCAAAAAAGTACTGAAAACGTAATTTCATCGCAGGAATATTTGGCTTACGAAAATGATGTGACTACAGAGGATATTGCTATGTATTTATCTGATGATGATATTTCGACAGTAGAAAAAGAATTGAACTTATACGATCAAGAATCAGAAACTTATATCAACGAATACTTAAATTAAAATGAAATCGAAGATTCACGAATACCAAAAAAACAAATATAAACTCATGAGTAATAAAACAATTACTATATTATTCCTTTTTATGTCTCTTGGAATCTTTGCACAAGACATGGAAAAGCGTGTAGAACGTATTAAAGCTTTGCGTGTGGCTTTTATTTCGGATAGATTGGATTTAACTACTGATGAAGCTCAGAAATTCTGGCCTATCTTTAATCAATTTGATGGAAAACAATCTGAATTGCAGAAACAAAAAAGACATTTGATGCATAAAATGAAACCAAGCAATACTGGTAATTTATCTGATAAAGAAACCATAAAATTGATGGAAGATGATGAAAAATTAGAAACTGAAATCCAGAATAACAGACGTCAATTAGTTAAAGATTTGCAAGGTGTTATTCCGAATCAAAAAATACTAATGCTCAAACAAATTGAAATGGAGTTTAAAGATAAGTTGTTACAACAAATGAAAAACCGACGAGAACGTTTAAAAAATTAAAGAGCCAATTGGCTCTTTTTTATTTGAAATTGATTTTGACAATTCTGTTTTTTCCGGTTGCTATGGCAGTTTTATTATCGATAAATCGGATGGTTAAAAAATCTTTGTCATTGGATAATTTCAGCCATTTTTCGCCCATATCTCTAGAATAAAAAACACCTGTCGCTCCAACTGAAATCAATGATTTTCCTTTACTATTAGGTAAAAATTGAACACAGGAAGCATAGCCAAAGGCTTGATTATCGGCAATGAGTTTCCAAGTTTTTCCACCATTATTTGTAATGGCTTTATTTTGAAAATTTTGATCTAGTTTTTCATAATTACCGCCTGCAATAATTCCAGTCGATGCATCATAAAAATCGGCGCAAAAGGCACCAGTCATAGCTCCTCCTTGAATAATTGGAGTTTCGGAAACATCCCAAGTATTACCCTTATCTTTTGAAAAATAGACCCTCGATTTTTTTCCACCAGAAATCATCCACACATTATTATCTTTTATAATCAAATTGGTATTACTCGCTGCAAAAAAGGCTTCACCTTCTTCAAATTTCGGTAATTTATCACAAGGTATTTTTTGCCAGGTTTCGCCTCCATCAAACGTTTTAATCACCGACGGACAATTTTCGGTAGGATCACCAATAGCCATTCCTTCTAAATCATTAAAAAACTGCATGCTGTCGTAAAACACTTTTTCGTGATTTTCTTCATAAACCAGTTTAATTTGCAAATCCTCTTTTGATATTTTATATAACAATGCCGGATTTGCTACTGATAAAATAAAAATATGTTTCGATGTTTGTGCAATGCTTCTGAATTCGAGCTTTAGTTTATCTTTAGAAACGTTACCACTTAAATTTGCAGTAGAATCTAAAGCAATGTATCCGTAATTCCCATTATTACCGGTGTACCACACTTTATTAGCATCTATCAAAATAGCTCTACTGCTAATTTTCTCCGTTAGTAATGTATCGATGCTAATTTTTGAAAATCGGGGATTGCTAATCAGCATTTTATCTGTCTTACAAGACACTAGAACACTCATAATCAACATAATAATAAAAACTCTTTTCATGGAAAATTTTTAGATTTCTAAATTACTTCTTTTTTACAGAATTTGGATTGTAAATTTTAAACAAATTTAGATTTTAATCGAATTAAATATTTTAATTTTGAATCTTTTTAAAACCAAAAACATGAGTTCTTCAAATCATCACGATCTTCATAGTAAATATTCTATTGCTGGAATTTTAATAACTTTAGGAATTATTTACGGAGATATTGGTACCTCTCCCTTGTACGTAATGAGTTCTATATTAGGAAAGCATGCTATTAGTACCGAAGTCGTTTTAGGAGCCATTTCAGCTATATTTTGGACACTTACTTTACAAACCACTTTAAAATATGTAATCATCACTCTTTCTGCTGATAATCATGGTGAAGGCGGAATTTTTGCCTTGTTTGCCTTAGTAAAAAGGACAAAAGTTAAATGGTTAATTATACCCGCAATTATAGGAGGTAGTGCTTTGTTAGCCGATGGAATTATTACTCCGCCAATTTCAGTTTCTTCAGCAGTTGAAGGAGTTAAAACTTATTTTCCTGAACTAAATACGGTTCCAATAGTTATTGCAATTTTGTGTGTTTTGTTTATCATTCAGCAATTTGGAACTACGCTTGTAGGTAAGTTCTTTGCTCCTATGATGCTTATTTGGTTTGGAATGTTAGCAGTTTTAGGCACCATTCAAATCACGCATAATTTTGAAGTCCTAAATGCTGTAAATCCTTATTACGCAATACATTTACTCAAAATTCATCCAGAAGGATTTTATGTTTTAGGCTTTGTTTTCTTGTGTACTACCGGTGCTGAGGCTCTGTATTCAGACATGGGACATTGTGGCAGAAAAAACATTCGTCTTAGCTGGATCTTTGTGAAAATTGCTTTGCTTTTAAATTATTTTGGTCAAGGAGCTTATTTAATTAAGCACGAAGGACAAACTTTACAAAGCATTAATGCAAATAATGGTAATCCGTTTTATTTAATTATGGCCGATTGGTTTCAACCCTTTGGAATTGTTATTGCAACAATGGCCGCTGTAATTGCTTCACAAGCCTTAATTTCAGGTTCATTTACCTTAATTAATGAGGCTATGCGATTAAATTTTTGGCCAAAAGTTAAAATTAAATACCCTTCTGATCAAAAAGGTCAAATATATATTCCTTCCATCAACTGGTTTTTATTAGCCGGTTGTATAGGTATTGTTTTATACTTTAAAAAAGCAAGTAACATGGAAGCGGCTTACGGATTAGCCATTGTCCTTTGCATGATTATGACAACACTTCTTTTAACTTATTTTATGGTATTGAAGAGAGTTGGATGGTATATAATTTTACCATTAATCTTTTTATATTTAGTAATAGAATTTAGTTTCTTAATTGCTTGTTTGGATAAATTCCCTCATGGTGGTTATGTTACAATTATTATTGCAGCCGTATTAATATTTGTAATGACTATTTGGTATGTTGCTAAGAAAATTAGTAAGAATTACACCAAAATTGTAAAAATTGACAATTACAAAAAAGTATTAGCGGAGTTGAGTGTTGATTTATCTATACCAAAATATGCTACACATTTAGTATATATGACCAATGCCAATCGTATAGATGAAATTGAAGAAAAAGTAATGTATTCGATTCTTCAAAAAAGACCAAAACGTGCTGACTTGTATTGGTTTATCCACGTAAATATATTAAGTGAACCTTATAAAAAAGAATACAAAGTAACCGAAATTATTCAAGATGATATTTACAGAATTGATTTTAACCTTGGTTTTAGAGAGCCTACAAAAATCAATTTGATGTTTAAAGAAGTACTTAAAGACATGGTGGCAAATGGCGAAGTGGATATTACAAGCCGTTACGAATCATTGAATAAGAACAATATTTTGGGAGACTTCAAATTTGTGCTTTCAGAGAAATATTTATCGAACGACAGTTTTATGTTATTTTATGAAAAAGTAGTAATGAACACTTATTTCTTTATCAAGAAATTCTCTTTATCTGAAGAGAAAGCATTTGGTTTAGACAGTGGGTCTGTTAAAGTGGAAAAATTTCCAATGGTTTTACATGCCCCTGAAAAAATTGAATTAACCCGAGTTTATAGACACGAATGATATCCTACAACCCAAAAGAGTGGTTTACTTTTATCTTTAGATTTCATAAAGCCGATACTTTTAGGACTTTATTTCCTTTAATCATTGGTATTTCAATCTATTGTTTGATTATCGATTATCTGATTATTGATTGTTTTCAATTGCCAGATGAAAGTCATCTTAAAAATATCACCATCATGCATAGTATGTTGGGCTTTGTGATATCCTTATTATTGGTTTTTAGAACAAACACAGCTTATGATCGTTGGTGGGAAGGCAGAAAACAATGGGGTGCTTTAGTAAACAATAGTCGTAATCTTGCTTTAAAATTATCGGCTATTTTAGAACATAAAGAAGATAAAGTTTTTTTTAGAAAAACGATCCCTTACTATGCTTATGCTTTGAATTTGCATCTAAAAAATGAAAAAATAAGTCAGGAACTTTTTGAAGAATACAATATTAATATTGATCACAAAAAGCACAAACCCAATCAAGTCGCTAAGTTATTGCTTAAGAAAATAAACGAGCTTCATAAAAGTAATAGAATATCTGGAGAACAATTGCTTTATCTAAATCAGGAGTTACTCTCTTTTACTGATATTTGTGGCGCTTGTGAAAGAATTAAAAACACTCCTATTCCATTCTCATACAGCGTATTTTTAAAGAAATTTATTTTCTTTTATGTAATGACGCTCCCTTTTGGTTATGTGTTTAGTTTAGGATATTATACCATTCCGGTAGTAATTTTCATATTCTATGTTTTAGCCAGTTTAGAATTAATTGCCGAAGAAATTGAAGATCCGTTTGGCAATGATGAAAACGATTTACCCACAGAAAGAATAGCTGAAAATATTAAGAAAAATGTTGAAGAGATTTTATAAAAAAAGGTGTTTCTAAAAATAGAAACACCTTTTTTATTCTAACTAAAATTTATTTATCTAACGATTAATTTTTTAGTCGTTGATTTATCTTCAGAATTAATCTTCATCATATATACACCCGCCGAAAGATTAAAATTCAATCGAGAATTCATTTCGTAATTTCCAGTATATACTTTTGAGCCTGTAATTGAATAAATTTCGACTTTTGCATCTTGGTTTAACCCACTGATTACTACATATTCGCTAGCAGGATTTGGATACATAATTACATCTAAACTTGTAAAATCATTTGTAGATAATGCTGCATTCCAAACTTCTCCATATTTTTCTCCAAAAACATAATCAGCCAATAAAGGATAATCAACAAATGGATTTCTATTTTGTTGCCAGTTATACACCACATTATTATGGTTCATTTCAAAATCATCTGATTTATCTGTTTTATTCCAAACTAATAATGTTGCTAAGTCTCCAATATAGCCCGTTGGAACTTCTGAAACATTTCCATTTACTACATTTAATCCATTGTATCTCACTGCCATGTAAAAAACTGCTCTTGCAACATCACCATGCCAACTTCCAGCATTACCAGTAGGACCATTATAATCAACTCCATAATTTCTATTATTCCTTGAGGAATTCTCAGGACCGTCTTCGGCCCTAATATGATGACCGTCTGCACCTCCAGCTTCAATATCATTAGCATCTGTAGTGGTCCATACATCAATTCCGTCATTAGGATTACCTGAATCTAAGTTGAAAGCACCTCTTGATTGGCAATATATGTGTTCACGATTCCATTTATCGACACCACTTGAACCTGTTTGAATATCAATTTTAGAACGTGGCTTTTCAGTATACAATAACATCACTTGACCGTCATTTTGAGGATTAACATCGGTATCCAATAACATTTCATTTACATCAGCATAAGTATGCTCTCTTACAACTGCAGGATTTGCAATAATATCTTGAATGGCTTGTTTTAGAACAGCACCAGATTTCCCTTCTAATGAATCATAATAACCTGCCGGTTTTGTATTAGGACACAACCCATAAGTAGGATTCATAGGTGGTCCCCAAGGTTTTACAACATAATCATTATCATGCACTCTTATCTCAATATTACCACTTATGACTGAATAATTTGAAGGAACTGCTCCTATAACAATTATCATTGTTTCATCTCCTTCGTTTACTAAATCATCAACTAAAGTAATACTTTGGGCTGCTGAACTTGAACCAACTGGAATAGTAACAGAAAGGTTTCCACTATAATCAGAAGCAGTAAATGAACCGTTAGCCAAAGTGTATGTAAAAGTCAAATCACTTGTTGTTACTGGAGATGAAGTCGAAAAAGTAATGGTAAAAGTATTCGGTTCTGACACACTGCCAATACCTGCAGGATCCAAAGGGGAAAAAACTATGGGAGAAACTGCTAAAGAAATATTATTGAATGTAACGCCCGAACCATCGTTATTAGCTCCTGGAGTTGGGGTTTTTACTTCGTATGAACCATCATTTTTTCTTTGAATCGATTGTGTATCTTTTGCAGAGTTTATATTCTCATTAAGTTGAGTCGTTTCTCCAAGTGCAGTAAGTAAATTTGATGCTATTGGAGAGGCTGCTACATGATATACAATAGCATCAACTAAATTAGTGGTTGTTGCGGGTGTAGCTGTTGGAAAATCATTTCCATTACCCAGATACAAAGCAACAGCATCAGCTCCGTTTTGAACTGAATTATCGGCAGATAAATATCGATTTGGGACTGGAGAAACTGTAGAACCACCTAACGTTGCAATTCCGTTAATGTTAGTGACCATACCATCTAAATCATATGCCATGTAACTATTTATACCTGTACCGCTTCCTCCATTGAAAAAAACAAGTACATAACCGTCTAATGAAAAATTAGGAACAGAAGACTTGAACTCTATAAGTTCTGCAGTATCAGTACTCGTTTGATCACAATCAAGCTCATTGATAACCACAGTTTGAGCAAAAGAAACATTACAAAAAAGTAAAAATAAAAGTAATTTTTTTATCATGATTTCAAATTTAGGGGGAGACCAATATATTACATTTTGGTTCCATAAGACGATTTACTATCGTTATTGTTAATAACAATATATTTATTGTAAGTAATTACTTGTGAATATTGATTTTTTAAGAAGTTAAATCGTATAAAATCAATATGAAAGTGATTTGAAAAACTAAAAAATTAATCAGTTTAATCAATAAATTTTTTAAAAGTATTACATTGCAGTCATAACACAATGAACTTGAAATTCAATACCAAAACAATAGTATATCTTTTTCTTTTTTTTGCCTCAAGCCAAATCTATGGCCAGCAAAAAATGCATTTAAAAGTAAGTTTAGATACTTTAAACCATACTTTGACGGTAAATCAATCTATTACCTTTACCAATTCTTCAAAATTACCCCTAACAAAATTAATACTAAACGACTGGAATAATGCATATTACGACAAAAATTCAGCTTTAGGGAAGCGTTTTTCTGACGAATTTGTTCGTTCATTTCACCTTTCAACAACAAATGAAAGAGGCTATACTATAATTGAGAAAATTAAAATTAATAACGATAAAATCGATTGGAATAGAGTTAACAATCAAATTGATTTAATTGAAATACCATTAAAAAACAGTTTAGCGACAAATGACTCTGTCAGCATTGAATTAGACTATTTTTTAAAAATTCCTGATGCAAAATTTACACGTTTTGGTTTCGATAAAGGAAATTATTACCTAAAAGAATGTTTTTTAAACATTGCTCGTATTAATGAGGATGGAGATTTTGTATTGTATAGCAATGAAAATTTAGAAGACGCTTCAAATGAGCCCATTAAAGATATTTCGGTCGAATTCACTGTTCCTTTGAATTATGTTATATCGTCTAATTTAAAAACGGAATCTACTACAGTCGACAAAACATACCTTTTTTCAGGTAATAACAGTAATGAAATTTTATTTGCTCTAGAGAAAAAAATAAGCTTTGAAAGTTTTACAAATGAAGCAATGGAAGTTGAATCGAACATTCATGTTTCAAGAGTAAATGATATAGAAAAGGCGATAATTATTGACAAAATTGTCAATTATTTCAACCAAAATCTTGGAGAGTCTTCTTCAAAAAAAATCCTTGTTTCACAAATTGATTACGAACGAAATCCTTTTTATGGATTAAACCAATTGCCGAGTTTCTTAAGTCCGTTTCCAAACACTTTTTTGTTCGAATTGAAATTTCTAAAAGCGTACTCGAGTAATTATCTGAAACAAAATTTAAAAATAGATTTTAGAAAGGACCATTACATTTTTGATGCCATTCAGACTTATATGTTAATGAATTACATCGAAGAAAATTATCCTGATTTAACCTTAATTGGTAATATAAGTAAGTACAAATTGTTTAAGAGTTATGAACTTTCTAAAGCTAAATTTAACGAACAATACCAATACCTGTATTTATTAATGGCTCGTAGAAATTTAGATCAAAGTATTGGAGAATCTAAAGAGAATTTAGTCAAATTTAATGAACAAATATCAAGTAGATACAAAGCTGGACTTAGTTTCAAATACTTAAATAAATATTTAAACGACAGTACTGTAATGAATTCATTTGTAGAATATTTAAGAATAAGCAGGTTACAGAAAACTTCAGCTACAGACTTTGAAAATATCTTCAAAAAGAACAGCCCAAAAAACATTGATTGGTTTTTTAAAAACATGGTAAATTCTAATGAAAAAATAGACTACACATTTGGAAAAACCATTAAAAATGAAAATACCAATGAAGTAACCATAATCAATAAATCAAAAAGCAATACTCCTGTTTTGATTACCGGATTTAAGAAAAAAGAAGTTGTTTTCGAAAAATGGATCAACAATATAAAAACTGATACCGTCATATCTTTCAATAAAAATGAAGTGGACAAATTGGTTTTAAACCATGAAAATTTCATTCCTGAAGTCAATAAACGTAATAATTTCAAATCTGTAAAACGGTTCTTATCATTTAACAGGCCTATAAAATTTGCGTTGTTAAGTGATATGGAAAACCCAAAATACCAACAAATAATATATGTTCCGGAAGTCAGTTTTAATAACTATGATGGCGCAATACTATCACTATCATTGAGCAATAAATTACTTATTGACAAGCCTTTCTCATATGAAATAAGCCCAAGTTATTCGGCTAAAACAAATTCTATTACTGGATCAGGTGGGTTTGGCTTAAATCATCAAAGGCAAAATACCAGATTGTATCAAATTAGGTATTCGTTAAGTGGCTCCTATTATCATTACATTCAAGATGCGGCTTACTTAAGATTTACTCCTTCAGTGAGTTTTAGATTTAGAGATTTAGATTTAAGAGATAATAAAAGATATAGTTTAAATTTCAGACAAGTTACGGTCGATAAAGAACCAAGTCCTGTTCTAAAAGTTGAAAAAACACCGCTAAACTATTCCGTTTTCGATGCAAGATTTAATTACAACGATGGCGAAACCGCAAAGGGATTTGCTTATGGAACGAACCTACAATTTTCAGATAAATTTGGAAAATTGATTTCAGAAATTGGATATAGAAAACTTTTCGAAAACAATTATCAGTTTAGCCTGAGATTATTTGCTGGTACTTTTCTTTATAAAAAAACCGATTCCGATTATTACAATTTTGGATTGGATAGACCAAAAGATTATTTATTCGATTATAACTATTACGGACGTTCAGAAAACTCAGGGATTTTAAGTCAACAAATCATTATTGCCGAAGGAGGATTCAAATCAAAATTCACCAACCCATATGCAAATCAATGGATGACAACAATAAATGCAACCTCTTCCATTTGGCATTGGATTCAAATGTATGGAGATATCGGTTTATACAAAAATAGTGGTCAAACATCTAAATTTGTATACGATAGCGGTATACATTTTAATTTAGTTCCAGGTTATTTTGAAGTATTCTGTCCGGTTTATTCCAGCAACGGATTTGAATTAAATCAAAAAAATTATCAGGAAAAAGTAAGATTTATTGTAACCCTAAGTCCAAAAACATTAATTAGCCTTTTCACAAGAAAATGGTTTTAAAAAAGAAACAAACGGCGTTTTGTTTAAACTATTTTTAATAAAATTAACATAAAGTAAAATTATTCACAATTTATATTGAATATTCAAACTTAAAATTACACATACTATAAATATATTTTTCATAAGAAACATACAATATATATAGTTTTTGTTTAAATTTGTCATTATTACATCGTCACATTTATGATACAAGTGGAAGAAAAACAAACACTAACTTTTGAAGATTTTAAAACAGAAGTTCTAAACGATTATAAAATTGCTACCATTAGCAGGGAATGTAGCTTACTAGGAAGACGAGAAGTACTTACTGGTAAAGCAAAATTCGGAATATTTGGCGATGGAAAAGAAGTGCCTCAACTGGCTCTTGCCAAAGCATTCCAAAATGGAGATTTCCGTTCAGGATATTATCGCGATCAAACCTTTATGATGGCGATTGGTCAAATGACAATCCAACAATTTTTCGCTGGTTTATATGGTCACACCGATTTAGCGCATGACCCTATGAGTGCCGGACGTCAAATGGGTGGGCATTTTGCCACACATTCGCTTGACGAAAACGGAAATTGGAAAGACTTAACCCAACAAAAGAATTCAAGTGCCGATATCTCTCCTACCGCTGGGCAAATGCCACGTTTATTAGGATTAGCACAAGCATCGAAAATATACAGAAACGTAACTGGAATCAACCAAACTAATTTCTCTGAAGAAGGAAATGAAGTGGCATGGGGAACCATTGGAAACGCTTCAACATCAGAAGGTTTATTTTTCGAAACCATCAACGCTGCCGGTGTTTTACAAGTACCTATGGTGATGAGCGTTTGGGATGACGAATACGGAATTTCAGTTCACGCCCGTCATCAAACAACAAAAGAAAACATCTCGGAAATATTAAAAGGTTTCCAACGCGATGAAGATAATAAAGGATATGAAATCATGACCGTAAAAGGTTGGGATTATCCTACTTTGGTAGAAACCTATCAAAAAGCTTCTGCTATTGCTAGAGAAGAACACGTTCCGGTTTTAATCCATGTACGTGAGCTAACACAACCGCAAGGTCACTCTACTTCAGGATCACACGAACGTTACAAAAATGCCGAAAGATTAGAATGGGAAGGCGATTTTGACTGTTTGCGTCAGATGAAACTTTGGATGATTGAAAATAATTTGGCTACAGCCGAAGAATTGGACGAAATTGATGCTCAAGCTAAAAAAGATGTTCTGGAAGGTAAAAAAGCAGCTTGGACGGCTTTTGTTTCACCTACAAAAGAAGAGCAACAAGAATTAATTTCTTTATTAAATTCGATTGCAAGCTCTAGCGAGAATAAAGTTTTTATTGAAAAATATGCAAACGATTTGGCTTCTATCAAAGAGCCAATCCGTAAAGATATTATCACAACTGCTCGTAAAGTATTGCGTTTAATTGTAAAAGAAAACGGAAAAAATCAATTGGCAGCTTGGATTACTGCTTACACCAATAAAATTCAGCCGAAATTCAGTTCACACTTATTTTCGCAATCTGATAGTAATATATTTTCTGCCAAAGAAGTATTGCCAACTTATGACAATACTGCTGAAGAAGTAGATGCTCGTTTGGTTTTACGTGATAATTTCGATGCTATTTTCTCGAAATACCCGGAAAGTTT
The DNA here is from genome assembly GCA_030153045.1 of Flavobacterium sp. Lineage (GTDB taxonomy): Bacteria > Bacteroidota > Bacteroidia > Flavobacteriales > Flavobacteriaceae > Flavobacterium. The sequence continues at coordinate 44,646 of JASLID010000072.1, forward strand.
GATTTTTGGTGAAGATGCAGGAAACATTGGTGATGTAAACCAAGGTTTAGAAGGCATGCAGGAAAAATACGGTGAACTTCGCGTGGCCGATGTTGGTATCCGTGAAGCTACTATTTTAGGTCAAGGAATTGGAATGGCGATGCGTGGATTAAAACCCATTGCTGAAATTCAATATTTGGACTATTTGCTGTATGCTATTCAAATTATGAGTGACGATTTAGCCACTTTACAATATAGAACGGCTGGTCGTCAAAAAGCACCACTTATCATTAGAACCCGTGGACACCGTTTAGAAGGAATCTGGCATTCAGGTTCGCCAATGGGAATGATTATCAATGCCATTCGTGGAATTCACGTTTTGGTACCAAGAAATATGACGAAAGCCGCTGGTTTTTACAATACATTATTAGAAACTGACGAACCAGCTTTAGTGGTAGAATGTTTGAACGGTTACCGTTTGAAAGAAAAAATGCCTACTAATTTAGGTGAATTCAAAACACCAATTGGTGTAGTTGAAACTATTAAAGAAGGTAGTGATATCACTTTAGTTTCTTATGGATCAACGTTACGTTTGGTAGAACAAGCAGCAAAAGAATTGTTAGAAGTAGGCATTGATGTTGAAATCATTGACATTCAGTCATTATTACCTTTTGACATCAATCATGACATTGTAAAATCGGTAGCCAAAACGAATCGTTTATTGGTTATAGATGAGGATGTTCCTGGTGGGGCTTCTGCTTTCATTTTACAACAAATTATCGACGAACAAAAAGGATATATGGTTTTAGACAGTCAGCCGGAAACATTGGCTTCAAAAGCACACCGTCCTGCTTATGGAACTGATGGTGATTACTTCTCAAAACCTTCGGTAGAAGATATTTTCGAAAAAGTATATGCCATGATGCATGAAGTTAATCCTGCACAATATCCGAGTTTATACTAAAAAACAACACACACATTTAAAAACGCCGAACAAATTACTTTGTTCGGCGTTTTTTATTAAATCATATTCTAAATATTTATAACTATGAATTTTACAAGTCTGGTTTAAAATTGTGTAAGGCTTTCAGCTAAATCTCACCTTTACTTTGTCTGGTGAAAATTCTTTCACTCTTAAAGTTAAAAAAATGAAAGCAAAAAAACTATTAACAAGTATTATAATTGCTACAATTATACTTTTTATTGGTTGCGAAAAAGATGATTTCGTAGAAACGATTGGTTTATGTCCAGTTGTGGAGTCAACAAATCCTGCCAATAATGCAACTTTTGTCCCTCTAGATCAAATTATTACGGCAAACTTCAATGAAGAGATGAATCCAGCTACATTCAATACGTCTTCATTTACACTTCAACAAGGAACAAATATGATTGCAGGAACCGTTTCATTTTTAGGAACAACTGCAACTTTTAACCCTTCAGCCAATCTTTTACCAAATACAACCTACACCAGTATAATAAAAACATCAGTGAAGGATTTAATGGGTAATGCATTACAGGAAGATTATGTATGGACCTTTAGTACTGGTGGAACCATAACTCCATTGGTTATTGCTACCGATCCAGCAAATAATGCTACAGGAGTGTTTTTGAATAAAACAGTTTCGGCATCCTTTAATATGCCAATGTATCCATCAACAATAAACTCAACAACTTTTACTATCAAACAAGGAACAACATCTGTAACAGGTACCGTTTCTTACAATGGTACTACAGCTTATTTTACACCATCAACTCCATTTGCAATAAACACTGTTTACACAGGTACTATTACAACTGGTGCTAAAAATGTATATGGTACTCCTTTATCTAATAATTATGTATGGACCTTTACCACTGGAGCAATCACAGCTCCAAAAGTAATTTCAACCGATCCTTCAAACAATACTTTAAATATTCCTTTAAACAAAATTATCACTGCAAATTTTGATATGCCAATGGATCCATTGACTGTAGATAATACAACGTTTACTTTAAGAAGAGGAACAAACTCAATATTGGGAACTGTTTCATACAGTGGAACCACAGCAACATTTACTCCAACTTCGGATCTAGTATTAAATGCTACTTATACAGCCACTATTACAACAGGAGCTAAAAATATAGCTGGTATTCCTTTAGCAAACAATCATGTATGGACGTTTAGTACTGGTGCAAGCGGAAGTGCTCAAGGTGTAAATTTAGGATCAGCAGAACAATTTGGAATCCTAGCAGGTGTTGGGGTTAGTAATAATGCTGGTTTTAGTGAAATTCACGATTTGAATGTTGGTATTAGTCCGGGAGTGCGTTCTTCAGTTACTGGTTTCCCTCCTGCTATTGTTGTAAATGGAGCTATTTATGCTTCTGATGATTCTGCCGCAGTTGCCGCAATGCTTTCGTTAGCAAAGCAGCATTTAGTTGATGCTTATCTTTTTGCCGAAGGAGCTACATCTCCTGCGCCAGCAACAGTTTCAGGTGATTTAGGTGGTACTACGCTTGCTCCGGGTATTTACAAATCAACCTCGACACTTTTAGTACAGTCTGGTAATTTGACATTGGATGCTCAAGGCGATCCAAATGCAGTTTGGATTTTCCAAATAGCTTCAGATTTTACAACAGTTGGTGGAGCTGGTGGAAGTATTATTCTTAGCGGAGGAGCACAAGCTAAAAACGTATTTTGGCAAACTGGTAGTTCAGCTACCATAGGAGACAATACCATTTTTAAAGGAAATGTGTTGGCTTTAACTTCAATAACAATGAATTCTAATGCTACTGCAGAGGGTAGAATGCTAGCCAGAAATGGTTCAGTAGTCATGACTTCTACAAATATTATCACAAAACCTTAATTCATAAAAAAATGGATACTAAAACTAAAAATATAAAAGGGTTGCGAATGACGTGGCCCTCTTTCACAAACATGAAAACTTTTGCAGTCACTGCATTAGTTGTTATAGGAATTCAAGCACCTCTTCAAGCTCAGGAAGTAGAATATTCAAGACCATCATGGTATTTTGGTTTGGCTGGCGGTGCTAATTTTAATTTCTATCGCGGTTCAACACAGACCATAAATTCAAGTCTTACAGCTCCTGTTGCTTTTCACGACGGAGATGGTGTGGGTCTTTTTATATTGCCATTAGTAGAATATCGACCAGTAAATTCTAATTGGGGTGTTATGTTTCAGGCAGGATATGACAACCGTAAAGGTAAATTTGACCAAGTCATGACTCCTTGTAATTGTCCAGCAGATTTATCTGCCAATATAAGCTATATTACTATCGAACCTAGTTTGCGTTTTGCACCATTCCAAACTGGATTTTATTTGTTTGCAGGACCTCGTTTGGCTTTCAACATGGAGAAATCCTTTAAATATCAATTGGGAACTAATCCTGATTTTCCAAATCAGGTAGGAAGTTCAAGAATAGATGGTGATTTTGATAATGTCAAAAAAACTATTTTATCGATGCAAGTTGGTCTTGGATTTGACATACCGCTTTCTTCAAAACAAAGTCAAAATCAATTTGAATTGTCTCCTTTTATCGCATTTCATCCTTACTTCGGACAGCATCCACGTTCAACAGAAACATGGAACATTACTACTGCGAGAGCTGGTGTTGCGCTTAAATTTGGTAGAGCTAAAAATATAGCTACTCCTGTATCGGCAAATTATGAGTCTCAGTTTTCTATTGATTCTCCTAATAATATTCCTATAAAATACAGAGCTAATGAAATATTCCCTCTTCGAAATTATGTGTTTTTTAATGTAGGTTCAACTGCAATTCCTAATCGCTATGAATTGCTTAGAAAAGACCAAGTAAAAGATTTTAAAGAAGACCAACTGAATGTATCTGCTCCAGAAAAATTGTCTGAACGTTCTAAACGACAAATGATTGTTTATTATAATGTATTAAACATTTTAGGAGATCGTATGCAAAAAAACACTTCTACTAGTATTACTTTAGTAGGGTCATCAGAAAAAGGACCTGAAGATGGACGTGCCATGGCAACATCTATCAAAACGTATTTAGTTGATGTATTTAGCATTTCACCTTCTAGAATAAATATTGAAGGTCGTACGAAACCAGCTCTTCCTTCCGAACAACCAGGAGGTACACGTGAACTTGAATTACTTCGTGAAGGAGATCAAAGAGTTTCTATTGAAACCAATTCACCAGTTTTACTGATGGAATTTCAAAGTGGACCAAATGCTCCATTAAAACCAGTGTATATTACCTATCCGCAGGAAGCACCTGTTGAAAGCTATGTTGTTTTTAATAATACTGGAGCAAAAGAAGCTTTCAAATCTTGGACTTTGGAGTTAAAAGATGAAAAAGGAAAAGTACAAACTTTTGGACCTTATACCGATGATCAAGCCAGTATTGCTGGTAAATCTATTTTAGGAAATCGTTCTGAAGGAAACTATAAAGCAAAAATGATAGGAATTACAAAAGCGGATGAATTATCAGTAAAAGAAGCTCCTGTACATGTAAATCTTTGGAAACCAGCTAAAGTTGAAAATGGAATTCGCTACAGTATCATTTATGAATTTAATGAGTCGAAAGCCATTAGCATTTACGAAAAATATCTTACCGAAATTGTAACACCTAAAATCCCTATTGGAGCAACGGTTATTATAAAAGGACATACCGATATCATTGGTGAAGATGCTCATAATGAAGATTTATCAATTGCTCGTGCAAATGATGTTAAAACCATTCTTCAAAATAGTTTATCAAAAACCGGAAGAAATGATGTGAAATTTATAGTAAATGGATTTGGAGAAAATGAAACTTCTTCCCCATTTGAAAACAAATATCCTGAAGAGCGTTTTTATAATAGAACTGTTATCATTGATATTATTCCTGCTGCATAGTTTCAGATTGTTTATATTTACTTTAAAATCCTAGTTCGATAACAATCGGGCTAGGATTTTCTTATACTCACTAATTTAACCATTTGTACGGAAAAACCGTAACTAAACTTTCTTTTAAAAGGTTAAATTTATGGAACAGTAGAATTACTAATAAAATTCCATCTAACAGATTCTAGCCAATTCAAATTCTACTATTTATTTAGTTAATAAAATTTTCAATATGGGATAAAACTACAGTTGTCTTAAACCTACTAAACAATAGAACATAATGGGTAGAGTTCTCAAAAATATAATCATTACTAGAGATGAGTATAACTTGTCGAGCAGTAAATATTCTGTATTTGACAACATGATTGAAGGTGTTCAGGTTATAGATTATGACTGGAGATATTTTTATGTCAATGATTCAATTGCTAAACAAGGCCTTTCAACAAAACAAGCCATGCTTGGAAACACCATGATGGAAAAATATCCAGGTATAGAAAATACTTTGGTATTTAAATCATTAGAATCTTGCATGTTTAATCGAATTCCTTCTGAAATGACTACTCAATTTGACTTTCCAGACGGCACACGAGGATGGTTTGAGTTAAGTATACAACCTGTTCCTGAAGGCATACTCGTCCTTTCATCAGATATTACAAAATTAAAAAAGGTTGAAGCTAAACTTAAAGAAAAGATAACTGAGCGTAACCTGATGATTTCACAAATTACCAAACAAAAAAAACAATTGGAAGAGTTTTGTCAAATTATAGCTCATAATCTTAGAGCTCCTTTAAGCAATCTTATTCAATTAAATGATATAATTAAGGAAACTAATGATGATCATGAGAAGTTGCACTACATGAAAATTCAAAAGACTGTTATCGATTTGCTACACAATACATTTGAAGAATTGGTTACAGCCACTCAAGTCAAAATGGACCAAACTATTAGACGAAGTAAAATTAATCTGGAAAAACAGACCATCAATGTTATAAAAATCCTTGATGATGAAATCATAAAAACAAATGCAGAAGTAACCTACGATTTTTCGGAAGTCAATAAAATTAAATATTCGAAAAAATACATTTCTAATATCATCCTTAATCTTGTTAGTAACGCTATAAAATATCATTCGCCTGAACGAACTCCAAAAATCCATATTAAAAGTTACAAAAAAGAGGGATGGACTTGCATTGATATTAGCGACAATGGTTTGGGAATTGATATGAAAAAAAACAAAGATGATCTTTTCAAACTTCACAAAACATTTCACAATCACCCAAAAGCAAAGGGTTTTGGTTTGTTTATAACTAAAACTCAAATAGAAGCGATGGGCGGAAATATAAGTGCTCAAAGCACACCAAACAAAGGAAGTGTGTTTACCATTAAATTATATGAAAAGGCTAGAGATGAAAAAAATTGATAACATTTGTATAATTGACGACGATATGATTTTTAGGTATTTAACTCAAAAAGTAATTACCGAAACTCATCTTGTTAAAGATATTGATGCCTTTTCTAATGGTCTCGATGCTATTAATTTTTTGAAAAAACTGTCCGAAAATCATGATAAACTTCCAGATATAATTCTGCTTGATCTTTTTATGCCTGTAATGGATGGTTGGGGATTCTTAAAAGAATATGTCAAACTTCAACCACACCTAACCAAAAAAATACCAATTTACATTGTATCTTCTTCTATTGATCCAGCAGATATTCAAAAGTCAAGAGCAATTAGTTCAGTGGTTGATTTCATTGTAAAACCTATGACAAAAGACAGTTTTTTGCATATTATGCAAGCACAATCTTCAAAAAAACTAGATTAACCGAAAGTATTTTTCAACTCAAATACTATACTCATTTATAAAACGTTGTAACTAAAAGTGTTTTAAAAATGAAAGTAAAATTATTGATTCTAACAATGCTGTTTCTTTTCTCCTGTAAAAGCAAGAAAGCAGAAAATACCGCTGTGCTGGTCGAGTCCAGTAAAGTGGAAGCCGTCAAAAAAAATAGAGCTTTTGATTTAGGTTCAAGACTTCTTGAATCCTGTAACACCTCTCGATTCAAGCCATTTTCTAAAGAGGAAGCCACTGACAAAGTGATTCAAAATGCAACTCCTGAAAAAATTTCTGCTACCTGCCTGAAAATTCGTCAAAGAAATGGAAAATTTAATTTTATAAAACTTATCGATATTACGTATCTTAAATTGACCGATGAATATGTGTTCAGATATAAAATAGATTATGAAAAAAAATATTTCATGAGAGAATTAAGTGTAACTGTTGATAAAAATGATAAGGTTTCTGCCATTTCGACGAAAGAAGTCAAGCCAAAGCCTATGTAAGAAGAGTTAGTCAATAATTTATAAACTAAAAATACATTTCCGAATGAAAGCCATTTTGTTCGGATTTTTTATTTAACGACAATTGATATATAATTATATTTGTAAAATACAAAGACGTTTACCAAAATGAAAATAGTAATATCGCCAGCTAAATCGTTAGATTTTGAAAAACCATTGCCTACAGAACAATTTTCAAAACCTGTTTATTTGAAGCAAGCCAAAGAGATTATTAAAGTTTTAAAAAAACTAAAACCAAAGGATTTATCGGAATTAATGGAAATTTCAGATAACTTGGCCGAACTCAACTGGCAGCGAAACAAAGCATTCAAAACACCTTTCACTACAGAAAATGCACGTCCAGCCGTTTATGCTTTTAATGGTGATGTGTATTTGGGATTGGACTCCTACTCTATTCCGGAGGAAAAATTAGCAGTTTTACAAAGTAAGCTCCGCATACTTTCCGGACAATATGGTATCTTGAAACCTTTAGATTTAATGCAGGCATATAGATTGGAAATGGGAACACAATTGCCTATTGGAGAACACAAAAATTTATATGGTTTTTGGAAAGAAACATTAACCAACGCCTTAAACAAAGAATTAAAGAAGAATGAATTGTTTATCAATTTGGCAAGCAACGAATATTTTTCAGTGATTGATGTGAAGAAACTAAAAGTTCCAGTTATTACACCTGAATTTAAAGATTACAAAGATGGAAAACTAAAGATGATTTCATTCTTTGCCAAAAAAGCCCGAGGTATGATGGTTCGCTATATTATTGATTACAATATTGAAACTTTGGAAGGTTTAAAAGGGTTCAATTATGAAGGTTATGCTTTTGATGCGAATTTGTCGAAAGGAAATACATTGGTTTTCACGAGATAGTCTGCGTGAGTGATAGAAGTGAAAATCCTTTTACGTACGAAGTAAAGTAAAAGATTGTAACGAATAGCACGACCGAGAGAGGAACGAAAGAGGTCACGCCCAAATAAAAAAAATCCCGAAGCTTAACGCTTCGGGATTTTTTATTTTAGTCATTCATTGAAATCAAAAACTCTTCGTTGTTTCTGGTTTTCTTGAATCGGTCGTTGATGAATTCCATAGCTTCTACAGGATTCATATCGGCCAAATATTTACGCATAATCCACATACGCTGGATTGTTTTTTCATCTAATAATAAATCGTCACGACGTGTACTTGAAGAGGTTAAATCGACAGATGGGAAAATACGACGATTCGCAATTTTACGATCCAATTGTAGTTCCATGTTACCGGTTCCTTTAAATTCTTCGAAAATTACTTCGTCCATTTTCGAACCGGTTTCCGTTAATGCCGTAGCAATGATACTTAACGAACCACCACCTTCAACATTACGAGCTGCTCCAAAGAAACGTTTTGGTTTTTGCAATGCATTCGCATCGACACCACCACTTAATACTTTTCCGGAAGCTGGTTGAACCGTGTTATAAGCTCTAGCCAAACGTGTAATTGAATCTAATAGAATTACTACATCGTGACCACATTCTACCAAACGTTTTGCTTTTTCAAGCACGATATTAGCAATTTTAACGTGCTCTTGTGGTTCTCTATCGAAAGTTGAAGCTACTACTTCTCCACGTACACTACGTTGCATGTCGGTTACCTCTTCAGGACGCTCATCAATTAATAAAACAATTAAATATACTTCTGGATGGTTTGCAGCAATAGCATTGGCAATATCCTTTAAAAGCATTGTTTTACCTGTTTTAGGCTGTGCTACAATCATACCACGTTGCCCTTTTCCAATTGGAGAGAATAAATCAATGATACGGGTAGAAATCGAGCTTCCTTTTTCGGCCAAACGGAATTTTTCTGTTGGAAAAACCGGCGTTAAATGCTCGAAAGAAACTCTGTCACGAACCACTTGTGGATCATGTCCATTAATTTTTAGCACTTTTACTAATGGGAAATATTTTTCGCCTTCTTTTGGAGGACGAACCACACCTTTAACTGTATCTCCAGTTTTTAAACCGAATAATCTAATTTGAGAAGTCGATAAATAAATATCATCTGGTGAAGCTAAATAATTATAATCTGACGAACGTAAAAATCCATAACCGTCCGGCATCATTTCTAAAACACCTTCCGTTTCAATAATTCCTTCGAACTCATAATCTGGCTCTCTAAAATTATTGCTTTTTTTGTGTTTGGCGTTCGGATTTTGATTTTGTTGGGTTGGATTGGGTTTTGGATTGTTCTGATTTGGATTTTGAACAGTACTTTCATTCCCTTGTACTTGAACCGGTGCAGATTCTTCAGTTGTCACTTCAGCTACTTCTTCAGTTTTTATTGGTGCTGCGGTTACAGGTTTATTACCTTTATTTTGAACCTTATGAGATTTGTCAACTTGAGTAACATTATTTTCGTCTTTCTTAAAACGAATTACTTTTGGTGGACGTTGTTGTTTATTTTGAATTTCAGCAACTGGTTTTACAACTGTTTCAGTCTTAATTTCATCGAAAGTTATTTCTTGTTGCGGAATAGGCTTAACAGCAGGTTGTTTCGTTGGTTTAACATCTAAAATTCTTGCTCTCTTAGGTTTTTCACTTTCTTGAGGCGCAGAAATTTCAATTGCTGGCGCTATTTTTTCAGGGTTTGCTGCCTGATAATCTAGTATTTGATATACTAATTCGTCTTTTTTCAGCGTCTTGAATTTATTGATTTTAGCAATTTTAGCAATCTCTTGTAGCTCGGTGAGCTTCATTTCTTTTAAAACAGAAATATCAAACATAAATTGATGTAGGAATTAAATTAATTTAATCGGGAACACGATAGGGTGTAAATGAGATTCTTTAATGAAACTTATCTTCCGAAGTATGAAGTGCTTACGGATTATTACTGCAATATTACAAATTTTATTTGAGTAAACAATAGTTTTTTATGAAAAGAAAATATATTTTTGTGCGTATAATATCACTTAAAATGATACAAAGAATACAAAGTATATATTTATTAATTGCTCTAATTATCACTGGTGCTCTACCTTTCATTTTTCATTTATGGAAATTTGAAAATGGCGAAGCATTTTATTTTATGAGCAATATACTTTATACTATTCTTTTTGGGTTGAGTACTTCCCTATCGTTATTGAGTATATTATCTTTCAAAAAAAGACAAAATCAATTTGTGATGAACAGATTGAATATGATATTGAACTTAATTTTACTAGGATTATTTGTGTATCGTACACTAAACGTATCTGGAGAGACTGTGGTTTCTGAGAAGGGTATTGGGATGTTTCTTCCTATCGTAGCTATCTTTCTATTAGTTTTGGCTAATAGAGCCATCAAGAAGGACGAAGATCTCGTAAAATCTGTGGATCGATTGAGATAAACCTTTCATCTTAGTTTATTAGTGCGGAGAAAAGCCAGTCAAATTGACTGGCTTTTCTTATACAGGCAAAATCTCTCACTAATTTTAGTTAATTTTCTAACTAAAATTAGTGAGATAAAAATCATTAATTCGGGGTATTTGATGTAATTTTAATATCCTATACATTTGAAAAAACAAATTATGTTATGGAAACAAAAATCAAAATACATCTTGCCGATGACCATCAAGTTCTAATTGATGGAATGCTCGCAGTTTTAAAAACTATTCCCTATTTCGAGGTGGTTGGATTTTCGTTAAATGGTGAGAATCTAGTAGAAAGAGTAGCTAAAAATGATGCACATGTTTTAGTCATGGATATCAACATGCCTGAAAAGGATGGTATTCAGGTACTTAGAGAGTTTAATGAAACTGGGTTCACTTGTAAAGTAATTATTTTATCCAGTTATGATGACCCTAAATTAATAAAAGAGGTTATAAAATTAGGAGCAAGTGGTTACTTAACAAAGCAATGTGCTGGCGAAAATATAGTAGATGCAATCACTACAGTAGCTATGGGTAATCAATATTTTTCGGCATCTATAAAAGATAAGATTTTTAATGTTTTTACTGATAATACTCAAAATCAAGGTTTAAACATTGAAGAAACTATTTCTAATATTACAGGAAGAGAATTAGAAATTCTAAATTATATTTGCGAAGAAAAAAGCGGAAAAGATATTAGCGAAATATTAAACATAAGTCCCAATACCGTGGAAACACACCGCAAAAATTTAATGAAAAAACTAAAAGTAAAAAGTTCCGTAGGACTGGTACTTTTTGCAACCAAACACAATTTAATAAACAATTAACCACTAAAAAATGAGAACTATGGCTTACACAATGCTAGGTATGTACACCTGCGAAAAAATTAGCGAAACACAATTTAAAGTTATTTTTAACATTCCAGACAATTGCTTTAAGACAATAGATTTTGCTGCGGGAAAATATACGATTTCTGTAAAACTAAATCCAGGACAAACAACACCATCAACAACATTTGTTCAACAAAATGAGATTGTAAATACTGTAAGTAATGGTATTTATGTTAAATTCGAACAATATGAATCTGCAACAGTTGTGATTAAAAAACCTATTGTTCAAATAGACCAATAATCTTTGAAAAAAATTACTCTAATATTTTTTGCATCATTTATCTGTTTTGGCTTTCAACAAAAGAAAGTCAAAACAGATTCTATTGCATTTTATTTAGCAAAAAAGAAGCCCATAAAGGCTATGAACTATGCACGTGTTCAATCAGATTTCTTTTTAAATACTAAAAAACACAATAACTATTGTGATATGATGTTTGAACGAGCACTTTTGTTTGAAAAATTTAATGATTACGAAAATGCGTTAAAAATTTTATTCGAATCTAGAAAGATTGCTGAACAGCAAAACCTTATTGACAAGCTTGTCATAATTAACTGGAAAACAGGAAACCTGTATTCTAGTAGCTTTAATTTCACAAAAGCAAAAAAATATTTATACAAAGCCAAAGCTCTTGCTGAAAAAACAAATAGAATTGATCTTTTATCAAAAGCTAACCAAGGGCTTTTTAGATATTATGGAATGATTGAGTCTGACAGTGCAGAATATTTTTTACACAAAGTAGCTTATTATACCAAAAACTCGACAGATATTAAAGAGCGGATAAAAACGCATCAAAACTTTTTTCACTATTATATGAAAAAAGAAAAATATTCAGATGCTAAAAAAAATATCGATAATGCTATTGAATTAGCATTACAACAAAAAGAAGAAAGTATAATAACTCATGCAAAAAATAATTTGGGTTATTATTACTTAGTTGCCGAGAAAGATTATCAAAAAGCAAAGGATTGTTATATAGAGATATTAAAAACATATCCTAACGATGAAGATCCTATAAATGTATCGCAAGCTTATATGAACGTTTCTTTTGCCTATGAAAAATTAGGTGATTATAAAAATGCTCTCGATTATACTAATAAATACTTAGAAGTTTATGATGTTATTTTCAATGGTAAGCTTGAGCAAGCTACTCAAGAGATTGAAACTAAATATGCTATAGACAAAATTGAAAACAAGTTTAATGAAAAAGAAAAACTGATTGTTGAAAGACAAAGCAGAAATCAAAAACTATTTTTACTCTTAGCTTCATTGTTTATTTTGGCTGGTTTTATCTTTTATTTTTATTATCAGAATTTATTGCTAAAGCAAAAAAATAAGTTAAAAGATTTAGACACCAATTTACAATTCAAAATTATTAGCGCTACGTTAGATGGTCAAGACCAAGAGCGTAATAAAATATCAGGTGTTTTACATGATCATGTTAGTGCTGTATTGTCATCAGTAGGATTGCACTTATCCGCTTTTGAAAGTAACTTAACTAAAGATCAAATTGAAGACTTAAAAAAAACAAGAACTCTACTAAAAAATGCACATGATAAAGTCAGAGACTTGTCGCATGAATTGGTACCGCCGTTGTTAGTTAA
>JASLID010000086.1 GCA_030153045.1 Flavobacterium sp.
ACTTAGGTAGAACTGCTACTCACGAAGTAGGTCACTGGATGAACTTACGTCACATTTGGGGTGATGCCACTTGTGGATCAGATTTAGTTTCTGATACTCCAGTTCACAACACTGCTAACTATGGTGTTCCTACTTATCCTCACTACAGTACTTGTTCAGGTGCTCCAGTAGAAATGACAATGAACTACATGGACTACACTGATGATAGAGGTATGTATATGTTCTCGTTAGGACAAAAAGCTAGAGTTGATGCAGTATTTGCTGTAGGTGGTTCTAGAGCTTCTTTCAGATTATAATACAATTCTAGATATAGAAATTAAGCTCGCCCTTGTGGCGAGTTTTTTTTTATGACACATTGAAAATTAAGAATAAGTAAAATTATCTTATTTTTTAAGACTTAAGATATTAACAGTTTTCATTTACAAAAGCCATGTATAATAAGGCTTGTATAGGTTATTAACAAAAATATAATGATTTGTTAAATTACGCTTTCATCGATATTTTATCAAAAAATTTTGAGTATTCATAATTATTACATAGTATTGCGCCACAATTATTAATAAACCAACAAATAAATTATTAACCAAACCAAAAAATTATGAAAAAATTGTTATTGTCTGCTTCGGTAGCTTTATTAATGTTCTCTTGTCAAAAAGATGACAATTCTGTAACTGAAGAGCAATCAACTGCATCAACTTCTACTCACAGAGGTTGTGCTTCTCACGAAGTATTAGAAGCTCAATTAAGAGCAAATCCAGAATTAGCTTCAAGAATGGCAGATATTGAAAGACAAACTGAAAATGCAATTGCTACAGGTCGTTTAGTGAACGGAAAAATTCAAATTCCAGTTGTAGTAAACGTATTATACAGAACTGCAGCTGAAAACATTTCTTTAGCTCAAATTCAATCTCAAATTGATGTTTTGAATAAAGATTTTAATGCTGCAAATTCAGATTACAATAAAGTACCTACTTTATTCGCGTCTAAAAAAGCTAACGTTGGAATTTCTTTCGTTTTAGATCAAGTTATCAGAAAATCGACTACAAAAACATCTTGGGGAACTAATGATGCTATGAAAAAATCAACTCAAGGTGGTATGAACCCAGTTTCTCCTACTACAAAAATGAACCTTTGGGTTTGTACAATTGGTGGTGGAATTTTAGGATATGCTCAATTTCCTGGAGGTTCTTCTTCTACTGATGGAGTTGTAATCGATTCTAAATATTTAGGTACTTCTGGAACTGCAACTTATCCTTTCAACTTAGGTAGAACTGCAACTCACGAAGTAGGTCACTGGATGAACTTACGTCACATTTGGGGAGATGCAACATGTGGTTCAGATTCAGTTTCTGACACTCCAGTTCACAACACTGCTAATTATGGTGTTCCAGCTTATCCTCACTACAGTACTTGTTCAGGTGCTCCAGTAGAAATGACAATGAACTATATGGACTATACTGACGACAGAGGTATGTATATGTTCTCATTAGGACAAAAAGCTAGAATGGATGCAGTATTTGCTTCAGGAGGTTCTAGAGCTTCTTTCAGATTATAATATAATTCTAGATATAGAAATTAAACTCGCTCTTGTAGCGAGTTTTTTTATTATATTCGTTTATAATTTTATCAATATATGAATTCAAAAATAATTGCTAATGGCATTGTAAGAGCAGTCCTTTTATTGGTTGTCTTTACGCTTCTACTCTATTTCTTATATCAAATTCAAATAGTAATTGTTTATGTATTGATCTCTATCATATTAACTATGATTGGAACTCCAATAATAAATTTTTTAAGACGTCGTTTGAAATTTAAATTAACTGTCGCTGTAATAACAACACTGGCTTTTTACGCTTTTATTATTTTTGGGTTTATTATGATGTTTATTCCTTTGATTTCAAATCAAGGAGGTAAACTTTCTCTATTTGACAGTACTACTTTTCATAACCAGTTAAACGAACTGCTCATTCAAGGAAAAAATTTTTTGAATGACAAAGGAATTAATGGCGATAAAATGTTTAAGGAATACAATCTTATTTCGAAACTGAATTTTAATTTCATATCCGATTTTTTAAACACCATGTTAAGCACGTTAAGCAATATAGGAATGGGGATTGCTTCGGTTTTTTTTATTACTTTTTTCTTTCTAAAAGACAGAATTATTTTTGTTAAGATTTTTAGATTTGTCGTTCCTGATCAGCACGAAGAAAAAATATTCAATTCGATTGCAAAAATTAACGAATTATTGTCTCGATACTTTTTAGGCATGCTGCTTCAACTATTCATTGTTTTTGTGCTTTATTTTATTGTCTTAGTGATTTTTGGAGTCGAAAACTCTCTTATCATTGCTTTCTTGTGCGCTATTTTAAACATCATTCCATATATTGGTCCATTAATAGGAACTGTTTTAGCAGTCCTTTTAACTTTGTTGGGTAATTTTAACGGGCAATTTACTTCCGACATGTTATGGACCTCTATTTACGTTTCCATAGGCTTTTTCATTGTACAGTTTATTGACAATAATTTTAGTCAGCCTTATATTTTTTCTAATAGCACAAAATCGCATCCATTAGAAATTTTCTTAATCATTTTAATCTTTGGATTTTTATTTGGAATCATAGGAATGATATTGGCTGTACCAACTTATACAATACTTAAAGTGATTGGGAAAGAATTTTTGCCTGACAACCGAATTATACAATCATTAACTAAAGATTTGTAGTATTGAATCCCGATTTACTAAAACCCGAAATTCAGCAATTCATCAACAATTCTTTGAATGATAATTTTCCGAAAATTGCATTATTAAAAAACCCTTTTCCAGAGATTCCCTGGAGTGAAATTTTAACTCAAATTGCTTCAAAAAGTAAAGCAAAAGAAAAACTTCCAACATGGTTTAGCCATGAAAATATCCTTTATCCAAGTAAAATTTCGATAGAACAAACCTCTTCAGAAATTACAGCTAAATACAAAAGCTCATTAGTATCGGGCGAAAATTTAATTGATTTAACAGGAGGATTTGGTATTGACGATTATTATTTCTCAAAGCAAATAAATCAAATTGTTCATTGCGAATTGAATGAAGAATTATCTCATACAGTAAAGCATAATTTTGAAATTCTTAATGCAAAAAATATAGATTGTCATGTTGGAGACAGTTTAAAAACGCTGCAGAAATTAAACAAACAATTCGATTGGATTTATATTGATCCATCAAGAAGAAATGATGCAAAAGGCAAGGTTTTTATGCTAAACGATTGCTTGCCCAATGTTCCTGAGAACTTGGAAATTTATTTTAGCTTTTCTGAAAATATTCTAATAAAAACAGCTCCAATTCTTGACATTACTGCTGGATTAACCGAGTTAAATAATGTAAAATGCATTCATATTGTCGCTGTTAATAATGAAGTTAAGGAATTACTGTGGGTATTGAAAAAAGAGTATAAAGGAGAAATTGAAATTAAAACAATCAATATCAATAAAGAAAGTGACGATAAATTCGATTTTGAATTGAATTCGGAGATTGAAACTGTTTCTTACTCACTACCGCAAAAGTATTTATACGAACCCAATGCCGCCATTTTAAAATCGGGTGCTTTTGAAATTATTGCCAATCGATTCAACTTAAACAAATTGCACCAGCATTCTCATTTATATACTTCTAATGAATTAATTGATTTTCCAGGAAGACGATTCACAATAGAAAACTGTTTTGAATTCAATAAAAAAGAAATGAAGCAATTTTTAGAAAATAGTAAAGCCAATATAACCACTCGAAATTTCCCAGAAACAGTGGAAAACATTAGAAAAAAATGGAAAATTAAAGACGGCGGAAACATCTATTCTTTTTTTTCAACTGATGTAAATAATCGCAAAATTGTATTAATTTGCGCCAAAATTTAATCCAAATGAGAATCCAGTTAATTGTACTTTTTATATTTATTCAAAACTTTTCTTTTGCCCAAAAGCCATGCGATTACGCTGTTAATGTTACCGATTCTATTGGAACTTTGAAAGAAACAAAAAGCTGTTTGGTATATGAAAAAGTGTTTGGAAACACCTCACAATTAATATTCTTATCCTTAATTTCCGAAAGTGGAACACCCGTTTTGAAACTACAAATCATTCAGAAAAGCAAAGATTTTATTACACCGAAATGCTTAGATAAGAATTCGAAAGTTTACTTCCAATTATCTAACGGGAAAATTTTCACATTGATTAATAATGCTGAAAATCAGTGTGACAATCTAATATATAATGAAATTGAAAAGGAAAACAATCGATTCCTTGATGCCAATTTCTTATTCCTCAAAAATGATTTTGAAGATTTAAAGAAGTTCACAATTACAATGATGCGAATAAAATATGCATCGGAAACAATAGATTATGTATTGCCAAAACAATTAATTTCAGAAAAACTGGCTTTAACTTTTAAACCCGAAGATTTTTTTATTGATAATTTTTCGTGCATTGAAAACTAATCGCATTTCCATGTGAAATTTGATAATTTATCTTTACGAGAACCGTCTAGATTATAATGCCACCATTCGGAATCAAAGGATTCAAAATCGTTGCGCATCATGATTTTTTTGAGCAATTTTCTATTCTTTAAAATCTCTTTTTCAAATTCTTTATAATCGTGGGCAGATTCTGGTCCAAAATGATCAAATTTCGTTCCCATCTCTAATTCATTTCCATTTTCATCAATTAGCGTAATATCAACAGCTCCTCCTCTATTGTGTATTGATCCTTTGGAAGGATTAGCTACATAATTAGGATCTGAAACAATGTCCCACATTTTTTTCTGTACATCTAGCGGGCGGTAACAATCAAACAACTTTATTTTATAGCCTTTTCTAATAAAATCGTTATTGGCTTCAATTAATGATTTCACAGTTTTTAAACGAAGAAAACACTCCCCACACTCGTATACTTTTGTTTTTAAAAAATTATCATCTGTAGCATATTTCATATCAAATACAAAATTTGAACTATAGTCTTTAATATTAACAAAAGTGGAGTCGTTTACCCCTAAATCTTCTAATTTAATACTGCTTTTTTGCGCTTTACAAGAATTAAAAAAAATGGACAATAAAAATATTTGAAATAAGTGCTTTATTTTCATTTTAGAAGATTTTGAGCTGAAAATTACTCAAATAAAGTCAATAAAAAAAGCCTTATAAAGAAAGGCTTGTATCTAAATAAGCTACTAAATGTCTGGAATAATCCTAACTTATTCTTATGCAAATTAATAAGCACAAAAAAAGCTTCACGATTGTGAAGCTTTATTATGTGACCCAATCAGGATTCGAACCTGAGACCTACTGCTTAGAAGGCAGTTGCTCTATCCAGCTGAGCTATTGGGCCAAAATCCGACATATAATAAGTCGGGGTGGCAGGATTCGAACCTGCGGCCTCCTGCTCCCAAAGCAGGCGCGATAACCGGGCTACGCTACACCCCG
>JASLID010000110.1 GCA_030153045.1 Flavobacterium sp.
GGAATGCCTGCTTTTAGAGCGATGTAATAAAAACCGGTCTTCCATTCGGTTACTTTTTTACGAGTTCCCTCAGGAGCAATAGCCAAACGGAAAACTTCCTTTTTGTTAAAAATTTCAGCGATTGAATCTACTTTATTTAAACCGCCTGTTCTGTCTAAAGGTTCTCCTCCCATCCAACGGAAATAGGCACCGAATGGAAATTTGAATAATTCTTTTTTAGCGACAAAATTCATTTCCAATCCGATAATTCCTCTAGTGAAAAGACCCACGTAAAAATCATGCCAACTGGTATGCGGTGCAACAATTATGACACACTTCTTAACTTCTGTATTAAAACTTCCAGAAATTTTCCAGCCCATCAATTTGAAGAAAATGAATTTGTAGATGTTTTTTTTCATATATGTAGACTTCTTTTTTTATTGGTCATATATGTTATCGCATTTATTTTAATTATTGTTAACTAAGATATTTTTTTGAAATGCGATTTCATTATTAATCTTTGGCCAAAAATAGCATTATATTTACGATTAGAAAATGAAAGTTATGAATTTAAAGCGACTTTTAAGCTATATCATCCCAATAAATATATACCAAACCAACTCTGAAATTAATAAAAATTTAGAAGTGACATGGAATAATGGTCAGCTAGTTTTAGATTCTAAAAACACCAATTTTTCATACGGAAGCTTACAAAGAGTAATGCGAATTGGGCTAAATGCCATTGGAAAAAATAAAATACAAAACTACAATACTGCCTTGGTTTTAGGTGTTGGTGGCGGAAGTGTTATAAATACTCTTCAAAACGAATTTGACTTTAAAGGAAAAATTATTGGAGTCGAATTAGATGAAAAAGCTATTGAAATTGCAAATCAATATTTTGGTTTAAATAAATTTAAAAATACTGAGATAGTTATAGATGATGCTTATCATTTTGTAAAAAAAACCAATCAGAAGTTTGATCTTATTATCATTGATATTTTTCAAGATAAAATCATGCCTGATTTTTTATTTGAAGATGATTTTATAAATACTATTACAAAAATTGTTTCCGAAAATGGTAGCGGATTATTTAATACTATCGCGACTTTAAGTACCGATTTTGAACGAAATTTAGCTTACCAAAAAATAGTGAAAACTAAATTTAAAAAAGTTGTCAAATTATCTAAAATTGAAGGCGATAATGAATTATTTATTCTTTCAAATGATTGTATATAATTATCCTAAATTTAAAAATATTTTTCTCGCTTTTTCTAAGTCTTCCACAGTATCAATACCTATTCCAACGTGTGAAGTTTCAATCATTTTGATTCGTTTTCCGTATTCTAAATAACGTAATTGTTCTAGTTTTTCAGATGCTTCTAAAGATAACATTGGCAATCGATAAAAATCCATTAAAGCTTCTTTCCTGAAAGCATAAATACCTACGTGTTTCATATAACGAACTCCTACATTTTCTTCTCTTGGAAATGGAATTACCGAACGCGAAAAATACAAAGCAAATCCTTGTTGGTCTACAATTACTTTGACATTATTGGGATTTTGAATTTCTTCTTTGTCTTTAATTTCAAACATTAACGAGGCTAAATCTACCCTTTTATCTAAATCCTTTTTGAAAACTTCAATAACTTTTTCGAGGGGGGCTGCATTGATGAAAGGTTCATCGCCCTGTACATTGATTACAACATCAACATCCATATTTTCAACAGCTTCGGCAATACGGTCGCTTCCTGACTCGTGTTCTTTAACACTCATAATCGCCTTTCCTCCATTGGAAATGATTTCATCATAAATCAAATCAGAATCAGTCACTACAAAAACATCATCAAACAATTGGGTTTCCATTGCTGCTTCGTATGTTCTTAAAATGACTGCCTTCCCTCCTAAATCCTGCATAAGTTTGGCAGGAAAACGAGTGGAAGCGTAACGAGCTGGTATAACGGCTATTATTTTCATTTTTTAAATTTTCTGTACACAAAATAAATCAATCCAAACAATATAACAACAATGATAACCGCTATAATTGGTAAAAAAATAGATAACGAACTCAAAGTGATGGCAGTTCCTGTTTCGGCAGTCGAAACTACAGGATTACCCAAACCCGCTGTTTTTACTGATGAAGCTAATCGGGTTACTGTGGTCATACCTTGCATGGCGGTTGCTGTTCCGCCACCCGCAATAATAGCTAATCCCCAAGTTAACATAGGATCAAGGTCTATTAATGTTGATGCCATAGCAATTGTTCCAGCAATAGCTGCTAATGGTGTTGCTACTGTATCTAATAGGTTATCGACAAATGGAATATAATACCCAAAAATTTCAGCAATCATGGCAATTCCTAATGCTATCATGGCTGGAAAACCACCAACCCAAGCTAAACTTTCGTTGAGCGGAATTATATTAAAATGAGCGGCCAAACTCATAGCAAAAAGTGGTAAAAATACTCTAAATCCAGCTGAAGCTGCCAAGCCAATTCCTAAAAAGATACTAAGTATTGTTTCTGTGCCCATATGTTTTAGTTTTCAAAACTATCGTCTTTAAATCCTATCAAATATAATTTATCTTTTGCTCTTGTCATGGCGGTGTATAACCATCGAATGTAATCTTTGTCAATTCCGTTAGGTAAGTAAGGTTGTTCGATAAAAACGGTATTCCATTGTCCTCCTTGCGATTTATGGCAGGTTATGGCGTATGAAAACTTGACCTGCAATCCGTTAAAATATTCGTTTTCTTTTACTTTTTGAAACTTTTTGTATTTAGTGGTTTCATGTTCGTAATCTTTCATTACTTCCTCATACAACTTATTGGATTCTTCGTAGGTTAACGATGGAGATTCACTCGAAATCGTATCTAGCAACAAAACTGTATCAAACGGTTTTTGATCAGGATAATCGACCATTCTTATTTTTACATTAGCAAATTTAAAACCATACAGTTCTTTAATATTTCTAATTTCCAATACTTCAATAATATCACCATTGGCAATAAAACCAGCTTCATCAGAATCCTTTAACCAAAAGTAATTGTTTTTTACGACCATTAAAAAATCTCCAGTAGACAATTCGCTTTCTTTACCCAGAATTTTACTTCTTATTTGCTCGTTATATTGATTGGCACGTTTATTCGATCGTACTATAAAAGCAGTATCTTCAATACTAAAATTGCTGTAAGCAGAATCTATCGCATCTTGAATATCGTAGCCATCTGTTAATCGGACAATATCCTTAAATCCTTTTAGTTTAAATTGAAAATCAGTAATAAAACTGTCTTTTAAGAGCTCTCTCAATTCGGTGGCATTGTATAAAATTCCTGAATTTTCTTCTTGACGCATGACTTCATCAAACTCGATAGAATAAACTTCTTTATTGTAGTTTAAACTTAATGTTTCTGTATTTAATGCTGGCGATATATCTAGTTGAACTGGTGGTAACTGCGCCGTATCTCCCAACAAAATCATTTTGCAATTTTCGCCTGAATATACATAGGAAATCAAGTCATCTAATAAGGAACCATTTTCGTATAATTTCGATTCGGTATTCACATCAGAAATCATCGAAGATTCATCAATGAAAAAAATCGTGTTTTTATGTTTGTTAGGTTGCAAAGTAAAGTTAACGCCTCCTCCGGAAGATTTCTTCGGAAAATAAATTTTCTTATGAATCGTAAAAGCTGGTTTATTCGAATAATTAGCAATGACTTTTGCTGCTCGACCTGTTGGAGCTAATAAAACATATTTTTTGTTCACTTCAATAAGGTTATTGACAATGGTGGAAATAACAGTTGTTTTTCCAGTTCCTGCGTAACCTTTTAACACAAAAATTTCATTTTTATTGGAATTGGTGACAAATTCGGCAATTTTTTGAAAAAATATATCTTGCTTTACAGTGGGTTGAAAAGGAAATTTATTGTGTAAAACACTGTAAAACTTTTGGGAACTCATTTAAAGGTAATTTCGAAGTTTATTTGTCCAAATATACATAGTAAAACAGTGTAACTTGCTTATAACACAAAAAAAATTGTAGATTTGCTTCATAACGCATAAAACCAAAAATGCAGACTTCAAGGGCGACTATTTTAGACAAAACGTATAAAAAATTAGTATTACAAATTTCTATATCTGAAATTTCGTTTTGCATTGTCGATACACTTTCAAATAAAATAGAGAACATTGAAAATTATTCATTTCCTAAATTGGATAATTTCAATGAATTTGAAAATATAGTCATTAAGTATATTAAAGAGATGCCTCTTTTGCAATACAAGTTCGATGACGTCTTGGTTTTACACAACAACAGCTTATTGACTTTTGTTCCTCAAGCTTTTTTTGATGAGCGCTATTTAAGTAGTTATTTGCAATATAACATTAAGGTTTTTGAAACTGATTTTGTCGCTTTTGATGAAATTTCAAATTACGAAATGAATACGGTTTACATTCCTTATGTCAATATAAACAACTCATTAATTGATTGTTACGGTAATTTTAATTTTAAACATTCTTTTTCAATTCTGGTAAAAAAAATATTAGATTTGAGTAAAAATAACGATGAGTCTCAAGTATTTGTTCATTGTCAGAATGATAATTTTCAACTCATTGCGGTAAAAAATCAGAAACTGTTATTATTCAATTCATTTGAATATAAAACCAAAGAAGATTTTATCTATTATTTGCTATTTACTGCCGAACAATTACAATTAAATCCTGAAACATTTCAATTAAAAATGTTCGGAAATATTGCAATGGAGAATGATATCTATCAAATAGCTTACAAATACATTAGAAACGTATCGTTATTTTCTGAGAATAACAATTCAGAAAACGGTATTTCAACAAACGATTATTTACAAAACTTTATACTCATACACGCATGCGAATAATTTCCGGAAAATATAAAGGCAGACGCATTAGTCCTCCAAAAAACCTACCTGTTCGCCCTACGACCGATATGTGTAAAGAAGCTTTGTTTAATATTTTAAATAACAATTTCAATTTCAGCGGATTAAAAATTTTAGATTTATTTGCCGGAACTGGAAGCATTAGTTATGAATTTGGTTCACGTGGATGCTCTCCTATTACAAGTGTTGACGGAGATATGGGTTGTGTGATGTTTATAAAAAAAACTGCTCAAGAATTTGATTTTGATATTACAGCCATAAAAAGCGATGTCTTTAAATTTTTAGAAAAAAGTAAAGCTTCCTACGATATTATTTTTGCCGATCCACCTTATGGAATGGAACAAAAGGAGTTTGAAAAAATCATTCAACTGGTTTTTGAAAATGAACTTTTAGAAGATGATGGCATGATGATTATTGAACATTCAAAATACACCAAACTAGAACACATGGATAATTTTTCTTTTGAAAAAGCCTATGGAGGTTCAGTCTTTACATTCTTCGAATTAGAACACGATGAAGAAGAAGATCCAGAAGAGGATGAAGAATTAGAAAATTAATATTCCATTTTACAGATCTCTAAATCTGGAAATATTATAAAAAAAGCAGACCTATAAGCCGGATTCTGTATCAACCGAAATTGACCCTTATCATTTATCTAGATTATTCATTACTGAATAACTCAAGCTGCCTACCCTTCAACAACGGACGAGTCGCCCTTAAATGCTGATATACTTGACATTTCACCGCATAGAGTTTACCTGGTTTCACTACAGCATTACCTGTACATACTTTCTGTTGCACTTGTCCTC
>JASLID010000158.1 GCA_030153045.1 Flavobacterium sp.
GGGCATGGTGTACCGCAATCTCGAGAAAATGGACGATGAGGCGCGCGCCGGCTTCCAGGAGCGCGCCGCCAGCCTGCGCGCCACGCTCGATCAACTTTGACACGGATGGAACATGACACTGCATATTGAAACACCGCTGATCGAGTCCGGCGCGCTGGCCGGCGCCGGACGCACCGTCTGGCTCAAGATGGAAGCGCTGCAACCACCGGGCTCATTCAAGATCCGCGGCATCGGCCATGCTTGCGAGGAGTACGTGCGGCGTGGCGCGCGGCGCTTCATCTCTTCGTCCGGCGGCAATGCCGGTATCGCCGCCGCGTATGCAGGGCGCCGCCTGGGCGTACCGGTACTGGTGGTGGTACCGGAAACGACGACCGAACGCGCGCGCGAACTGATTTTGCGCGAACGGGCCGACATCATCGTCCATGGCGCCAGCTTTCAGGAAGCGAACGCGCACGCGCTGTCGCTGCTGGAGCCGAGCGACGCCTTCATTCATCCGTTCGATGATCCGCTGTTGTGGGATGGGCATGCGAGCATGATCGACGAAGTGGCGCGCGCCGGCATCACGCCCGACGCGGTGGTGCTCTCGGTGGGCGGCGGCGGCTTGCTGTGCGGCGTGGTGCAAGGCATGCGCCGCAACGGCTGGGACCAGGTGCCCGTGATTGCCGTGGAGACGGCCGGCGCCGATTCGCTGGCGCGCGCGATCGCGGCCGGCGAACGTGTGACGCTGCCTGCCATTACCAGCATCGCGACATCGCTCGGTGCACGCCAGGTAGCGCAGCAGGCATTCGACTGGGCCGCGCGCCATCGCGTGCGCAGCGTCGTCGTCAGTGATGCCGAGGCGGTGGCAGCCTGCCTGCGTTTCATGGATGACCAGCGGGTCGTCGTCGAACCGGCGTGCGGCGCGGCGTTGGCCGCGCTGTACGCCAACGTGCCGCAGCTTGCCGACGCGCGCACTATACTCGTGATCGTCTGTGGCGGCGTGACCGCCAGCGTGGCCCAGCTTCAGAAGTGGGGCTACAGCGCGTAAATGATCGATGCAATCGTGTCGTAGATGGGATAGACCTTCGCCCCCGACCTGGGCCAGCCGATCATGTCGAAATGGTCGTAGGTACGGTAAGTCTGCAGGAAGTTCCAGCTGCCCTTGAGAGACACGCCATTGAAGTCGCGCACGGGCTGCCCGGCCGGAGCGCGCATGCTCACCGTGTTGACCACACCGTCATTGGCGAACCAGCGCTCGTCGACCGGGACCCGGCCTGGCGCCGACTGGGTGTACGAGCCCAGCCCGCGCTGGCCGATCGACGGCACGATCCATTCCCCCGCATACGGTTTGGTCAGGGGCGCCATGTCGCGCCGCGGGTACTGGTATTTTTGGCGCTGGAAGAAGGCGAGCGAGCGGTCGGTGCTGTTGCAGCAGAAGGTGCCCGCTTCGGTGGCGGTGTTGGCCAGTGAAAAGTAGTAGACGTTGGGCGAGGTCTTGACCCAGGCGTTGAATTCGCGGGCGCCGTCCGGCCCCATTTCCCATTGCGCCGAATCGAAATTGTCCTGGTCCCAGAACGGTGCGGCCATGGCCCGCTCCAGGTAGCCGGCGTCCGATTCATTGGCGCGCCGTTCGATGCCGAACTGCTCGAGCTGCAGGTCCAGGCCCCCGCCGCTACCGGCCGGATTGGCGATGGCGCCGATGCCGGCCGCCATGCGCGCGATGAAGGGACCGAAGTCGGTCATGGCGTCGCGCAGACTGGTGCCATCATGCGGGGCAGCGAGGGTGGTGGCGCTGATGATCCAGCCTATTTTTCCACCTTTGTACAGTTCGCCGCCGCCTTCGTCGCCATGCGGCGAGCCGTGTTCGAGCAGCTGGATCAGCGCGCGAATGGTTTGTCCGCCCTGACTGTGTCCGATCAGATGCAGAGGATGCTGGGCATCCCATGCGGGATACAGCGCGAGCGGATAATTGTCGGGATTGTGGGATGGGTCGGCGGCCCAGCATTTGCCGGGAGGACGACGCTCGGCGACATGGTCGGCGCGCGTGGTGTGAACGCTGCCGTAATCGACGCAGCCACCCTTGATCTGGTAATACAGTTCGGCCGACCGGTCCCAGCTCGAACTGATGGAGCCGACCGATGCGACAAGGATGTGATGTTCACCCTGGTAATGGCGCATATGCTCGGCAATGTCGTCGAAGCCGCCCCAGTATTTGAAACCGGTGCGCTTGTACTGTTCCGGGCCGAAGCCGAGAAAGCCGTGGACCAGGACCACGGGATAATTATTCGCCGCGAATGCCGTCTGGGCAAGCGCCAGCAGGAGCGGTGCCGATATGAACTTGATGCGTTGGAACATGGCGTCCTTCCGGTCATGGAGGTCGCACCATTGTAGGCAAGATCACGCGCGCGTCTTTGTACCGCGCTCAATGTCGACGCGATTGCAACAGTGTCAGGGACTGCCGCTGGCGCCGTTGCCGCCGACCGCGCTGGCCGCCATGTCGGCCGGCGGCTGTCCTTGCCACACCACGTCATTGTCGACCGAGTAC
>JASLID010000166.1 GCA_030153045.1 Flavobacterium sp.
AATCTCTTCACCGCAACATCGCGGCTTTGTTCAAACCACTCCACCAAGGACTGACATGACCACCAAAACCCCTTACACCGTTTCCGCCATCAAGACCTTCCGCGGCATGGAAGGCCCCGGCTTCAACGCCAAGCTGCTCTGCGATGGCAAGCACGTCGCGAACCTCGCTGACATGGCGTCCGGCGGCCCCCTCGACATCGAGTGGCTCGACCGCAAGGACGCGCGCATCAGCGGCTGCTTCTACAATTCGTTCAAGAACGCCACGGAAAGGCGCAACATGACCCCGAACGAGCGTGTGTTCGAGTCGTGGTTCCTCGCGCAACCCCGCGAAATTTATTTCATGTCGGGCGACATCCCGCACTACAAGGACTCTGAGGCATTTCTCAATGGTCTCGTGGACCAAGCAGAGACGATGAAGCGCGTCGAGGCCACCCTCAAGCGCGACTTCAAGAAGGGCGTCGTGTATATCAAGGAGGGCGCCGTCTACACGTCGAAGCCGAAGGACATGCGCGTCATCCCGCTGTGGATCGACCAGTGTGCCGCCAAGGGCTACACCGTGCTCAACACGATGGAGTTCCGTACTGCCGTCGCCCTCGCCGCTCCGCTGATGGTGGCGGCATGAGCGACTTCCTCTTTGCCCCCTTCTACGAGTGCCCGGAGCAGCTCGCCCGTGAGCTGACCCCCGCCGAGGTTGAGGCGCTGCTCGCTTCTGCCGATGTGGACACTGAGTTCGCCTCGCTCGTCGGGGGTCGCCATGTTTGAGTGGCTCCTCGCCCTCTTCGCGCTGCTGATCGGCGAGCTGCACCCCAAGCGCGACCCGCGCGACACTGAACCCGGCGACCTCTGAGCCAACTCTCCCGGCGTCGCGTGCGGCGCCGGTGGGGCAACCTCGCCCGCCATTCAACACTAGGAATAAAGCATGGCACACGAACTCACACTGCGTGCGGACGGCCGCGCCGAGATGGCCTTCGCCGATTACACCGGCACCCCGTGGCACGGCATGGGTCAACACATCACCCAAGGCGCCAGTATCGGCGTCTGGCTCAAGGAGGCCGGGCTCGACTGGGAGGCCGAATCCGGCACCCCTTCGATCGAACGCGCCGCCGGGTTGCCTTTGGTCTACTTCGACGATTACAAGGCGATCTGGCGTAGCGACACGAAGGCGCCCATCGCGATCGTCGGCGCCGGTTACAACATCGTCCAGCCGCGCGCCGTGCTGGGGTTCTTCCGTGACATGACTGAGTCGGGCGGCTGGCACATCCACACGGCCGGCACGCTCCGCGGGGGCCGCAAGATCTGGGCAATGGCCTCGCGCGGCGAGTGGGGCTCCGTGAAGGGGCGCGCTGTCAAGAAGTCCGACTTGCAGAAGCATGCTGACGAGGTCCACAACAATCTGCTTCTGGCGACCTCGCTGGATGGCAGCATGAAAACCACGGTGGCCGACACGACCGTGAGCGTGGTGTGCGCCAACACGATGCGCGCAGCGCTGCAGGAGTCGGAGGGCGCCGGCCGGGTCATCACAGTCAGCCACCGTTCCGTCTTCGACGAGCAGGCAGTCAAGAAGGTGCTGGGCCTCGCAGGTGACTCTTTCGCCCGCTTCATGAAGCAGGCCCAGGACCTCGCTGATACCCCCTGCGACGTCAAAGAGGCCCGCGCGATCCTGGACAAAGTGTTCGGCGTCGAACCGCCGAAGGTTGACACGTCCTGGATGGGCCGGCTGGCTGAGCTGGGCAAGCAGCCGCCTGCGGACGAGTCGCGGGTCGTCGGGGCCGTCCTGGACCTCTTCGAGGGCGCCGGCATGGGCGCGCAGCTGGCGAGCCGCAAGGGCACCCGCTGGGGCCTCCTGAACGCCGTCACGCAGCACGTCGATCACGGCATGGGCCGCAGCGATGACACCCGCCTGGACGCGGCCTGGTTCGGCCGTGGCGACGCCTTCAAGGCGAAGGCCCTGGAACTGTTGGCAGCCTGAGCCGTATAAATTCCTTGCGGGCCTCCGGGCCCGCTTCAACACCCCTCACAGGAGCTCCCCCATGTTCGCGAACTTCCACACGACCTCTGCACTGATCGGCGCCGCCGCCCTGGTCCTCATGCTCATCGTCCTCGATCCTTGGCAGATGTGGCTGCAGCGCAAGGACGAGCCCGGCGCCAGTCCGGTGGACCCGTGGGCCTACCAGTCGGAGCTCATGCGCATCAGCGGCCAGCACCAGCCGCTGCGGCCAGAGCTGAACAAGGGGGCGCTGATGTACTCCGCACTCATCATGGAAGAGGCCGGGGAAACCTTCGCCGGGCTTGCCGCGGCGTTGCGCGACGAAGCAGCAGCCCACGAGCACAACCAAGTGCAGGAGGTCCGCCGCATTCTCGCGGACGTGGCCCATACGCTGAGGTTCCGCAGCCTGCAGGCCCGCGGGCTCCTGGAAGACTGCCCGGAGTTCACCGTGCCCCTGGGCATGGCCCATGCGAAGGAGATCTTCGATGGTCACGAGGACATCATGGTGGTCAACTGCGGCTTCGGTTTGGCCTGCGGCCTGCCCGGCCTGGAGGGTTACGTTGAGGTCGTTGACTCGAACCTCAGCAAGCGCAATCCGGCCACTGGCATGATCGACAAGACCCCCGACGGCAAATGGATCAAGGGCCCCGCGTACCGCGCACCGGACCTCGCCCGGGTGCTGCGCGAGCACTGCTACAGCGATGCGCAGCTCGATGCGCTCGACATCGGTAAGGTGATTCCTCTGAAAGGGGCCGTATGACTGAATCAACAATGCGCGCCGAGCCAGCAAATGCGAAGTTCCGCGCCGGTGACCGCGTGCGCAAGGTCGGCGGCAGCGAGTGGGAAGGCCGCATCGTCGGCAACTACTCCACGGCGCAGACGCCGGAGGGTTACGCCGTCGAGTCCGCCGCGCACGCTGGATCGGTGCAGATTTACCCTGCTAAGGCGCTGATGCTCGCCACCCCAGCCGTTGCCGAAGCGACAGCGCCGAGCACCGAGAGGCCGCCATTCGGCCCGCGCCCGATCTTCGAGCCAGAAGGCTCTGACGTGCAGTTCACGCTGTCTCTGATGGGCAACCACATTCCTGAGACGACGCGCAAGCGCATCGAGGCCGCACTGGCGCGAGAGTTCGCCCCCAAGGCCGACACCCCCGAGGCTCTCTCACCAAGCGAGCCGCCTGAAGGAGAAGCTGAACGTCGAATGGATAAACCATCTGACTGCGAAGTCCATGCGTTCAATTGCGGCTGGCGTTCACATGCCGCCGTTAAACCGCCAGCGGTGCCTACTGAGGACATTGTTGTCCGTATCGTGACGGCCGCTTCTGCGTATGGCAATGCCCTGGCGTGCAGCGCCACGGACACGAAGACCTTGAAGGCTGAGTTGATCTGCGTCATTCGGGATGCCCTCGCCTCCAAGGCCGACACCCCCGAGCCGAAGTGCAAGACCTGCGGAGGCCACGGCCTGATTGGCGGCTTCGTGAGCGATGGCGACGGAGGCGGTGGCTACGACAGCGAACTTTGCCCCGACTGCACCCCCGAGGCTTCCTCACCTAGCGCGCCGATGACCGCCGAATGGGTTTCAGCCTTCCCCAAAGTTGCGGCCCGCATGCTCAACATTTTCGCCGCGAAGATCGACAAGTTGTCCGAAGGCAAGCCTTGCACATTGCCGCCTGAGGGTTGGACTTGCTCCCGCCCTGATGGGCATGATGGCCCGTGTGCCGCCATCCCCGAAATGAAGGCCGACACTCCCGAGGCTCCCTCACCTAGCGCGCCGAGCGACAAGCAAATCAAATCTGTGTTTCCGCCCAGAAGCGGACTTGCACCGTCAACCAGGGCCTATGTCGCATCTGGTGGCGCTGCGTTCCGCGCTGTCTGGACAGAACCGGCGATGCTTGAATTCGCTCATGTTTTGCTTGCCCGCTTTGCCGCCACTCCTAAGGCGTTGACGGTTAAGCAGATCGAAAAGGGGTGGCACGAAACGTTCAGCACCAACAATCCTTTTTGCCCGTGTGACCTCAGGACGTTCACGAAGGCGGTCAATTGGGCGCAGCGCGCCATCCTCGCAGCCCATGGAGGCGCTTGACTTATGAGCGACAAGGACAAGGAGCCGCTGCCGCCTTTCGACGACTCGCGCAAAGCGGCCACATTCGCCCTGAACGCCCACGACGTCGAGATGCCCAGGCCAGCCATGAATGCGGCGATGTCCCGCGGCATCAAGAAGCGGCAGAGCAAGGCCGCGGCGAAGCGTGAGGCCAAGGTACGCAGGGAAAGGCAGCTGGCGGAGACCGGTTCCTACTCGGACGAGCCAGACGTGCTCGATGGCACGCGCCGGGGAAACCCGGCCGCATCCGCTAGGGGCGAAGCACAGCGCGCATGGCTGGGGCTCGCCAGGCCGGCCCAGGCAGGCCTCATCCTCCAGGTGATGGGCAAGCTGGACCGCGAGCAGCTCGTCGTCCTGACGGGCCTCCTGGTGCGCCCGGCGACCCCCTGCTCGTGCCGCAGCGCTTGCTGCTCCGGCTGGGCCCGCTCGCCGCGCTGGCAGCACGCCGTCGCCGAGACGTGCCAGCTCGTCAAGGAGAGCATGGACCTCGTGCGCGTCCCTGGCAAAAAAGGCCTCAGCACGCATCCCGAGATGCGCCGCGCGATCATCGAGGCGCACTACCGCGCCGAGCCAGCGCCGCTCGCCGCGCTGGCGCACGTGGCGGGCGTCACGCCCATCACGGCGGCGAAGCACCGGGCCTGGATCACCGAGGCGCTGGCGCGCATCGAGCAGGAGGCCTGGGTGCAGCTGGATGCCTTGTTCGATCAGCACGGCATCACCGGAATGATCGTCCCCTAGATTTTT
>JASLID010000129.1 GCA_030153045.1 Flavobacterium sp.
TCACGCCGGCGAAGAACCTGTGGCACTGCCTGGGTGCGTGCGGTCGTGGTGGTGGGCCGATCGATTGGGTGATGACCGCGCAGGGCGTGAGCTTCCGGCATGCGGTGGAGTTGCTGCGCGAGGCGTCGCCGTCGCTGAGCGTGCTGGCCGACCCGAGGACGCCGGGCGGTGGGCCGGTGGGCCGGACAAAGGCCGCGAAGCTCCCGACGCTGGTGGCCCCGGACGCGGCGGATCAGGAGCTGTTGAACACGGTGGTCGGCTACTACGCCGAGACCCTTGCTGGCCATGACGAGGCCCGCGCGTTCTTGGCCCGCCGGAAGATCGACCATCCCGAGGTGGCCGAGGTGTTCCGGCTGGGGTTCGTGGACCGGACGTTGGGCTACCGGATCCCGGGCAACCAGACGGCCGAGGGGAAGCGGATCCGCTCGCGGCTGCAGGCGCTCGGGATCTTGCGGTCCACGGGCCATGAGCACTTCCGGGGGTCGCTGGTGTTCCCGGTCGTCGACGGGGTCGGCGACGTCGGGGAGGTTTACGGTCGCAAGATCCGTGACGACCTGCGCGCCGGGACGCCGAAGCATCTCTACCTGCCGGGCCCGCACCGCGGCGTCTTCAACGTCGTCGCGTTCGCTGAGGCGTCGGAGTTGGTCGTGTGTGAGTCGCTGATCGATGCGCTGACGTTGTGGTGCGCGGGGTTCCGGCATGTGACCGCCACGTATGGCACCGATGGCTGGACGCCCGATCACCAGGCCGCGATCGAGAAGCATGGGATCGGTCGGGTGTTGATCGCGTTCGACGGTGACGACGCGGGCGACCGCGGTGCCACCGTCCTGGCTGAGCAGCTCGCGGAGACAGGGGTCGAGGCGTTCCGGGTGCAGCTGCCGCGCGGCAGCGACGTGAACCAGATCGCCGTCGAGGCTGAGGATCCGGCCGAGGTGTTGGGCCGGTTCCTGCGCAAGGCGACCTGGCTCGACAGCCAACGTCCCGAGGTCTTTTCTTCCCAGCCGCCGGCTGCTGCGGTTCCGCCCGGACTGGACTCACCCGCCCACGCCACCGAGTCGGTGGAGCCGCGGCCCGTGGTCGTCCCGGCCGCGGTCGAGCCGGCACCGCCGGCCGACGACGAGGCACCAGAGGGCGAGGGCGCAGTGGTTGGCCGGGAGTTGGTGATCGAGCTGGGCACCCGCCGCTGGCGGGTCCGCGGGCTGGAGAAGGTCACCTCCTTCGATGTGCTGCGGGTGAACCTGCTGGTCACGAGGACGGACCGGCCAGGCTCATCGAGGGGGACCGATGCGGCGCCGGGGTTCCATGTCGACACCCTCGACCTGTACTCAGCCAGGGCGCGCGCGTCGTTCGTGACCGCGGCCGCGGCCGAGCTCAGGTACGAGGCGGAGGTGGTCAAGGCGGACCTGGGTCGGGTGCTGCTGGCGTGTGAGGCGAAGGCCGAAGAGGTCATCGCGGCCGCCCAGCAACCGGCCAAGCCCGAGGTGAAGCTGACCAGCGTGCAGCGGGAGGCCGCGTTGGAGTTGCTGCGGGATCCGAACCTGATCGGTCGGATCGAGAGTGACTTCGCCCGGGTCGGGATGGTCGGGGAGGCGGTGAACTGTCTGGTCGGCTACCTCACCGCCGTCAGCAGACTCCTGCCGAGCCCACTCGCGGTGATCGTGCAGTCGACGTCAGCGGCCGGGAAGTCCGCGGTGATGGAGTCGGTGCTGGGCTTCGTCCCGGACGAGGACCGCGTTTCCTTCAGCGCGATGACCGGTCAGTCGCTGTTCTACCTGGGTGAGTCGGACCTGTCGCACAAGGTGCTGTCGATCGCCGAGGAAGAGGGCGCCAGCAGGGCTGCCTATGCGTTGAAGCTGCTCCAGTCCGAGGGCGAGCTGAGCATCGCGTCGACGGGCAAGGACACCGCGTCGGGGCGGTTGGTGACGCACACCTACAAGGTCACCGGCCCGACCGCGATCGTGCTGACCACGACCGCGATCGACGTCGACGAGGAACTCCTGAACCGGTGCCTGGTGCTCACGGTCGATGAGGACCGCGATCAGACCCGTGCGATCCACGCCGCCCAACGCCGGTCGCAGACCCTGGAGGGGCTTGCCGCGCGGACGGAGCGGGACCAGATCATCGCCGTGCACCGCGACGCCCAGAGGTTGTTGGAGCCGCTGGCCGTGGTGAACCCGTTCGCGGACCGGTTGACGTTCGCCGACGGCCGCACCCGCACCCGCCGTGATCACGGGAAGTACCTCGGTCTGATCGCGACCGTGACGTTGCTGCATCAGCACCAGCGCGAACGGAAGACCGCCACCATCAACGGCCGGACGGTGTCCTACGTGGAGACCACGATCGGCGACATCGAGGTCGCCCACCGGCTCGCGCACGCCGTCCTGGGCCAGTCGCTCGATGAGCTCGCACCGCAGACCCGGCGGTTGTTGGACGCGGTCCACGGCTACGCGACGACCGAGGCGAAGGGACTCGCGATCCCACTCGACATGGTCCGCTTCACCAGACGTCAGCTGCGCGAGCACCTGACCGCGCAAGGGTCCGGCTGGGGTGACACCCAGCTGAAGGTCCACCTGGCCCGACTCGTCGACCTGGAGCTCGTGATCGTGCACCGCCTGGAGTCCGGCGCGTTCGGCTACGAACTCACCTGGAAGCCGCCAGCCGCCCTGGCGCCGTCGACTGGTGTGGCTGGGTACGACTACAGCGGCCGGTTCCTGGCAGGGCTCACCGACCCTCACACCCTGCTCAACGACACCGACAGCGGTGGCGTGGTGACCTACGATCCGCAACCGGTCGGCCCTGAACCCCCGCTGGTCGGCCCCTGGTCGGGGCCCGGTCGGCGGGTGGTCGGCCCCCGGTCGGACCCAGAATCGGCGCCTTCCGAAGAACTGAGGTGGGTGTCGGGCGATGGGTGAGCACCATGGGTAAGCGAGGGGTGCACGTCCCGCAGAAGATCCCCGGCGACCCGACCGACCGGCACGGCTTCCCCGCGTTGGTCGAGGAGTTCCTCACCGACCTGGGAACCCGCGGCTACTCGCAGGCGACGATCCGTAACCGCCGCCAACGCCTGTCCCAGTTGGCGGCGTGGCTGGCCGACCGTGGCGTCACCCGCCCGGTGCAGGTGACCCGCCCGATGCTGGTCAGGTATCAGCGGCACCTGTTCCACTACCGCAAGGCCGACGGCGAACCACTCAGTTTCCGCAGCCAGAACGAAGCCCTGCTGCCGATCCGGGCGTTCTTCAAATGGGCCGTACGCAACGACCACGTCGGATCCAATCCCGCGTCGGATCTGGAGTTGCCGAAGGTCGAGAAACGGCTCCCGAAAGCAGCACTGAGCGTGGAGGAGGCCGAGGCCGTCCTCGCCGTTCCCGACCTGAGCAGAGACACCGGTGTGCGGGATCGGGCGATGATCGAGACGCTCTACGGCACCGGCATCCGACGTGGCGAGCTCGCGCGGTTGAACGTCAGGGACCTCGACGTCGAGCGCCATACGTTGATGGTGCGCCAGGGCAAAGGCCGCAAGGACCGGATGGTTCCCATCGGGCCGAGGGCGATCGCCTGGATCGAGCGCTACCTCGTCGACGTCC
>JASLID010000155.1 GCA_030153045.1 Flavobacterium sp.
TGCCTGCTGCTGTATCAGAGTCCGCTGGGACCGGTGGCCAGGCAGCGCTTGATGACCATGCGCGAAACCACCGACGGCTTTGAGATCGCGCGGCGCGATCTGGAAATTCGCGGTCCCGGCGAATTCCTCGGGGCCCGCCAGTCAGGTCAGGCGATGTTGCGCTTTGCCGACCTCGAGACCGACCAGTGGCTGGTCGAGCAAGCCCGCGACGTGGCCCACACCCTCATTCACGATGCGGCCGACGAGGTGGTCGAAGCGCATCTGGCGCGCTGGCTGGGCGGCAAGGAAGAATTCCTCAAGGTGTGAGATCGGCCGGATAGCGCACGCCGATCCGCCCGCGGATGGTATCCATGACCGACATCAGGGCCAGCGTGTCGTCGAGCGTCATGCCTGGGCTTTCGAGCAAGCCCGCACGCAGGCAGCGTCCCGCTTCGATCGCTTCATGCACGTAACCGTTGCCCAACAATGGCGTGTCGATCACGCGTGTGCCGCCATCGGTCAGCGCTACCGTGACCGAGGTGGTGCGATGAAATTGCGTATTCATGCGCACGAAACCCAGTTCACCTGCCACGGTCAACTCGGCGGGCGTGCGCGCCTTGAACGAGCAGCTGCACACCGACATTGCCCCGCCCGCATGCCTGAGCGTGAAACTGGTCTGCAGGTCGACGCCGGTGGGGCCCAGTTCCGCGCTGGCCTGCACCGATTCCACGGGACCGAGCAAGGCGGCCGAAATCGACAGCGGGTAGATGCCCAAATCGAGCAGCGCGCCGCCACCCAGTGCAGGATTGTTGACGCGGTGCGCGGGATCCTTGCTGGCAGTGAAGCCAAAGTCGGCCATCACCTGGTGCACGGGACCGATTTCGCCGGAAGCGATCACGCGCCGCACCTGCGCCAGCGCGGGCATGAAACGGGTCCACATGGCTTCCATCAGGAACAGTTTTTTGGCGCGCGCGAGCGCCACGACTTGCTCGGCTTCGCGCCGGTTCATGGTGAACGGCTTTTCGCACAGGACCGCCTTGCCGCCATTGAGGACGAGCATGGCGTTTTGCGCGTGCATGGGGTGCGGGGTGGCGATATAGACGATATCGATGTCCGGCGCCGATGCCAGCGCTTCGTAGGATCCGAAGGTGCGCGCCGCCCCATATTGCGCGCCGAACGCTTGCGCGGCCTCGCTGCTGCGCGAGGCGACGGCAGCCAGCACCGCGTCCGGTGTGTCTTTCAGCGCACTGGCGAATGCGTGCGCGATCTTGCCCGTGCCAAGGATGCCCCAGCGGATGATGTCAGTCATGCGAATCCTTCAGTGTATCGGCCTTCAGCGGCGCAATGGTTTGGCACGGAAAACGGTGGTGTCGGCGTAAAACGCTTCGTCCTGCTGCGGCCACCAGCCGGGAATGCCCAGCACCGGCAGCGGCGTGAAACACGCGGTATTGAATTGCTCATTGGCCAGCGACGCGGCAACATGCTCATCGAGCCAGCCGCGCTGCTCGTCGGGCGCCATGGCAAAGTAACGTTCATCGGCCTGCACGACACGCGTATGCGCGGTGATTGCCTTGCGCGGCGCAACCAGCTTTTCCATCAGCGCATGGCCGAACAGCCAGACCTGCGCATCGCCGCCAAACAGGTGACGGCGCGCGTACAGCGCTTCGTGCCAGGCATGTTCGCGCAATAGCGGCTCGAGCGTGCTGTCGCGCACCACCAGCAAGGCCGAATTTTCGTCAAAGATGGTGGCCGCGTCGCGCGCCGCGCCGCGCGACTTGCCCACACCGGCAAGCGCGATCTGCGCCGCCTGCAAGGCGTTGAGCTGCTGCTTGATTCGGGGGAAGGTCAGCCACACCAAGCCATTGAAAAAGTCGTGCAGGTTCTCGCGCGTGGGCACGCAGCCGGTGGCACCGATGTAGTCCTCGTAGGCGCGCCCTTCCGGCAAGGCTGCCTGCGGAACGAAACGGATCGCTTGACCGCGCTGGTTGACCAGCGCCAGCGCCTCGGCACCGGCATTGAGCGCGCCGGTCAGGCCCAGCGCATCGAAGTCGAAACGGGCAAACGCGGGGCGGACCGAGTCGTACCAGGGCCGCGACCAGTCGATCGCATCGAACATCCGCTTACAGCAGCTTCCAGTTGATTTGCTCGCCGCCATTGAGCGGCACCAGTGCCGAGTCGGCCATCGGCACGGTCTGCGGCAGGGTCCACGCTTCGCGCACCAGGGTCACGGTTTCGGTGTTGCGCGGCAGTTCGTAGAAATCCGGACCGAAGTGGCTGGCGAAGCCTTCCAGCTTTTCAAGCGCACCCGCGCGTTCGAACGCTTCGGTGTACATCTCCATGGCGTGCAGGGCCGTGTAGCAGCCGGCGCAGCCGCAGGACGTTTCCTTGGCGCCGATCGCGTGCGGCGCCGAGTCGGTGCCGAGGAAGAAGCGCTCGTCACCGCTGGTGGCCGCCGTCATCAAGGCCAGCCGGTGTTCTTCGCGCTTGAGCACGGGCAGGCAGTAGTAGTGGGGACGAATGCCACCCTTGAAGATTTCATTGCGGTTGTACAGCAGGTGGTGCGCGGTGATGGTGGCGGCAATCGGGCCTTCCGCTTCGGCCACGTACTGCGCCGCGTCCTTGGTGGTGATGTGTTCAAAAACGATGTTCAGCGCCGGCATGGCGCGGCGCAGGGGGCGCATGACGCGTTCGATGAACACGGCTTCGCGGTCGAACAGGTCGATGTCCTGGTCCGTCACTTCGCCGTGCACGAGGAAGGGCATGCCCACTTCCTGCATCACTTCCAGCGTTTTGT
>JASLID010000156.1 GCA_030153045.1 Flavobacterium sp.
GCCAGGCGCAGCTGGTCCTTTTCTGACCCCGGCAATTTCCACAGCAGCTGGACAATCGGGCTGGGCACGCTGACGCGTTGCCCCGTTTCGGCCAGCGTGCGGCCGGCAACGCTGGTACGCAAACCTTCCCAGCGCAAGCCCAGATAGGCTTGCAGGCGCGCCGTCAGCGCCCATTCGTCTTGCGCGAACAGGGCCATGCGCGTCACGCGCGCGCGGTAATCCTCATCAAGCGAGCCAAGGGGGACGCCGTCGGTCGTCGTATCGTCCTGCAGGCGCTGTTCGGTGCGTTCGGTGCGCCCGCCGTCCCAACCCAGGCCCAGGCTGTGGCCGGCGCCCAGTTGCGTCAGATATTTTCCGTTCAGCGTGACGCTATTGTCGATGGCATCCGAGTCGACCGCGCGCACCAGCGTGCTCGGTCCGACACCGCGAAACACATAGGCATTCTCGCGCTTGTTGCGGTTGATGCCAGCCTTGGCCAGCAACTTGCCATGTTCGCCCGTGTTGTGGGTCCACGTCAGGTCGCTGCGCACGGTGGAGATGGTCGATTCGATGGCAAAGTCATTCTCGGGGTAGGTACTGGGAAAGCCGGCGACCAGCGTTTCGTTGGCATGGCCGTACGCGTCATCGCGCGCGCGTTCCACGAGCGCTTGCCAGGCCAGACTGTCGCCGCCATCGATCTTCCAGGTCAGACGGGGCGACATGCCGATGCGGGTCACGGTGCGGGCGCCCTGGTCGGTGGTCAATCGCCGCTGCGGCGTGGTGCCGGCGAGCGTGTCGTCAAAGCGCGCCTCGTAATCGGTGACGGTGCGCGACAGGTCCGCCCCCAGCGACCATGCCACCGCGCCCAGCTGGTCGGCCAGGCGCAGCGAGGCGGCCGGGTCGGCGTGACCGGCGCGCAGCCCGGATGTCGCCGTCAGGTCGCGCTGGAGCGCGCCGCCAGCCTGCTTGAGAATGATATTGATGGTGCCGGCAATGGCCTGGGTGCCAAATTCGGCGGAAGCGGTACGCAGGATGTCGATCCGGTCGATCAATGATGGCGCGATGCTGTCGATGGAAAAGCCGGCCGGCACCGGCTCGCCGTTGACGAGAATCTGGGTGTAGCCCGATCCGAGACCGCGCATGCGTACCTCGCCATTGACCACCGTCACAGCGCTCTGGCGCCGCAGCACGGCTGACAGATTGGTGTCGCCATAGCGCGCAATGTCGGCGCGCGTGACCGACTGTTTGCCGGTGGGGTCGCCGCGGCGCGCGTCGGCGCTGGCGCTCACTTCGACGGTCGGGACTGGCGGCTCGGGCGTGGCCGCCGCGGCATGGGACAACAGGAACAGGGCGGGCAGGGCAAGGCTGGCGTGGCGGGACATGTGAGGCTGAGCTGGGAAGTTGTTACGCAGGGAGCGCGGACCGTCATTTTCGCGCGCCGCGGCGCCGGCGGGGAGCGCATGTGACGAATTCCCGGAACCCGGTGACGAGTCCATCTTGCGGGGCAGGAAAGCGCGGTTTTGCACTGGTATACTCGGCGCCGATGAATACTCAGGCAATCAATACTATGCTGCGCCCCATCCTCGTCATTGTGCTGGTGTGGACGCTGCTGTGCGCGATCGGCGCTCTTGGCAACTATGCCGACGCCCTCGCGCGTCCCGATCCGATCGGGTACGGCGAGATGCTGTGGCGCTGGTGGCGCGCCCACCTGCTGGTGATGGTCTTTAGCTGCGTGGTGTTCGCCTGGTTTTCGCGCTACCCGGCGCTGCTGTCGGGCTGGCGCACGCTGGCGCTGCGCTATGGGGCGGCAATTGCCGTGTTTTTGCCGCTCGAAATGCTGTACGTGACCATGCTTGACGGGCGCTCGATCGGCCAGGCGAGCGGCTTCGGATGGTTCCTCGAATATGCGTGGACGACGTTCGCCTTTGTCGCCGTGGTCGGCGTGTGCGACGCCCGCCACAGCCGCGCGCGCGAAAAAGCCTGGCTGCGCGCCCAGACCGAAAATCTGGGCTTGCGCCTGGAGCTGGAACAGCAGCGCATTCTCGCCCTGCGCGGCCAGCTCAATCCCCACTTCCTGTTCAACGCCCTCAATGCGATCAGCGCGCTGGTGCGCTCGAGCGACAGCAAGCTGGCGCTGGCCGGCATCGGCCACTTGAGCGACCTGCTGCGGTACGCGCTGCAGGCGAGCGAACGCCATCATGTCAGCCTGGCCGACGAATGCCGCTTCGTCGACGATTACCTGGCCTTGCAAAAGCTGCGCTACGGCGAACGCCTGCAGGTCGGCATCGAAGGCCCCTGCGACGGCC
Organism: Flavobacterium sp.; assembly: GCA_030153045.1. GTDB lineage: Bacteria > Bacteroidota > Bacteroidia > Flavobacteriales > Flavobacteriaceae > Flavobacterium. The sequence continues at coordinate 2,286 of JASLID010000156.1, forward strand.
AGATTCCACCCCTGCTGCTGCAGCCCCTGATCGAAAACGCGCTGCGCCACGACCTCGATTGCCACGACCAGCCAAGCGATATCCGGCTCGCCTTCGGCGGTGACGACGAACGTCTGACGATTCAGGTATCGAACCCCGTCAATGCCGGCAGCGCCGCCAATCCCGGTCTCGGTCTCGGCCTGCGCCACTCGCGCGCGCGCCTGCAGCTGGCCTATGGCGACGCCGCCATTTTGCATGCCGGCGTCGAAAATGGCCGCTTCACGGTCGGCATCAGCATGCCCCGTTACGCGCTGGCGGCATGACGATCCGCGCCCTGATCGTTGACGATGAGGAGCCGGGGCGGGTCAACCTGCGCTGCGCCCTGGCCGAGCATCCGCTCTGGCACGTGGTGGCCGAATGCGCCAGCGCCGCCGCCGCGCGGTCCGTACTCGAGACCGAAGAGGTCGACGTCATTTTCCTTGACATCCAGATGCCGGGCGAATCCGGGCTGGCGCTGGCCGCCGGCATCGCCCA
>JASLID010000097.1 GCA_030153045.1 Flavobacterium sp.
TAATTTACCATTAAGAAATTAAGGTAATTTAGTTTTAGGCTCTCAAATAATCCTTTTCAAGGTTCAGAACCTTGACAAAGAGAAAATAAAAAAACCGGAAGAATATCTTCCGGCTTATCATTGTATTGTTATAGTATTAAACCATTTTAATCAATAGAACCTCATCTACTTTTTCAACTTTCACTAAGTTGTTTTTCGTAAGGTTTTTAATAGCTTTATCCCATTTCTTACCAGATAGTTGGCTTTTATCTTTTACATCAGCTAATGGAGTTGCTTCTTCACCAGCACTTACGATTTCGATAATAGCTTTTTCATCCTCGTTTAATTCAAGTTTAGGTTCTGTTTTCTCCGGACGCATTTGCGGGAAGAATAATACCTCCTGAATAGAAGGATTATTAGTAAGGAACATAATTAATCTATCCATACCGATACCCAAACCTGATGTTGGCGGCATACCATATTCTAATGCTCTCAGGAAGTCTTCATCGATAAACTGACCTGCTTCATCATCTCCCTTTTCAGAAAGTCTAAGCTGATCTTCAAAACGTTCTCTCTGATCGATTGGATCATTAAGCTCTGAATACGCATTAGCAATCTCCTTACCACAAACCATTAGTTCGAAACGCTCGGTTAAGCCTTCCTGACTTCTGTGTTTTTTAGTTAGCGGAGACATTTCTACAGGATAGTCTGTAATGAAAGTTGGCTGAATAAAGTTACCCTCACATTTCTCACCAAAGATTTCATCGATAAGTTTTCCTTTACCCATTGTTTCGTCAACCTCTAAGCCGATAGACTTAGCAAATTCACGAAGTTCTTCTTCAGTTTTCCCGGTAATATCATAGCCTGTGTATTTCTGAATAGCTTCAGTCATCGACACTCTTGGATATGGTGCTTTGAAGTCGATTTCATATTCACCAAACGTTGCTTTAGAAGTTCCGTTTACGGCAATAGCACAATGCTCTAGTAATTTCTCTGTAAAATCCATCATCCAGTTGTAGTCTTTATAAGCTACATAAATCTCCATAGCTGTAAACTCAGGATTGTGTGTTCTGTCCATTCCTTCGTTACGGAAGTTTTTCGAAAACTCATACACCCCATCAAAACCACCTACGATTAATCTTTTCAGATACAATTCGTTGGCAATTCTCATGTATAAAGGAATATCTAAACTATTGTGGTGTGTCATAAACGGACGAGCCGCTGCTCCACCAGGAATCGACTGCAAAACTGGCGTTTCCACTTCCATATAACCTGCTTCGTTGAAGAAAGTACGCATAGCAGTAAATAACTTAGTTCTCTTCATAAAAACCTCTTTCACTTGAGGATTTACTACTAAATCAACATAACGCATACGGTAACGTAATTCCGGATCAACAAAAGCGTCAAATACATTGCCTTCGTCATCTGTTTTTGGTAATGGCAATGGACGTAATGTTTTACTCAAAAAAGTAAAGTTAGAAACACGAATACATTTAGCGCCTACTTGAGTCGTAAATAATTCGCCTTCAATTCCTATAAAATCCCCTAAATCGGTTAATTTTTTAAAAACAGTATTGTATAACGTTTTATCATCGCCTTCGCAAATCACATCACGATTAAAATACGCCTGAATTCTACCTTCGCTATCTTGCAATTCGGCAAAACAAGCTTTTCCTTGGTCACGAACACTCATTAAACGGCCAGCTACAATCACTTTCTTGCCTTCTTCAAAAGCGTCCTTTATCTGTTTCGACGTGTGGTTCACGGGAAACAAATTTGCTGGATACGGATTGATGCCAAGTTCTCTCAACTTGCTCAATTTCTCTCTTCTGATGATTTCTTGTTCTGAAAGTTGCATAATTGTAATTTATTTTAAGCGTGCAAAGATAGTTATAATTTGAAAATGAGCCAATTTGAAAATTTGAAAATGTTTTTAATTTTTTGGAGCGAATGTTTTGGGTTTTTTTGCAATCTGTTTTCCTGCTGTTTGCTTTATCTTTTTCTTCTAGAAAAAGGATATCGCTTCCATCAGGGCTAAAAAGCAAACTTTTTGTACTTTTGGGAAAAATTAAATAAAAATGAAAAAAATACTATTACTATTAGTTTCAATAATCACTTTAACGAGTTGCACCTTTACCGAAGAAATCACCATCAATCCTGACGGTACCGGAAAATATAATTTAAACATGGATGGTTCTAGCTTAATGGCTATGATGCCTAAGGATTCTCTTAAAAATGAAAAAAACATAGATTCGGTTTTTTCTTTCAAAGAAATGTTTGAAGCAAAAAAAGACAGTATTGCTAAACTTTCTAAAGAAGAACAAGAAAAAATAAAGAATTTGGAAAAATTCGACATGCGAATGAAAATGAATTACGATACGAAAGAATTTCTATTTTCAATGAATACGCTTTTCAATTCGGTTACCGAATTGCAAGATGTAATGAATGACATGAGTCAGATGCAAAAAATGAATAAAGGATCGCAACAACAAAATCCAATGGGAGATATTGGGAATATTGCAAATAATGGTTCTAAAATTAATTATGCTTATAATGGAAAAAAATTCACCAGAAAAGCAATTATTGATAAAGAGGCTTTAAAAAAAATAGATAATGATTCGTTAGATTCGTATCAAATGATTTTCGAGTCTTCAAAATATGTTATTAAGTACCATTTTCCAAAAGCGGTTAAAAAAGTTTCTAATCCTTCGGCATTATTTTCTGAAGACAGAAAAACCATTACCATAGAATATTCTTTTAACGAATATTTGAAAGAACCTGAAAAATTAAATTTTGAAGTAGATTTCGTAAAATAAATTTCAAATGAACAAAAAAGTCCAACTTCAAGATTTAGGAAAAAAAGATTATAAAGTAACTTGGGATTTTCAAGAAGCCCTTTTTGCTAAAATTGTTGACATAAAAATTAGCAATAGGAGAGAGGAACGTGAAGATGAAACACCAAACTATTTTTTATATGTAGAACATCCACATGTGTATACTTTGGGGAAAAGTGGTGATATGTCGAATTTACTCCTTTCCGAAAAACAACTAGAAGCCAAAGGTGCCACTTTTCACAAAATCAATCGTGGTGGTGATATTACCTATCATGGTCCTGGTCAAATTGTAGGTTATCCTATTTTGGATTTGGAAAACTTTTTTACCGATATTCATAAGTATTTGCGTTTCTTGGAAGAAGCTATCATTTTGACCTTGGCCGAGTATAATATTATAGGCACAAGAAGTGAAGGTGAAACGGGTGTTTGGTTGGGTGTTGGAACTCCATTTGCAAGAAAAATATGTGCGTTGGGTGTTCGTGCTTCCCGTTGGGTAACCATGCATGGATTTGCCTTAAATGTGAATGCAGATTTGGGTTATTTTGACAATATTATTCCTTGTGGAATTAAAGGAAAAGCAGTAACGTCTTTAAATGTTGAGCTTGGTGTAGAAAGGGTTGATGAGCAAGAGGTTAAAGAAAAAATTATAAAGCATTTTACTCAATTGTTTGAAGCTAAAATGATATAAAAAAAGGTTCGATTTGAACCTTTTTTTATATCTCTAATTTTAATTGCTCAGGCAATAATCTAAACGACATTCTATGGTATTTTGTGGTGCCATATTTCTTAATAGCTTCTCTGTGTTCTTTAGTAGGATAACCTTTGTTTTTCTTCCAATTATACATCGGGAATTCCTCATGGATTTTATCCATGTATTCATCTCGATACGTTTTAGCTAAAACTGAAGCGGCAGCTATGCTCATGTATTTCGAATCGCCTTTTACAATGCAGTTGTGTGTAATGCCATCAATTGCCTTAAATCGATTTCCGTCAACAATCAAGTGCAAGGGTGTAGGGTTTAACTTCAAAGCGCTTTCTTGCATTGCTTTTATAGATGCATTTAAAATGTTAATCTCGTCAATTATTAAAGGCTCAAGGTGTGTTACGGCAAATGAAACGGCACATTCTTCTATAATGGGTTTTAAAATTTCTCTATTTTTTTCTGATAATTGTTTTGAGTCGTTTAAAAGTTTTGATTCAAAATTTGTAGGTAAAATCACTGCTGCTGCGGTTACAGGGCCAGCAAGACAGCCACGTCCGGCTTCATCAGTTCCAGCTTCCAAATTATTTGTTAAGAAAAAATGACTTAGCATTAATTTAAATTTTGACAAAAATACAAAAAAATACGCAACCTTTTGCGATTTTCATCATCTTGATAACGAGTGTTTGACATTCTAATTATATTCTAGCCTTTTTTTTAACTTAAATAAAATTGTAATATTCCGGAGTATTATTTGGTTATTTAAGAAATTATTAAGAAGTTTGCGGAATAACTAACTCAAATAAAATTAATATGAGATCAAAGTTCAAATGGATTTTTACGCTATTAGTAGCGTTTACAATGCAGTTTTCTTTCGCTCAGGAGAAAACTATTACTGGAGTAGTGTCTGATGCGTCAGGTCCACTACCAGGTGTTAATGTTGTGGTTAAAGGTACACAACGTGGAGTACAAACAGGTTTTGATGGAGGGTACTCTATCAAAGCGAAAGAAGGAGAGCAATTGGTTTACTCTTTCATGGGTATGAATGACGTTGTTAAGACCGTAGGTGCTGCAACTGTTATTAATACCGTATTACAAGATGACACTAAAGTTCTTGGTGAAGTTGTTGTAAAAGCTTTGGGTATCAAAACTTCAGCTAAGTCTATTGGTTATGCCGATCAAAAGTTGAGCGGTAGTGCTTTGACTGAAGCGAGAGAAAGTAATATTTCTAATGCTTTGAGTGGTAAGATTTCAGGTGTTCAAGTTACAAATTCTTCTGGAGCTGTAGGTTCTTCTACAAGAATAGTTTTGAGAGGGGTTTCTTCTTTGACAGGTAATAACGATCCGCTTTTTGTTGTAGATGGTGTGCCTTTTGATAATACTACTAATGGTAATGCTGATTCAGGTGGTGGTAGAGATTTACCTAATGGTATTGCTTCTATTAATCCTGATGATATTGAGTCAGTAACTGTTCTTAAGGGGCCAAGTGCTGCTGCTTTGTATGGTTTACGTGCTAGTAAAGGGGTAATTGTTATTACTACAAAATCAGGTAAAAGTCAAAAGAATTTTGGTGTAGCATTCAATTCAAACATCACTTTTTCTAATCCTTTAGTGTTGCCAAGTTATCAAAATTCATATGGTCAAGGAGCTACTTCTGACTATTTTGAATTTGTTGATGGTGCAGGTGGTGGATCAAATGATGGTGTTGATGAAAGTTGGGGGCCACAATTAGATGCTGGATTGTCTTTTGTTCAATGGGATTCTTATAAAGTTGGTGGTGCTCCACTTCCTTGGATTTCGCATAAAGATAACGTTAAAGATTTTTACGAAACTGGATTTTCAAACTCTAACAGTTTATCTTTAACTGGAGGTAATGACGTTGCTACGTTTAGATTTTCAGTAGGTAATTCTGATGATAAAGGTATGATGCCAAACACTGAATTCAAAAAATTCAATGTAACAGGTAATGGAACTCTTAAAATTGGAAAAAAATTAACTGCAGGATTAAATGTTGGTTATTATAATGACAAAAGTGGTAATTTACCAACTGTTGGATATAACAACGAAAATGCAGCGCAACAATTTATATGGTCAGCAAGAAATGTTAATTTTACTGACTTAAAAGATTGGAGAAACTTGCCTTTAGCTCCTGCTGGAACTCCTGCTGCTGGGACTCCAATTAACTGGAATAATAATTTCCAAAACAATCCTTACTGGGTTTTGGAGAATAACTTAAATACTTTTGACAAAGCTCGTTTTAATGGTGCTTTTAATTTAGGATATGCTTTAACTGAAAAGTTGAAATGGTCTGGTAAAGTTTCTTTGGATAACTATGATCAATTAGAAACTATCAGAAAAGCAAAAGGTACAAATTCTGTAATTGATGGATTCTATCAAGAAATTACTAGAAGATATAAAGAGGTTAACACTGAAATGTTGTTTTCTTACAATACAAAAATTATTGAAGATTTCGGATTTAATCTTAACGTTGGTGGAAATCAATTAAGAAGAACTCAAAGTTTATTAAACGGGTCAATTTCTGCTTTAGAATTACCAGGTTTGTATAACTTAAGTAACTTTAAGTCAGGAACTACTCCTACTTTGACAAATGCTATAGCTGAGCAAAGAATTAACTCTCTTTTTGGTTTTGGTCAAATTTCATACAAAGACTTCATTTATATTGATTTTACTGGTAGAAATGATTGGGCTTCTGTATTGCCAAAAGAAAATAACTCTTTCTTTTATCCTTCTGTAACTGCGTCTTTAGTTTTATCGGAAGCGCTTGATACTAAAAGTATTGGAATTGATTTGTTGAAATTAAGAGGAGGTTGGGCAAAAGTTGGATCTTTAGGACAAATTGTTCCTTATAGAATTAACACAACTTACCAATTAGAAAGTAATGGTGCATGGGGTGTACAAGCAATTGTGCCTAATGCAATATTTAACCCATTGGCTAAGCCTGAGGCTACTACTGGAGTTGAATTTGGTTTAGACTTAAATGCTTTCAACAACCGTTTACGTTTTGCAGGAACTTATTATGATCAAAAAGGTACTGATTTATTATTAAATATCCCGGTTTCTAATGCTTCAGGTTCAACTTCAAAATGGACTAATGATTCAGAAATGAAAAATAGTGGTTATGAAATTACATTAGGTGCTACAGTATTGAAAAATGATAGCTTTAGCTTTGATGTAGATTTGAACTTTGCTAAAAATACAAATGAGATCATCACTTTAGGTGATGGAGTAGATTCTCAACTTGTAGGTGGTCAATGGGGTATGAGATTAGAGAACAGACCTGGTCATGCATTTGGTGATATTGTTGGTCGTGGTTTTGAAAAAGACGCGGCAGGAAATGTTATCTATGAAAATGGTTTGCCTAAAATCGATCCAACTTATAAAGTTTTAGGTAACATTACTCCAGATTGGACAGGTGGTGCTAACTTTACAATTAAATACAAAGGATTTGATTTCAATACTCTAATTGATGCTAAAGTAGGTGGTGATGTTCACTCTATGACTTATGCTTGGGGTAGATATGCTGGAACACTTGAAGAGACTTTAATTGGTCGTGAAGGTGGTGTCGTTGGAAACGGTGTTATGTCTGATGGAAACGGAGGATATGTAACTAATAACGTTGTTGTATCTGCAAAAGAATTTAACCAAGCTTCTTACGGTAATACTGTAGAAGAAAGTGCGATTTTTGATGCTACTTATGTGAAATTAAGACAAATGGTATTGGGTTACTCATTTCCAAGAAAATGGTTAAACGGTACTTTTATTGAAGATCTTAAAATCTCTGCTGTAGGTAGAAACTTAGCTATTCTTTACAAAAAAGCTCCGCACATCGATCCAGAAACTGGATTTAGTAGTGCAAGTGCTGAACAAGGACAAGAGTTTGGACAAATTCCATCTGCTAGTACTTATGGTTTTAATGTAAACGTTAAATTTTAATACATTAAATAAGAAAAAAAATGAAAAAAATATCAATATTTTTATTGGCAATTTCAAGTCTTTTCGTAGTTAGCTGCGATAAGGACTTCGAAGAATTAAATCAAGATCCTAACAATCCTACTGAAATACCTGCGCATTTGTTGTTAGGTAATATGGTGAGAAATCAACAAAATGCTATTTATAATACGTTTGTTGGTGCTGATATGGGATTATGTTGGTCTCAACAGTGGTCTAAAGTTCAGTACAATGACGAAGAAAGATACATTCCTAGAAGACCATCTATTGACCTTTTGTGGGGTGGTGGTGGACTAAACGCTGGGACTTCAGGTATCTATACTAGTGTTTTGTTAGAATCAAAAGACATGGAAACATTAGCTATTGCTGAAGGTAATACTAATTTACAAGCAATTTCTTTAATTTTGAGAGCTAATGGTTTTCAAATTTTAACTGATATGTTTGGTCCAATTCCATTTAATGAGGCTTTAAATCCAAACAATACTAAACCTGCTTACGATTCTCAAGAAGCAGTATACGATGGTATTTTAGCATTGTTAAACCAAGCAGATGCTATATTGGCAAATGGTTCAGGTGCAGTTCCGGCTACTTCTGATCTTGTATATGGTGGTAATATGGCTAAATGGAAGAAATTTGCAGGTGCTTTAAAATTAAAAGCATTAATGAGAATTTCTAAAAAGAGAAATGTAAGCGCTGAAGTTCAAGCTTTAGTTAATTCAGGTAACTTAATGGCTTCTAATGCTGATTCAGCTCAATTAATGTATCTTGGATCTCAACCAGACGCTAACCCAATTTATGAGACAATTGTATTTGGAACTAGAGCAGAATATAAAGTGAGTTCAGTGTTAGTTGATAAATTGAATACATTAAATGATCCTAGACTACCAGTTTATGCTCAAAAAAATAATGCAGGTAATTATGTAGGTAATATCCCTGGTGAAGAGAATTCAAACAATTACAATGGGTTTTCATCTCCTGGAACAAGATATTTAGCTCCTACTTTACCTGGAGTTATCCTATCATTTGCTCAACAACAACTTTTCCTTGCAGAAGCTGCTAACGAAGGCTATATTGCTGGAGGTGTAACTGCTGCTAGAGACTATTATTTTAGTGGTATTACTGCTAATAATGTTGAAAACGGAGTTTCTGCGACTGATGCAGCTACATATATCGCACAGCCTAGTATCGATTTTTCTACACTTGTTGATGGTAGACAAAAAATTGCTGAGCAAATGTGGATTGCATTATACGGTCAAGGTTTAGAGGCTTGGACAGAATGGAGAAGAACTGGTTTCCCGGTTTTATCACCTGTAGTACAAGCAGCTGAAACTAGTATTCCAACTAGATTTTACTTCCCATCTAATGAAGTTTCTTTAAATAGAGCTAACTATCAATCTGCAAGTGCAACTTTGGACAATGGAGATGTGTTAACTTCTAAATTATGGTTTCAACCTTAATTAATTTAATTATTTACGAATTATGAAAAAAATAAAATTATTATCAATAGCTTTTCTTTTTGTTGCAGGTTTTGTAGCATGTGAAGAAGACAGTGATTCACTTACTGGAAGTGAAAACACTGGTGGAATAGTTAAAGTTGATACTGAACTTGTAGGATATGTGGTAGGTAATGGTCTTGCAACTCCATATAGCGCTGGTTTTACAGTAGACCAAGCACCAGTTAGTACTTCAAAAGTGGATATTTATAAATCATTCACTGATACTAAAGGAACTATTGCGACAGGTGATGACGAAGTTTCTAATGAAATACTTTTGACATCTGTTACAATTCCAGCAAATTCACATGCTTCTTACAGTTTTGATTTTACTTACACTGAATTAATCGCTGGACTTACAGTTGGTGGTAATCCACTTCCAGCTAGTGATGGTGCATTAAATGTAGGTGATTCATGGACTCTTCGTTATGCTGCGAATACTTCTAGTGGTGAAGTTCATTTTAATTCTGGAGTAACTAAAGTATCTGTAGGTACTCGTTTTGCTGGTAACTATAAAGTTATTGAAGCTGAATATTACAGAATTGGTGTTCCTAGACCTGATGTTGCTGGTCCATATATTGGTACAACAGTAGTAATTGAATCTGTTGATGCAACTACATATAAGGTTAATAACTGGTTTGGACCTTTTCCAAATAACGAATGGTATTTTACTATTGATGCAAATGATGTAATTGACTATCCTGCAACTAGACCTGACGGTTCTCCTCAAGTAGCTAATGGTATTGTAATGATTACTTGTAATACTTATCCAGGAGAAATGACTAATGTTCACTGTGGTTCTTCAAACTTTGTGACTAGAGATGATGTTACAGGTAAAGATAAATTGACTATGTCAGTTGGGTATCTTAATGCGCCTGGTGCTTCAAGAGAGGTTTACCAAGTATTAGAAAAAATTGTAGATTAATTAATAAATTATTATTATGAATAAATTTAAAAAAATAACTTTATTATCTCTTTTGAGCTTATCTGCAGTTTTTGTAGGTTGTGATGATGAAGATGGAACTGGTAAGTCAACAATAATGGCTACATCAGATGTAAAAGGCGTAATTGATGTGCCTTTTGCAGGAGTACAGAATGTTGATGAAGCTGATGAACAATCGTTTACTTATACAGTAACAATTGATAAACCACAAGTTGTTGATGTTCATTTAAGAGTAGCTCAAATTTCTGGTACTGCAGTTGCAGGAGAAGATTTTGAGATTCCTTCTGAAATTGTAATTCCTGCTTATGCTACTACAGCTTCTGGAACAGTAAAGATTTTAAATGACTGTGAAGTTGAAGGTATGGAAGATTTTACAATTCAAATTAGTGATATTGCTACTTCAAATGCTGCTATTACTGAAAAAACTATGTCTTTCACAATCAATAACTTTAATGATACAGTATCTGGTTTAGAGTTAACTTTTGATTTTGATGTTGATTTCCCTGTTGATGATTTATCAACTTGTGGAATTGAATACGATATGGATTTTTATTTGTTTGATGAAAGTTTTAACTTGGCTACACATCCATCAAATATAGGCCCAGGTAATGCAGCTGGATATTTCTATGAAGCTGCTACTGTTGCTTGTCCAGAGCACCTTACTTTGGATACTGCAAGAGTTCCTAACGGTAAGTATTATATATTTTATGATATTTATGATGCAGTTGGAATTCCAGGTTTAAATATTCCTACTTTTGAAATTCCAGTTACTGTTGGATATAGCAAGTGTGGTGGTATTGCTCCAGCTACTTATGTTCAAGAGTCAGCTTTCAGAGCAACATCTGCAATGGCATCTGGTTTTGATTTCGTAATTGCTGTACAAGTTACTGACGGAAATTACACTATCTTAGATAGCGTGGATAACGTTATTGCTGCAGGTAAAAACTCTAACTTGACCAAAGTTAAAGCTGCTATCCAAGCTGCAAAAGCAACATTAAGAAAATAAATAAATAATATTTATTTGAATATATTAAAAGGCTACCGTATGGTAGCCTTTTTTATTTATACATTGCATATAATAGTTTCAAATGTGTATTTTTGCATTTGATTTTTATTCTATGAAGTATCTAATTACATTTTTACTATCCTTCTTCTCTCTTTGCAGCTTTTCGCAAGTAGACGATGTGAAGAATGACTCTGTAAAAAAATCATTGCGTGAAATTCCTAAGCAAAATCCAAAAGCACCACATAATTGGTATAAAATTTATTCTCTCGAGAAAGATACAGTTTATGTGGATACCTCTTTATCTATAAAAAGTGAGTATAAATTCAATTATCTAAGAAAAGATAATTTTGGTTTGCTGGCATTTAACAATGATGGACACACTTATAATACTTTGCATTTCGGTTTTCATAAACCAACCGCTTATCCTGAGTTTGGTTTTAAAGCCAAACAATTCAATTACAGCAAAGCCAACGAGATAAATTATTATTCAGTTGCTACACCACTTACCGAATTATATTTTAAAACGGTCTTAAAACAAGGTCAAAATGTAGATGCCTTTATTACTGTTAATACATCCAGAAACCTCAATCTTTCAATAGCGTATAAAGGATTACGTTCTTTAGGTAAATATGTCAATGATTTAGCAAGTACAGGAAATTTCAAATTCACTACGAGCTATATAACTTCAAACAAAAGATATAGCGCGAATTTTCATTATGCCTCACAAGATATTTTCAATAATGAAAATGGAGGAATTATTGATAATGAAAATTTCACCTCTGGAGACTCTCAATTTAAGGACCGTGCCCGGTTAGAAGTGTATTTGGATGATGCCAATACCATGTTTAAAGGGAAGCGATATTTTATTGATCATGCTTTCAGAATCAACAAAAATGAAAATTCGAATAATGTATATCTAGAGCATCAATTTAGTTATGAAACTAAATTTTACGAATTTAAAAAAAACACAGAAACAGATCGATTTGGCGATAGTTACCTGACCTCAAATTATGTCGATTTGACCAAGAATAATACAATGTACAACAAATTAGGAGCTACATTTTCAAACTCTCTAATCGGAAAATTCAACTTTTTTGTTGAAGACTTTCAGTATAATTATTTTTACAATCGATACATAATTTCTAACAATCAAATTATAGTTCCCAACTCAAACAACAACAAACTAAATGCTGTTGGAGGGAAGTACTTTTATAATAAAAATAAAATATTTGGCTATGCCTTGTTTTCAAAAGGCATTTCAAAACAAACATTTTCAACATTAGATATTTCGGCAAAATACAATTGGAGTGAAAAAAATAATTTTTCATTTCAGTATTTAAACATCAGTAAAGTGCCGGATATGAATTACACTTTGTATCAAAGTGATTTTATCAACTACAACTGGTTTAACAGTTTTAAGAATGAAAAAATAAACACCCTTAAAATTATTGCCAACACGCAATGGTTAAATGCTGAAGCACAAATTTCTACTTTAAATGATTACCTGTATTTTAGTAATAATGACGCGGCTAACGAGCAAATTTTGGTAACTCCTAAGCAATATGAGGGGACCATCAATTACCTCTCTATTAAAGCCTCAAAAGAAATTAAGTTCTGGAAGTGGTCATTAGATAACACCGTTTTGTACCAGCAAGTAGCTCAAAACGAAAATGTTTTGAATGTGCCACAAATCGTTACCCGAAACAGTTTGTATTTTACTGATCAGTTGTTCAAAAAAGCGATGCTTTTGCAAACAGGAGTTACATTTCAATATTTTTCAAAATACAATGCAAACGCCTACAATCCTTTAATAAGCGAATTTTACGTTCAAAACAATCAAAAAATTGGGGGCTATCCTCTAATCGATTTCTTTGTGAATGCTCGTGTGCAACAAGCTAGAATTTTCCTTAAGGCAGAGCATTTTAATTCAAGTTTTTCAGGAAATAACCATTATTCAGCGCCAAATTATCCGTATAAAGATTTTATTGTACGTTTTGGTCTCGTTTGGAATTTCTTCCAATAATATTTGGGCGTGACCACAAGGGTCGGGCTTTCAGCTTTATCTTTTGTTTCATTACATTTCACAAAAGGATATCGCCTCAATCCCTCACGCTAAAACAAGAATACCTGACAACCACAGGCTGTCCTCCTTTTAATTTCAAATCTCACGCAAACCTACATTCATTTCACAATTAAAATTCTAATATGTATCTTTGCAGAATAATTAACAAAAAATGAAATACGCAAAAAATATATTAGAAACTATTGGAAACACACCGTTAGTTAAGTTAAATAAAGTAACTGCCGAGGTTGAAGCTTTGGTTTTAGCCAAAGTAGAAACGTTCAATCCTGGAAATTCGGTAAAAGACCGTATGGCCGTAAAAATGATTGAAGACGCTGAAGCTGACGGACGTCTTAAGCCAGGAGGAACCATCATTGAAGGAACTTCAGGAAATACAGGAATGGGATTGGCTTTGGTTGCCATTGTAAAAGGATACAAGCTAATTTGCGTGATCTCTGATAAACAATCTAAAGAAAAATGTGACATCCTTCGTGCCGTTGGTGCTAAAGTAATCGTTTGTCCTACCGATGTTGAGCCTACTGATCCTCGTTCGTACTATTCTGTATCAAAAAGATTGGGAGAAGAAATTCCAAATTCTTGGTACGTTAATCAATACGACAACCCTAGTAATTCCATTGCACATTACGAACAAACAGGTCCTGAAATTTGGGAACAAACAGAAGGTAAAATCACGCATTTTGTGGTTGGAGTAGGAACAGGAGGAACTATTTCTGGCGTAGCCAAATATTTAAAAGAAAAAAATCCAAATATCAAAATTTGGGGAATTGATACTTATGGTTCTGTCTTCAAAAAATACCACGAAACTGGAATTTTCGATGAAAATGAAATCTATTCGTATATCACCGAAGGAATTGGAGAAGACATTCTTCCTAAAAATGTCGATTTTAGCTTAATTGACGGTTTTACTAAAGTAACTGATAAAGATGCTGCCGTTTATACCCGTAAAATTGCTTTAGAAGAAGGTATTTTTGTTGGAAACTCTGCTGGTTCTGCCATCAAAGGATTAATACAATTAAAAGAACACTTCAAACCAGAAGATGTGGTTGTGGTTTTATTCCATGACTCAGGAAGTCGTTATGTAGGTAAAATGTTCAATGATGATTGGATGCGTGAACGCGGATTCCTTGACGAAGAAATTACAAAAGCTGAAGATGTTATCAAAGATCATATCGACAAACCTTTAGTGATTGTTCGTACTGAGGAATTGGTTTCACATGCTATCGAAAGAATGCGTAAGCATAAAATTTCTCAGATTCCTGTAATTGATATTACTGGTTTTGTTGGTTCTGTAGACGAGTCAGATTTGTTCAGAGCTTATGTTGAAGATAAAAATGTAGCCGAAAAACCTATTCGTGAAGTAATGGGTAAACCTTATCCAGTTGTTCCAGTAGGAACTGCTATCGAAGAGGTTTCTAAACTATTTACAAAAGAAAATCAAGCGGTTCTTATTGATTTAGGAAATGGCAAACATCACATTATTACAAAGTATGACATGATTGGGTCAATCTAAATTGGGTTGATCTAAATTTCACTCTAAATAAAAATTTAAAATTCCTACAATATTTTTGTAGGAATTTTTTTATATTTACTTTTTATTTATGTGCCATGAAAGAAGATTTTTTACACCATGTTTGGCTTTATAAGAAGTTTGATTTTTCTAATCTTCAAACCACAAATAAGGAAAGTCTTTCCATTATAAAAGTGGGTAATTATCTTCAACAGGCTGGGCCAGACTTTTTTAATGCACAAATTGAGATCGATAATCAAAAATGGGCAGGCAACATAGAAATTCATCTCAAATCTTCCGATTGGTATGTACACAACCACGAACAAGATGTAAATTATGACAATGTAATTCTTCACGTAGTTTGGGAGCATGATGTAGTAATTTTCAGAAAAGACAATTCTGAAATTCCTGTTTTAGAACTTAAAAATTATGTTTCGCCTGATTTTGTTCTTCAATATCAGAAGTTAAAAGCTACTAAATCTTGGATTTACTGTGAAAATGAAATCAGTAACACACCGCAATTTGTGTTTAAAAATTGGCAGGAACGTTTATTTTTTGAACGCTTAGAGCGAAAATCGATGCTAATTGAAAAAGTGCTTTTAGAGACTCAAAATAATTGGGAAGCTGCTTTCTTTTGTTTTTTGGCTAAAAATTTTGGTTTAAATACAAATGGAGAGTCTTTTTTTCAAATAGCACAATCCATTCCTTTCTCAATTATTAGAAAAGAAGCTTTTGAAGCAGAAAATTTGGAAGCTATTTTGTTTGGAAGGGCGGGGTTGTTAGATTCTGATAAAGAAGATAATTATTATAAGGACTTGAAATTTCGTTGGCAGTATATGCAAAACAAGTATCAACTGGAATCTGTCCACGTTGAATCTGTTCAGTTCTTTAAACTCCGTCCGGATAATTTTCCTACCATTCGATTGTCGCAACTGGCCGATCTGTATCATCTTCATCAAAATCTTTTTTCGAAAGTTGTTCAAGTAAAATACTCGAAGGAGTTGTATGATATATTCTTAGTTTCCGTTAGCAAGTATTGGCAAAGACACTACCAGTTTGATAAAGAAAGTCCAAAAAAAACCAAAGCGCTTACAAAATCGTTTATCGATTTATTAATCATCAATACGATTGTCCCGTTCCAATTTGCATTCAACAAATTTCAAGGAAAAGAATTAGCTGAGGATACTGTTTTTTTAGTGGAACAAATATCAGCCGAAAAAAATGCCATTATCGATAAGTTTAAGTCTATTGGAATAACTTCAAAGAATGCTTTCGAAACACAATCGTTACTGCAACTGAAAAATGAATATTGTAATAAAAGCAAATGCCTAGAATGCTCCGTTGGATTGGAGCTGTTAAAAAGTAATTAGATTTTCGTAGTTTTACCATACAAATAATAAAATTCACACATGTCATTCGTTATAAAACTTAAATATTTATTTGAAAAACAGGGTTTTCACATTGCTTCTCGCCTAGCTGAAAGGTTAGGGATGAGGGCAAATAGTGTTCGTTTGTTTTTTATTTATATTTCATTTGTAACGGCAGGTTTGTGGTTTGGCGTTTATTTAACATTGGGGTTTTTAATAAAATTAAAAGATTTGGTCCGAGCCAAAAGAACTTCGGTTTTCGATTTATAAAGACCTATGGATTTTAAAGAGTATTTCAGTTTTAATAAAGACCAGCGAATTGGTTTATCCGTTTTAGTTGTATTGATTATTGTTTTGCAATTGCTTTATTTTTTTGTTGATTTTTCTTTTCAGGAAAGCACTTCAAAAGAAGAGCAACAATGGCTTTCAATGCAAACCGAAATAGATTCGATGAAAGCGATTGCAAGCGATAATAGCTATAAAATGTATCCTTTCAATCCAAATTTCATAACTGATTTTAAAGGATACAAACTCGGAATGAAAGTGGAAGAAATCGACAGATTGCTTGCTTTTAGAAAGACCAATAAATATGTCAATTCTGCTGAAGAGTTTCAAAAAGTCACTAAAATATCAGATTCTTTATTAATTGTTATTGCTCCTTATTTTAAATTCCCAGATTGGGTTAAAAATAAAAAACAGTATGTGGCATATGAAAAATCTAATTTTAAGGATTTTACTAAAAAAGAGAAAATAACCGTACTTGATATCAACCAAGCAACCAAAGAAGACCTGATCAAGATATATGGTATTGGAGATGGTATTTCCGAAAGAATTTTAAAGCAAAAAGAGTTACTCGGTGGCTTTGTGAGCATGAGTCAAATGGAAGATGTTTGGGGTTTGTCTCCAGAAGTCATTGCGGAATTGAATAAATACTTTAAAGTAGGCGCATTACCTTCAGTAAAAAAAATCGACATTAATAACATTTCAACTAAAGAAATGTCTAAGTTTCCATATTTTAAATACGCTTTGGCTAGGGAAATTGTAACTTTTAGAAGTATGAATGGAGGGATTAAATCGGCTGAGGATTTAATAAAAATTAAGAGCTTTCCTGTTGAAAAAATAAAAATAATTGCTTTATATTTGGACTTTGATTAAAATAACACAAAAATAACGATAATATAAAACAGCCTTTGTTTATGAATTCAATATATTTCACAGAAGAGCACCAATTATTTAGAAAGAGTTTGCAGGATTTTTTACAAAAAGAAGTTGTACCTCACATTGAAAAATGGGAAAAAACAGGTACAATAGAACGTTTTATTTGGAAGAAATTCGGAGAAATGGGTTTTTTCGGATTAAAATATCCTGAAGCTTATGGTGGTTTGAACTTGGATTTGTTTTACACAGTTGTATTTTTAGAAGAGCTTCAAAAAATAAAATCTTCTGGTTTTGCCGCTGCTATGTGGGCTCATGCGTATTTAGCAATGACACATTTAAATGCAGAAGGTAGCGAACGAATTAAACAAGATTATTTAGCGCCAAGTATTTTGGGTGATAAAATAGGGGCATTATGTATTACGGAGCCTTTTGGAGGTAGCGACGTCGCTGGTATGCGAACAACTGCTGTAAAGAAAGGGGACAAATATGTTATCAATGGTTCTAAAACATTTATAACAAACGGTATTTATGCGGATTATTATGTAGTGGCAGCAAAAACGAGTCCAGAATTAGGAAATAAAGGAATCAGTATGTTTTTGGTAGATACAAATCTAAAAGGTATATCTGCTACAAAATTAGATAAATTAGGATGGAGAGCTTCCGATACTGCTGAGATTGCTTTTGATAACGTAGAGATTCCTGAGGAAAATTTAATGGGTGAAGAAGGAAAAGGTTTTCCTTATATCATGCAGCATTTTGCTTTCGAAAGATTAATTATGGCTATCAATGCGCACGCAAGAACGGAGTATGCTATTGAATATACCATCGACTATATGTCGCAACGTGAAGCATTTGGAACTACAATAAATAAGTTTCAAGCTTTAAGACATACCATGGTAGAACATGCTACCGAAGTAGAACATTGTAAATTATTTAATTATGCTGCTGCTGCCAGATTAGACAAAGGCGAATATGTAGTTAAGGAAGCAACAATGGCAAAATTGAAATCTACAAAAGTGGCTGATTTAGCTATTTACGATTGTTTGCAAATGCTAGGAGGTTACGGTTATATGGAAGAATATCCATTAGCTCGTTTGTTAAGAGATAGTCGTTTAGGACCAATTGGAGGAGGAACTTCAGAAATTCTTAAAGAAATATTATCAAAAATGATAATTGATAAACAAGATTATAAGCCAGCTGTAAAATAATAATTTTATCTGACTGAGTGAAGTCGAAGTGTTTACCACATATAAAAGCCAAGAATTAATATGTTCTTGGCTTTTTCTATTCTTCAACTACTAATGAGTCTGAAGTAACACCTAATTCCAATAAATGGCTTGTGATGTTTTCAACAAATTTAGAAGGGCCGCAAACATAAAAATGCTGACCGAAATTTGAAATGTGCTCAATTAGGAAATTTCGGTCGATTCTTCTTTCCAAAAATCCAATGACGGTTTCTCGTGTAAATACTTTGGTGTAATCATTTTTTAGCATTCTGTGCAGTTCAGCGTCCATGATGACATCTTCCGAAGTTTTATTGGTGTAAATAAGCTTGTTGCCGTACAGTTTGTTTTGCTTGTACAAATCTCTAAAAATCGAAATAAAAGGTGTTATTCCCGCTCCTGCAGCTATGAAAGTACCTTGGCCTTTAAACTGAATCGCTCCAAAAACATCGTGGAGAATCAATTCAGCGCCGGCATTAATACCGCCTAATTTTTCAGTGACGCCATCATGATCACGATAAATCTTGATCATAAATTCTAAATATTTTTGTTCTCTTAAATTGGTAAAAGTAAACGGTCTTAATTTATCTTCCCAACCAGGAATATTGATAGAAATATCAGTAGCTTGTCCTGGAATAAAATCATAATTTTCGGGCTTTTCAACCATAAAACATTTTACATCGTGGGTAATATAAAAAGATTGTAGCACTTTGACAATATGACTTCCCATGGCATATATTTTAAAGTTAACGTATATAAAATTAATGAATTAGATTGTCTTTCATTGTTTTTTAATGATTGTTTTTAAAACTTATAAAATAATTCATAATTCATAACTCATAATTGATAATTATTTTATAAGTTTGCACCCGTAAATGAGAGGAGGTGTCTAGATTATGTTAATTATACCAATTAAAGACGGAGAGAATATCGACAGAGCGCTTAAGCGTTACAAACGTAAATTCGATAAAACTGGAGTTGTAAGACAACTAAGAAGTCGTCAAGCTTTTATTAAGCCATCTGTAACAAGAAGAGCTCAAGTTCAAAAAGCGGCTTACATCCAAGGATTAAGAGATAGCTTAGAAAGTTAGTAGTTAATTTTCTGAAAAATATAAATCGTTAGTTATAGAAGTTTCGTACTTTTATGCTAACGATTTTTTTATGCACGATAACCAGCAAAAATTCCAAGATTATTTACTGAAAGAAAAAAACTATTCATTGCATACTGCTTTGGCGTATGGAAAGGATTTGGGTTTTTTTCAAAAATTTCTCGAAGATGATTTCGATAGCACTCCGTTGGAAGAAGTTTCGTATACCTTGATACGGAGTTGGATTGTGAATATGGTTGATGCTGAAATGAGTACAATTACCATTAATCGAAAAATTGCTTCGTTAAAAGCATTTTATAAGTTTTTATTAAAAACAAAACAAATAGAAGTCAATCCGCTTACAAAACACAAAGCTTTAAAAACACCTAAAAAAATTCAAATTCCATTTTCTGAAGATGAACTGAATGAAGTGCTACATCAAATACAATATAAAGATGGATTTGACGGATTGCGAGATAAGTTGATTATCGATTTGTTTTATACCACAGGAGTAAGGCGGTCAGAGCTTATAAGTTTGCAAATGAATAATGTCGACATGAGTAATGCAACTATAAAAGTAATTGGAAAAAGAAATAAAGAGCGAATTATACCGTTATTGCCTATTATAATCGAGCAGTTGAAATTGTATTTAGCTGAAAGAAAAGAGCTTAGTGTTATTGTTGATGACGGTTATTTATTTTTGTTGTCAAATGGAAATAAACTCAATGAAACGTTTGTGTATCGATTAATAAATGATTACTTTAGTAATGTTTCTGAGAAAGTAAAA
This sequence comes from Flavobacterium sp., assembly GCA_030153045.1. GTDB lineage: Bacteria > Bacteroidota > Bacteroidia > Flavobacteriales > Flavobacteriaceae > Flavobacterium. The sequence continues at coordinate 20,138 of JASLID010000097.1, forward strand.
AAGAGTCCGCACATGCTTCGTCACACATTTGCGACTCATATGCTTAATAATGGAGCTGATTTAAATTCTATCAAAGAGTTATTAGGTCATTCAAGTCTTGCATCGACACAAGTATACACACATTCAAGTTTGGCAGAGCTTAAAAACGTATATGAAAATGCACATCCTAGAAACCAAAAGTGATTCTTTAAATTGTTTAACTAAAATTTTAAAATTATGAAGGTAAATGTTCATGCAGTTAACTTTAATGTTGACAAAAAATTAGTCGATTTTATAGAAGTAAGAGTAAATAAATTAGAAAAATATTTTGATAAAATTGTCTCAACGGATGTTTTCTTAAAAGTGGAAAAAACGAGTGATAAAGAAAATAAATTTGTAGAAGCAAAAATTATAGTGCCAGGAGATGAGTTTGTGGTAAAAAAGCAATGTAAAACTTTTGAAGAAGGAGTAGAATTGGCTTCAGAGGCATTAGAACGATTGCTAGTAAAACGCAAAGAAAAAATTAGAGCACACGCATAAATAAATTTTTCAGAAAAAAGTTTTGATTAATAAATAAAATACATACATTTGCAGTCCGTTAGAAATAGCGGACTTTTTTTATTGAGTCGCCGGTGTAGCTCAGCTGGCTAGAGCAGCTGATTTGTAATCAGCAGGTCGTGGGTTCGAGTCCCTC
>JASLID010000169.1 GCA_030153045.1 Flavobacterium sp.
GGTCTGCCCCGGTCGCTATCGCGGCATGAACGCAATCCCTCATAGATGGGTATTCACCCTCGAAAACGACAGCGCTTGTCCAACAGTTTCGGACTGTGTATTTCACCTTCCCCCCTCCTGCGCCTGATCTTCCAGCGCTTGACGAAGCCTAGCGGCGTGACGGTCGCGAGAGCGGTAGAGGGCCGTCTTGGATACCCCGAACTCTGTTTGCAGCTGGACGTCTGAGACCAAGCTCCCGGGCGTGGTCATGGCGGCGTGAATCTTTGCGTCCTGTTCTGGGGTGAGGCCCTTCGGCCCTGGTTTTCGAGTTTGTGTATTCCTCATTAATCTTATCCTACCACGGCATCGGTACAGACGCAATACTATTTGTGAAAAAGTACCCGATTGGTATTGCTTTTGAGTGGAGTATGTGCGAAAATACTATCAAGCCCAACAACCGGGCACGAGAAAAGCGAAATGAAGCAACAACACAGGCGACGAAAGGCGAGCGACAAAAGGCGGGCAGGATTGAAGGTCAAGCGGGTGATGCTGGAGGTAGGGCGGTGAAGGTGTTTTATGAACCTCCAACGGTGAGATTTGGCAAGTTGTCACCAGGAGACATTTTCCGGTTCACGGACGGAGAATGTCTTTGGATGAAGATAGGAGAGGATAAGCCCTGGAACAATGTCGCCGTTACAGACGGCACGCCCGGGTGGGTTCCTTTGGAAACAAACGTCCGTCCCGTTGACTGCGAACTGGTGGTGAAGTCGTGAGCCAATTCCTCCCCTGGTGCCGTGGCGCTGAGGTGTGCTGCTCGGCAATGGTTAAGGGATGGCGGGTTCGATTGACCGACAGCGGCTACGAACTCACCCTTGGCGACGGCCTGACCGAAGACGACGCAATGGCTATCGCTTCTGCTATCAACACGGCAAAGGCTCATGTGGTGCAGGAAAACCTGCGGCGGACGGTGACTCTTGAGAGCGACGACGTGCGGCTGCGGGCAGAGTTTGCAAAGGAATATGCAGCGGTACTCGAAAACCTATTCCAGTGCTGGAGGGGTAGTCGCAAGTCCGGCGCTCCCATTGAGGACGACATCGAAGAAGCTCGGAGGCGTGTCTGATGGCTCAGGGCGGCGAGTTCTTCATCCGTGTTGAGCGACCGGGCGGCCCTGAAGTGCTCGACTTGGTTGATGACCTGATGTACTCGCGAGAGGAAGCGCGGGTTGTTTGGAATGACTTGGGGAGCGATATATGTGACTATGACTGGCAAGAGCTTTGCAAGCGGTGCAAGGTGCCGATCGAAAGCGAAGACGACATTTCCGCCATGCCTTCACCCGACTCCATCGAGCCTGACTGCTCAGGTGGCGGTGTCTCTCCAGAGGCGCAGAGGTTGGAACAGTACAACGCGGGGAAGCGGTGGACGGTATGAGGGCCGAACCGTCTGTCAAAAGGATTGTCACGACCGAAACGACGACGACCACCAAGTACAGCGCGGACGACTTAATCGAAGCCCTTGGGCTACCTGATGGCGCAGAGATCACCGTCCGGGTTCCCGGGGGTGGTGATTGGTCGAATACAGACCTGAACCTGAAGTTTGATGCGACTCTCGACGTGGTGGTCAAAACGCGAACCAGGGAGGAGACGGTATGAGCGCCGTCGCCACTCCTAAAACCTGGTTAGAGGAACACCGTGAGTACATCGGCGCAACCCATATCGGGGCCATCCTCGGGTGCAACCCTTACGTAAGCGAGCATGATGCCTGGTTGTTCTTCCAGGGCCGAACCGAAGACAAATCGAATATCCCAATGCGGGCGGGCCTATTCATGGAACCGTTCATTGCGAGCGAGTACGAAAGGGAGTTCGGGGTAGAGGTTCGCGAGTCCAGAACCTACAGATCGGAAGCGCATCCGTTCCTTGGCTGCAACCCAGACCGGGAATTTGAGTGGCAAGGGCATCCGGCACTTCTGGAGTGCAAGCGGGTAGGGCACTGGGCGGCTAGGAACTTCGGGCAGGATGGCTCAGACCAGATCCCAGAGCACTATCTGATGCAGGTTCTTTGGCAACTCACGATCACCAGAAAGAAGGTCGTTGTCCTTTACGCTCTCCTGGATGATCGCGAGTGCAAGCCCTACATTTACAGCCTCGATCCTTCGCTCTCAGGCGTGGCTCATATCTTCGATAAGGCAGAGGCGAAGCGGGTTTACAACTTCGCTCTGGCTTGGTGGAATCGGCATATCGTTCAAGGTGTCGAACCTCCGATGAGCGGCCATGATTCAGACCGGGTGTGGGTCGGAGCTCAACGCGAGACCTACGAGAACGGGCAGAAAACGAATACCGATGCCGAGATCGACGCGGTTTGCGTTGGTCTTCGGGCTGAGATCGAAGCGGCCAAAGCGGCTACCGAGATCATGGAAGCAAGCAAGAACCAGATTAAGAAGTACATGGCCGATCAGGGCGCGAGCGTTCTTGAGTCGTCGGTTGGTGACTTCACATGGCGGACGAACGTGAAAGGCGTCGCCGTGTTCAAACCACCTTTCACCAACAAGGATAACGCATGAGCCTAGCAAAACAGATTCAAGAGAACCAGCTACCCGAGATCACTAAGCAGAACGGTCGCCAGATGTACCAAGAGGCGAAGGTAGGCGCGATCATTCCCCAGAACGTGGCCGAAGTCGTGACGCTTGCAAAGGCGCTGCACGAGTCGGGGCTATTCCCGAACATCAAGAACGCGGCTCAAGCAGTCGCGATGATTATCGCAGGGGCAGAAATGGGGATGCCTCCAATGGCAAGCCTGAACGGGTTTCATATCGTCCAGGGCAAGATCATGACTCACTACTCGACCATCGGGGCGGGCGTCCGTCGTGCTGGTTATAACTACCGGGTGGTCACCCAAACAGACATTCTCTGCGAACTTATGTTCATCGACCGGGACGGCTCGGATATGGGCCTGAGCAAGTGGGATGCCGAAGACGCGAAGCGGGCGAGCACTCAGAACATGGGCAAGTTCCCACGCACCATGCTCTTTGCCAGGGCGATGAGCAACGGGGCTCGCCAATACACCCCAGAGGCGTTTAATGGCCTGATTGTTTACGAGCACGGCGAACGTTTTGAGATCGAAGCAGAGGCGCGGGAGTCGGGTGAACTTCAGGAAAGCACGTCGGTTCAGCGGCTAACCCAAAAGCTGCACGAGAGGACGGAGGGGGTAGAGGAATTTTATGACCCGTTCCCCATCGAAGACGACGCGCCATTCGTTCCTAACGACGTTTACACGGGGCCAACGGTTGATGATGAGCAAGGCGAGTTAGGGGTATGAGTAAGACCTACGCGCAACTGCTGGAGAAAACGCGGGCAGAGGGGGAGTGCCGTGTGTGGCAAGGGTGGATTAAGGGCGCGGGGAGTAGCTACGGGGTTACCTACGCGAGCGGTCGCCCAACGCTAGTCCATCGCTATGTTTACCAATTGCACCATGGAGAAATACCGGAGGGTAAATGCATTTGCCATTCCTGCGACAATCCAGGGTGCATCAATATCGACCATCTGTTCATAGGGACGTGGGCGGATAACAATCGAGATCGGGCCAAAAAGGGGCGCAACGCAAATACACACGGGGAAAAACACCCAAGGGCCAAGCTGACAAACGACCAAGCAAGAGAGATTAAGCAGCTACTTAGAACTACGAACTGCACACAAAAGGAAATCGGGGCACGGTTCGGCGTGTCGTGGATGGTCGTCGCAAAGATCAAAGAAGGCAAGAACTGGAGTAGTGTCCAATGAGGTTCATCTCAATTGATACCGAGAGCGGCGGCACCGAACCCGGCAAACACGCTCTGGTTAGCCTTGGAATTCAGATTGTGGACGACATTGAAAGCCCTGACCCGTTCTTGGGCGGGGGTCAAGAGTGGCGATTCGCTCGCATGGATGGCCAAGAACGAAAGGCGGCAAACCGAAGGGTGTACGAACTTCGGGCGCTGGAAGTATCCGGCACCACGGTTGCGATGCTCAAGAATGGGCAACCTGAACAGGCGGTACTCCGAGGAGTTCGGGACTTCATCACGGCCAACAATGCACAGGGGTTGCCGCTGGTTTCCTACAATGCTACGTTCGATCAGGCCATGTGGAGTGACTTGCTGTTCCTTTGCGGTGAGTGGAACCGGAATGCTAACGCGTTCGTGGTCGCGCCAGAAGTGTTCTCGGGGCCGTGGCACTGTGCGCGGCGAATGTTCCGGTGCCTCAACCCGGGCGCGTTGACTTCGAGCCTTGACGACGCGCTGAGGGTGTACGGGCTGGCCCGGGAATCTGAGACACACGGCGCGTTGGCCGATGCCGTCGTATTGGGCGAGCTTTGGAAGAGGATGAACCCGTGACCGGCCAAGTGTTCGCCCTTCTCCTCCTAGGCGCTATGGCGGGTGGTCTCGTGTGGGCGGTGGTGCGGGATTTGCTGCGGGTGAAGCGGTGAGGATTGAATGACGCATTTCGTTACATGCCCATCATGCGACCCGCAAAGAGTTGACGGGGACGCCCTTGGTGGGGACGTGGCCTACCTCCTCGAAAACAAGAATGGGGTTGTGTGGATGGGGTCACTCCACCCGTGTCGTTGCATGTCCTGCGGATCGGAATTGGTCTTTGTCGATAAGCCTCGAAAAAAAGGGACTGGCAATAGGCGGGTGCCGTGGTGATACCAAAGTTGAAGGTGCCAACAGTTGAGCCCAGGCGCGTTACTCGGTGGTTCGCGGGCGGCAAGAGCTATCATTCCCTACATGTGTTCGCCCAGGCGATGGCGAAGCGAGAACTTAACGACCATCTAGCGACGGTGGCGAACGACGCGGAAAAGCAAGCGTTCCCATGGCATGAGTTTGATGAAGAGTTCCCAAACTCCAATCAGGGGGATTCGATTCAAAACACTCGGCTTGGCGCGGTCTATGAAGAATTGCGGCGGCTGTTCCCGTGGGAATATCGTCACAGGGATGAGGGCTCGCGAGCGTTTGACAATGACAAGCGCAGGGAGTGGCTACGGGTTCGGGCTGAAGAGATTAAGGAAGAGGTGCGAGCGCGGTGACCCCTAAAGAAGTCTTGGCCGAGATCAAGGACGCGAAGCCGAAGCGAAGCAAGTATGGCGTGTTACTGAATCGCCCCAAGGTGGACGGCATCCGATTTGCCTCTCAGGCAGAGGAGAATAGGTACCACGAGCTCAAGGCGCTTGAAAAGGCGGGCGCAATATGTGCTTTGCGGACTCAGCCAAGGTATGCGCTTGAGGTGAGAGGCGTGCTGATCTGTACTTATGTTGCCGACTTCGTTTACTTTGAGGAGGTCGCTGGCGGGGTGGCTGTTGTGGAGGACGTGAAAGGCGTCCTGACCGATGTTTACAAACTCAAAAAGAAACTGATGAAAGCGATCTATGGTATTGAGATTCGCGAGACCGGGCTACGGCCCAAGCTACCAAAGACAAGGAAAAAGAAATGAGCGAACGAAAGAAACTTAGCGAAGCGATGACCAAGGCCCAAAACGCCCGCATTAAGGCGGCTGGAAGCGTCGTGCAACCCGGGATGACCTTTCGGGGTGTAAATGCCTACGGGCAACCTGTGGGCGACTGTGGCGAAGCAAGACACGCGGAACTAAAGACGCGGGCTGAGAGGCTGGAGCAAGAGCGGCGGGCAGTTGCGGTGCCTGAGGTTATCAACGAGTGGAGAGCGGAACGCGACGACTTGCGGGCGCAGGGGCAAGAGTACCGGGCAGGTATGCAGAACCTAGTAGCCGGTCTCGTCGGTGGTAGTCGCTGGAGTCCTGAGGCTCGGCGCGGTCTGTGGATCGGCCTGGTTATCGCGTTGGGGATCGTCGTGGTTGGGTTGTCGAACGGTTGGGCGGGGTTGAGGTGAGTGTTTCGTATCAACTTCGCGCCGCCGACTGGGTCAATGAAGCATTTGGGAGCGAGATCGCAGGCCACAAGCCCGAACGGGTACACCGCTTCTTAGAGGAGGCCCTAGAGCTCGCACAGTCACTAGGATGCACTGAGGCAGAAGCGAGGCAACTCGCCGCCTATGTCTGGGGGCGGGAGAAAGGTGAACCAGCGCAAGAGGTTGGCGGCACTGTGTTAACCCTCGCGATTCTATGCGAGTCGCACGGGATCGGCATGGAAGCAGAGGCAGAGCGCGAACTGGCAAGAGTCAGGACTCCCGAAGTTCTTGAGCGGGTACGGCAGAAGAACAAGACGAAACCAAGAGAGTCCCCGCTACCAGGCACAGTCTCTGACGCAACGAACCCCGGCAAACCGTGAAGGTCGCCGGGGGTGATTGGTTTAGTCAGGGGGTGAGAGGTACCACGCCTCACAAGATGCAAGTGCAGCAGCGTTGCGGCGGTTGTCTTCGTGGTAGTTCTCCATAATGAGGCGCACCGTAAACGGTTCCCCCTTGGGATGAGGGTTTGAGTAAAAGCCATCGTAAGGCTGGATGGTCATGTCAAAGAAACCATATGAGGCGAGAGGCCCTAGGTTCTTTGCTCGGAGAGCGGCATGGATAGCCCGGTAAATGGGCTCTGGGATTGGTACCTCTTGGGGATTGTTCATCCTCGCACCATCCGAATACTTGCGCGAATGGCGCGGGCGATCAGCCTATCAACCCTTGCGGGGTGATAGGCCTGCCTTGGGTCTCGGCGGCCTAATTGGTTCCTTACAATTGCGTCAGAAAGCTCATTCATGGTTGCGCGGAAGATCATTTCTTGTTTGGTTTTCACTTTGCTTCTGTCTCCTGGTGCCTGGGCGTGCGTCGGTCAATCGGTTTTTGCGCGTCGTCTGGAATGGCCCAGTAGTGGCGTTTTAGGTTCGGATCTAGGATGAGTTTTGCGCCGGGGATGCGGCCTCGGTTGCAAGCGACCTGGACGGCTAGGATCTTCATGTTGTATTTCTTGGCGTAATCGGCGGTGTTCATATTAATCAATCGGCTCGCGGTCGTCTCCAATAAGGGTGAGTTTCTTTGGCCACATTGCGTAGACCAGGAGATTGCCTGAGGCGAAAACCTCCTTCGCATCCCAGAACCGCTCGTCTCCACCAATCTCAAAGAAAACGCCTTCCGGGTGTTCGTCAGAGATTGCGGTTCGCGCCTTTGCGTAGTAGCAGGCGATCAGGGTGAATTTGGACGCTCCAACTCCACAGAATTGCTGGACTCCCATTTCTTTGTAGTCGGTGATGAGTGGTGCCCCGTCAAAGTCCCAATTGACCTCGGTTGACCATTTGTTTGCTTTCGTTTTTGTTGCCATTAGCTTAGGTGGATTTGCAGTAGTCGGGCTGCGATCCCCACGAGTGAGCCCGTGAGGATGCAGAGGATGTAGAGGGTTCGGCGGGGTCATTCCTCGTCGTCGTCCGTTAAGCGGGCAAGAATGGTTTTGCACCACTCATCCCAATCCGTCCCCGTAATTGGCACAGCGTGGGTTAGACCGTTGACCCCTGGCCTGTCGTCCCGCTTGCTGAACCCAACAATCTGATTACTGACATCGACCGTCACGATTGGATATGAGTTGTCGGGCGCTTCGGGCCAGATGCCGTAGCCGGTTTCTTGTCCGTGAGAATCCTTAGTCAGATGATCGAACATGATCCGGGTCAGGTAGGACGGGTCATGCTTGCGAGACTGGCCCATTGGTGATGCCAGGACGTCAGCGACGGTGTTTACAGTGCCTTCGATGCCATCCCAGTGAGTGTAGAGGAAGACCTGATTGGTGCCTTCGGTGATCTTGATGTTTGCTCGGTTTCCCATTTGCTTGTGTGTTTCCCTTTGCCCTTTTATGGGCCGACTCTCACGAGTCCGCACGATTTTCACGCCTTAGGATTAGCCATGCATTTGCCGCCAGGTTTCTGCTGTTACTGCGTGCTCTGGGTCAACACGGGCGACCTGAACAGCCGGGGCCTTTTCCTCCCTTGCTGCCCTAAACTCGTCTTCACGAGCCCTTACCAATCGCGATCTTTCGTCTTCCAGAGCCTTTCGCTCGGGTGAGAAAAAGCCCCATTTTGCCATTTCGGATTCGATCTCACTGATTCGGGTTGAAATTGTGTTGCTCACAAACATATTATAAGCCATACCTGAACTTATTGTATGTCAGGACATAAAGAAAGGGACTATAGTACTAGCTGTAGCCTGATGGGATATACTGGAGAGGAAGAAGGGCGGTGATCCTTAGTTGCGTATGTAGCCGAAGGTTGGTTCTAGAGCCAATTCAAGCGCAACCCCGATACCACCAGGGTTCTGTCCTGCGAGACGTGCGATTGTCCAACGCCCGCGTCATAAAAGCAGGAGGGTGGAGGCGTAGGCGACAATTTCAAACGTGGATCAACCCTACAACCCCGGCATATTGGCAAGCAAGGTTTTAGCGGCTCTGGCTGTACCTGGAGTGCTTGCGAGTGTTGCCAAACTCGGGGTAGTGCTCTTGTGGTGGACTGAGGAGCAAGCCAACGCGGTTTGCGGGGTGTTGCTTGCTGTGGCTCCTGTTGTTGCTGGTGTTGCGGCTAAGGTGGATTGGCAGGGGTATAAGGCAAAGGTGGAACCTCCGGAGGGTGTGCAGTGAAGAAGTGGTGGACGCGCTGGGTGAACGATACGGTGAGGCGCGCAATTGTGGCGAACCCGACTGTTCATGAGGTCGCGCAACCTAAGCAGGTCATTCCTACGCTAAACGAGGCTACACAAAAAATCCTGGGGAGGCATGCCCCCTACTGTGGGCATTACTTAGATCATCAAACTTATTTACTCTGTGGTGCCGATAGCGGGAAGACTCCTTTGAACAAACACTTCGTACCTTATTCGGCCCCAGTCGATCAAACCAAGACCGTGGAAAAGCTAACCCAGACGTTTATCCCCTTGAGCGTTGTGGCGTGGGATGCGCACGAAGACGAGGACTCTTGCATCAACGACGCGGAGATCGTTATAGACGACCAAAGCGGGCGGCGGGTGAGTATTGAGTCTGCCGATTTCATGTGTTCACTCGTAGGGCCTGACGGGTTCCACAGAATAACGCACAGCGTGAGTGACGCCATAGACTGGCTGCGTGGCAAGGATGTAGTTTGGCCAGTGAGTCGGGTTACCGAAATCGCGGACAGGGTAGCAGCCACGCAAATCAAAGCGGCTTCCGTTACTCGCTCTGAGCGTCCGCCATTTTCATTTGACGAGGACTAAATGAACTACCGACGCAAGCGAACCAAGAGGCAGTCAGTAGCCAAGAACACAGGTCTGATATTCAAGATCGGTAACAACACGTCAGGTCAGGACAACCGCAAGAAGGTTGCATTAAGTAGGATGGGTGCTGAATGATCCGCGTCCGCTTCGGTCTCCGCTTGCCTCTCGGTCTGCCCTGGGCGACGTTTGTCAAGTCAATGAGCCGTGAGGACTATGAGCAGATGCAGTACGGCCTCTCATGGCTAAGAACGCGACCATGGCTAGGTGGTGACATCGCCAATCGTCTATTCTGTGAGGTGAGCAAGTGATATGTGATGAACCCGAGTTGAATCTTATCGTCAGATACGCGCAGGCACAATTGCTGAAGTGTGAGCCGTGGGACGTTATCAAGATCAGCAGCTACGAGTTACTGGGCGAAGTGGTGAGTAGGCGGCTGCGAGAGATTGCGGAAGTCGAAGCAAGATTGAAGGCGAGCGGTATTCAGAAGGTGGGCTGAACCGGTTTCGGCATTCTTATAAAAGCCATGGGGAACGTCAACAACGAACACACGGTAACCGAAGCTAACCGGAAGATCGTAGAGCAGTGCATGGCTGCCAAGTTCAGTCAGATTGCAACGGCCAATGTTCTAGGTATCGAAGTCGAAACGTTGCTCAAGCACTACCAGGACGACATTGAGCGTGGTTCAGACCGTGCATCCCATCGGCTTCTAGCGGCCCAGTGGAAGAACGCTGAAGAGGGAGAGAACCCTACCCTTCAGATATGGTTAGGCAAGCAGTATCTAGGCCAGCGTGAGCCCAAGGAAGATAAAGACTTTCGCACTCCTCACCAGGTCGCTAGCGATGCCTTCGCGCAGATGGGGCCACTGATGGCGGCTATTGGGTGCAGCGATGAGCAGGTAGAGAAGCTCAAGACCGTTTTGTTTGCAGGGATTAAAGAGAATGGATAGGCAAGACGAGAACATGGCTATGTTTAACGCGGGAAACTACCCCGAACCAGTGAATTCGGTGCCTGGGTATGCCTACGTGGTTAGCGAGGCTCGGGTTGATCCGCTCCTTGCTGATCTGAAGAGTGGAGCGGACATTAGCGAGAATGATCGGGGTGTGCTGCGGTGCATCCTTAGTGCCTGGGCTCGCAAGTTCTTTCCTGCCTATGCAGTCACCCGGTAGAAACGAACATTCCCGGCGCGGTTGACGCTCTTGGTGAGCCATTGCCATACGAAGTATTTAAGCAGGTTTAGCTATGGAAAACTTACTACAGCCACAGGGACGGATGCAAGCCAAAGCGATTCCTGACAGTTATATGATCGCTACCGTGTGGACATTGGCGCGGCCCTGGGCGTCATTGTGGGCAGTGGAACGCGCCATGCCCTGGTGTAGTTATAGGGTCGTTCGGGCCAAGCTGCGCGGATTGGTTAAGCGAGGGTTGCTGACTGGGTGTGCGTGTGGCTGCCGTGGTGATTTTGAAGTAACCGCGAAAGGTAAGGAAATGTTGGAGTGTGTACAACTATGAACCCAAACGATTTACACCCTCCATCGGCTGGATGCGCAAATGTCCCCAAGATGACCCGCGATCCCGAGCAGATACGAACATTCACCAGGCGCATTGTCAAGCGTCATTACCGGGGGGTGTTGACCCCCGAAGATGCTGAGGATCTTGCACAGGACGCGGTAGAGCGGGTGTGCGTGGTTGGTAAGTACGAGAGGATGACTCCTTGGCAAGCTGCCGCGAGAGTGGTGCAGGGAGAGTACCTCGCGATGTCTGCGGACGCGGCCAGGCTCAAAAGGTTTAGTGAGTCGCGGGTAGACCTTGACAACTTCGCGATGCTGAGGGATGCGGACGACCTTAATTCGATCTACCGCGCTGATAGCTTAGCCCATGCGTACGCAATTGCCCTGCTTAGCGGCTATGGGAAAGACGAGATATTGCGCGCGCTACCGACTGCCAAAGATGAGGCCAAAGCGTTTTTCGGGTCCTCGGTGCCTAAGACGCTCATTCTCCAGTTCCTTCACTGGCGGCTTATACTTGCTTTGAGTACGCTTGATTCGACGCTGGGCAGGATGTGTAAGGCGCGGGTCGAACAGGTGCGCGGGATGGCTGAGGTATGATGGCCTTGCGGCTCTCGTGGCGTTCTTGTTTTCACAGCCATCGACAAAGCGGGAGTCGCTCCCTATGACGTGGCCTGGCGAAGTCAGTCAGCCAAAGCGCGGGAAGTACCACGGCTGGCGTGGGAAGTGGTGGTATTGCAAAGACCCCGATCCCCCAGTTCTTAATCGGCATACGGTCGAATTCGCGCGTCAGATATTCAAAGACATAGCGTTCAATCCCGCTGAGTTTGCCGCTCTCCTTTCTGAGTGGGAACCGTTGCAATTGGCATGGGACACGCGTGAACAGTACGACGAACTGAAGAAACACACGGGGTTCCCTGTTGGTCGTTGACGTTCGGGCGCTCGGTAAGAACCTGGTAGCACTCGGAACGCTGGGGATGCTCCCTTTCTCCTGCACGAACTACGCGAAGGTGCCGGACTGGTTCCACTCGGGCCAACGCCAAGCCTGGGAATCTAAGGCCCTTGAGGTGGTTTGCCTCGCTGGAGCTCAAGGAGGTAAGACCTGTGGGGCGGCTCATGCGATCCTTCGCGAGTTGCAACGCTCGCTACCGCTCATCATGCTCCTTGGCTCAGGCAAGTGGATCTATGCCGGGCCAACGATGGCGCTCTTAGAAGCACAGGCTATCCCTCAGTTTGAGGCACTCTTTGGTGACATCGAGCAACTCGGGAACCTCGTCAAGTCGCCAAAGGTTAAATTCACGTTCTCCCGCGCGGGGCTTCAGAAAGTATTCGGCACGGATCGCTACCCGGTGTCGGTGCACTTTGCTTACACGAACGACTCAAGCAACTTGGAGTCTATGACGGCACTCGGTGCAAGCTGGGATGAGGCAGGGCAGAAGGAGAACAAGCAAGAGTCCTTCGACGCTATGAATCGGCGTCTTTCCGTTGCGCGATCCGTGGTGATGAACCGCACTGCCCCTTGTGTGTATCAAGCATTGGTGAGCGATGAGGATCGCGGGACAATCGTGGTTCCGGCCTGGTGGGAAGCGATCTACGGCGCGGATACCCTGACCTTCGGGCGCAGGTTCTTCTACACGACTCCTTATGAGTGGGGATGGTTCAAGGACAAGATTGTAGACAAGGCTCCGGCGTTCGGCATCGAGGTAGTCAACTGGCCGTCTTGGTTGAATCCGGTCGTGTCTCGCAAGATGTGCGAAGCCGAAAAGGGGCGTATGCCGCTGTGGCGATGGTCGATGATGTGGGAGGGCCGCTTTACCCGTCCTGCTGGTGTCATTTACGACTGTTTCGACCGGGCTCGGCATGTTTGCAAGCCTAGGCAGATAGAGGAAGATTGGGAGATTTACGCTGGTATCGACTTTGGGCCGATCCACTTTGCGGCGGTGCTCGCTGCCAGGGAACCAAGTGGCCATATCCATATCATTGCGACCTACCTTGCGGCGGCTCCCAACATGCGGTACCACGTGCGAAGGCTCAGACAAAAAGCGGTGCTCCCGATTAAGCGGGCATGGGGTGGTGCTCCGAGTGAGGCAACCGACAGGGCGGACATTACCCGCGCTGGGCTTTGGGTTGAGAAGCCGGGGTGCAAGGGTTTAGAGACGGGAATCAACCGGACTTATGTGTGGTTCGCGCAAGACCGGATCAGCATCTGGGAAGGGCCGGAGCACGGCGATAAGCTGATTGAAGAACTTGAGAGGTATTCTCGCGAGGTTGACGGGACGGGTGAGCCAACTGAGAAGATTGACGACAAGAGTACATTCCATCGTGCGGACGCGCTTCGCTATCTGTGTGCGACCTTGAAACACCCTCTCGACGTGATCCCAGGCAGACCCTACCCGGCGCAATACTATGAAGACAGAGAGATTTAGCCCAGGTGTCGATCTCGGGGGTAACCCAATCGAAATCCTGAATCTTCGCTATGAAAGGCAACGCGTCAAGACCCCTATCAACACGCCAGAACTCCGAGCCCTTGCGGCTAAGCAGTACCGGGCGTTCACTCTCTGCGGCTCGCCTCTTGGCGTTGTTCGTCCTGGCCTGATTGTGGAGCGGATCACGGTGCCCTACACTGGGCTCATTCAACTCACGACCGAGACCGAAGCGCTGTATCAGCCGAAGACGTACCTTGTGCTTGCTGCCCACGAGATGGCCGATGTTAAGCCTGGGGATCTTATCCTGTGCCTCAAAAATCCGGGGATGCAGGTCATGCCGATGTACGCGGGTGACTGGTGTACCAAGAATCCGGTGTTCGTGCTCGGATGGGTTGGCGGGTATCTTCTTGACGCGGGAGTTGGGGAGGGTGGCGAGCCAAAGCGGGCACCACTTGAGAACGTGATTCTAGGTGTGCTTGACGAGTTTGGCGGGATTCGTCCTTATGGGTCGAACACGTTCATCGAGTTTGAGAAGATGCCAGAGACCAAGCAAGGTGTTTTGATGACCGAGCGATACCGAGAGGATGCGGGCTTTAGGGACGCGGTTGGCACGGTCGTTGATGGCGCTGCCGATCTTGTAGGCAAGCGGATGATGCCGTATCAGGGCGCAATTCGTGGCAAAATCCCGGGCGTTGAGGTTTACGCGTGTCCTGGTGATGCGTTCGTAATGTGGGTGAAGGAAGAATGAAACAGTGGCTTAGGCGTTGGCTCGGGGTTGAAGATCAGGTTCGGGAACTACTCAATATCATTCAAGATCGAGATAACCGCCGCCGAAATGAGTTGGATGTAATCAAATACAACTTTGATGCGGTCTCTCAACAAGTGGAGTTCCTTGAATCCGAAGTCGGGCGCAAGCCTCATGCGGGTGGCTCGCAAAAGCCAATCTCCCAGGAAGATGTTTTGAGGCAATATCACAAGCGTCTGGACAACCTAGAATTGTGGATGGTCGCTCAAAAGGCGAAGGAACCAGTAGGCAAGAAGTAAATGACAGTACCGCCGATCATCACGGAAGACGAGCAGGTGTACCGGGAAGAGGTTCCCGACGTGCAGCCGACAGAGGCGATGCTCAAGGAGTACGGCGACTATATCACGGAGATAATCCCGATTGCGCGCAAGTCTCGAAGTGTGCGCGAACCTCGCTGGAACCAATGCCGCGACTACTTCTACTGCGACAAACGAACGCTCTCGACCGCGCTTCAAACGACCGCTGAAAGCCTCTCGTACATCATGATCAAGGGCAACCGGATCGTGGGTGATGTTGTCGGCGCGATCACTTCTCAGAGCCCCTATGTTAACGCGGTGCCCTACGGTGAGGGCAAGAGCCTCCCTGCCAGAACTCAAGCGGTACAGACCCTTCTCGACGCAAGCAACTTCAAGGAGAACCTACTTCAAGTCGGGCAGGCGGCGTACTACGCAAACTACGGCATTCAGTATGTCGAATACTTCCCAGATGGCAAGGTTCCGCGGATTGAGTTCACTTATGTTGATCCACTGGAGTGCTTTGCTTATCCTGATTGGGAACCGTCGTTCGACAAATGTACGTATGTTTCGCGCAACATCGTCAGGTCAAAGAAAGAGATTGAACGACTTATCGCAGATGGGGCGTACCTGCCTGGTCGCATAACCGGGTACACGCCTCCCGATATGCAGATTCAGAGCGGGGCGAGCTCTCCCGATGATCCTACGGGCGTGAGCGATGACGAACCCTTCATCTTGCTCAGTGGTGTCTGTCGCCTTTCTCCTTCTGACCCTTGGATGGAGATAACGACCGATGGCGCAGGAAGGTTGTATCGGTGTCACCCGTACAAGTATGAGCGGTGCCCATTCAAGCGGTACAAGTACAAGCCGGACAGGGGAACGGACGGCCAGTGCCCAAGCGTGAGTATTGCAACGGATCTCATGCAGGCTCAGTTTAACTTCGACCTTGCGTTTGGAGTGACGACCGATGGCATGCGGCTTGATGCGCACCCAGCGATTGGGACGACGAGTCCCGAACTTGCGGAGAGGCTAGCGGGCAAATGCCTTGCGGGTGAGGTGATCCTCCTTGATTCGGAGTCATCAATCACTCCGATTCACTCAAATACGAATGTTGGTGATGCGATCCCGATTCTCGAAGTGACTACCAACTTCATGGATCAGGCGTCCTCGGTGTCCCAGCAAGATTTTGGCCTTGCCGATCCTGGTGTTCAGACCAAGGGAGAGGCGGAACTACTCGCGCAGGGCTCGGCGCAGGGGATAAACATCTTCATTCAGATATTCGCTGAAGGTGTTGAGGGAATGTGGGCGATTGTGGACGAGTTCCTTAGAACCGATCCCAATAAGGACTGGTTTCATGCGTTCTTTGGCGGTGATGTTGAATACGCGTCGGCTTGGCTTGAAGAGGCCAATCAGGCGGTACTCGTTAAGGTTGCGGTGTCGAACGTTGAAGCGACTCCCCAGAACCGCATGAGGCTTCTTAACGGCTTTGCGGAGTCGATGAATGCGAACGGTGTTGAATATGATAGATATAAGTGGGCTATGGCGATGGCTGAATGTCTCGAACAAATCGGACTTGAAGCAAAAGAACTCCTTGGAGACCCGCTCACCGGAGCCATTAACACTATCATGGGTGCCGAAGTTCAGCAGCCGGGGACAGCACTCGCCGTTATCGACCAGCTCCTCGTACAACTCCAACAGCTATCAACTATGGCGCAGCAACCCGGTAACAAGGGAACTGGTGGCGCGGCTGGAGGACAAGGCGGGGGCGCTCCTCGTCCTGGCTCTGGGATGCCCAGCGGCCCAGCACGACCGCAAAACGCACTACCTCGCCCAGTTATCGGCGGTCAATGAGATTTTAGGAATGATAAAGGAAAGCACAAATGGAGAATGAAGAAGAACTAGACGGGTCACCAGAAGTTGACCCGCGCGATGTGGCACTAGCAGAAGCCCTGGCAGAGGTTAAGGCGTCTCGTGAGGAACGGGCGCAGATGGCGGCGTATATCGCTCGTGGGCAGGCTCCAGCCAAAGAAGAGGCTGAGGGTGACGACTACTACGAGACCGATGAGCAAAAGCGTATCAAGGTTCTTGAGTCGGTCGCCGTTGAAGCTAGGGGCGAAGCGATGATGCTCAAGATTGAGAGGGCTATTGAGCGTGAGCGGTGGCCGGAGGACGTGCAGGCTGAAGCGATCAAACAGCTTCACACTTTGGGCGCGGCTCGGTTTGCTGGCGCGAAGGTTGAAGAGACATTGCCACTCCTCAAGCGTTTCGCTCGTGGCGAGATTGCGGAACGGGCAGAGGCAGGAAACAAACGCGAACCAGCGGCGGGCAGGGGTAACGTTGACAGCGCGGGCGACGTGCAAGGCTACATTGCTTGGGTCAAGCATTCAACCGGCGCGAATCTCGACCTTGAAACGGCAAAGCGGATGATTAAGCAAGGTGCCTCGACCTACGAGAACTACAGGACGGCAAAGAGTGGCCGTTAAGAACGAATCGGCTCTCACTCCTGACGAGCAGATCGAGCTCTATCGACTGCGCAAAGAGAACGAGGAACTTCGCAACGCGCCACGGGCAGCGATGATGCTCGGCGGCGGCGATCCTGAAGTGATGCCCGGGAAAAAGGAGTCACTTACCGCGATTGAACGCAAGTGGCGCGAAGAGTTTCCGGGTCGTCATTGCGTCCGGTGCGGGCTCAACGACGAGGGGCTTATGGCTCTCTTTGGCAACGACGAGGAACTTACGCGGAGTCCAACGTACAAGGTTGAAGTCAGCTACGCCACGAACCCAGAGAGAGGGCTAGAACTTGGCCTTGGCCCAGGCATGATGCTCATTTCATGCGACCTCGAACGGCTGAACTATTGGCGCAAATTCAACGGCAATCGGGCCAACGCGCAGAACTCAACGCCTCCGGGTGGCCCTGGCGACTTGGAAGGTGCGCAGATGGCTTTGCCTCCTTCTCCTGGTCGTTTGAGCATGGACGAAAAACCCCAGTTCGACAGTTGACTCGTAATAGGGTAGGCATGACACCAGGAAACTGGTGCTCTTTTGGAGACCATGCCTACCTGGACTTTTCGATATTTCCCTGACCGGTACGCACCGGCCACGAACCTGGCCCTTTTCCCGTCAACCATTGTTGGCCTTGAAGCGGCCTCCCAGTCGTGGGACGCTGGGTTCTTTGTAACCACGAGCCTTTCTACTGGGCTCTCGTCCATCTTTGGCGCGGCTTCTTCGGTGCTTGACACCGCTGATGGATTGATCGCTGGAATGGCTGCGACTTACGCAACGGGCGTCACTTCGACACCGTTCGACATCATCCCGATTACACCGGGGATGGTGTTCAGGTTCCCCTACTCACTCAGCGGGGTTGAGTCGGCAACCGCCCAGGCGCAAGTCAGTAAATCCTACGCGCTTTACTGGCATGCAACCAAGGGGATCATGGTTGACGGGAACGTAACCGCCAACGCTCTCGTCACTGTTAAGCAAATCGCACCGGACTACCCAGTAGGCGAAGTCGGTGGATTGCTCGAAGTCACTTTTATTCAAGGAGTGTTTGCTAACTAATGCCAGTTTCAGTACAGACTACGAACACCCTCGGCGATCTCGCCAGGGACATTTGGGCAGACGTTGAATCTCAATCAGCGTCAATGGTCGGAATCGAAGCCGAATACGACTGGATGTTCAAGTACTTCAAGTCGAAACAGCTTTACGAACTGTTCCGCGACTTCAACGGCTTCCCTGCCTCGGGGCGGTTCAATGACGGCCAGTATCCACAGAGCGTTTCGTACACTCCGCAATACAGCCTCCAGATCACGCCAAGCCTTTACGGACTGATGTTCAACGTCACCCGTCAAGCAGACTTTGTGGACGTAAACGGCGTGTTTCGCCGGGTTGCTCAGCAGCTTACGGACTCACAAAAGCAGGCCCGGGCGGTTGATGCGACCTTGGTTCTTGGGAACGCGTTCGACGCGGCTTATCCGATTGCGGACGGGCTCGCGTTTGCCTCTGCGGTTCACACGACTCGCGGCGGTACTGGATACTCCAACCTTCTGACTGCAACCCTTCTGAGCAACAACTCGCTCATCTTGCTCTCCAACGTTCTGGCTACTCAGTCGGACGGCCAAGGTAAGCCGATGCGCAACACAAAGAGCACGAGGCTTGTCACGGGTCGTACTCAAGAGTCAACCGCAAGGACGATTCTGGAAAGCAAAAATATTGCTGGCTCGATCAACAACGATAAGCAGATCGTGTCGAACTTCCGGGGCAACATGGAGTTGATAATCAACTCTAACCTGGACACTTCGAGCACGACTAGCTTCTTCCTGTTCTCATCGGACACTGACAAACTCGGTTTGCGCTGGGTTGAGCAGATCCCGACAGAATCGCACGTCACGAGCGGCAAGGCTGGGGAACAGACGTTCCTCATTCAAGGCTCATGGGCTCGTGGCGTCGTTCATGCCTACAATACGGCTTGCTGCGCGGGAGCGTCGTAATGCCGTTTTCCGGTGGCACTGACCCTACGAACCCGCTTAACAACCGGGTTGCGATGCTCCTGGGGGCGGACTACAAAACCGTCGTCGGGAGTTCACCGGGTGTTCAGCAAACCGCGCTCCAACTCATTGGCCCGACGTACCCGGCAACCATCACGGCAACCGGGGCGGCTACAGCGGTCACTCTGATCGAGGACAACGCGGTAGGTGCTGGCCGAAAGGTCAAGGTTCTCGGCGTGTATCTCACGGTCACGGGCGCAACGGCCTGGTCGGGCGGCTCAGGCACGATTCTGACTATTCAGGACTCGAACGGAACCCCAGTGGCCTTTGTTGAATTCGCGGTCGCGCAACTCACAGGAAACGCCTATTTGGTTCTCGGATCGACCGGGGTTACCGCAAAGGCTGGGCTCTTGTCTCAGGCTGGGGGCACCTCCGGTAAAGGACTCGTCATCAAGGGAGACGCAGCGTTCGGCGCTGGCTCTAATATCTCTGTTTCAGTGATGGCGGCACTCGTACCCGCTTAAAGATCATGCCTGCATCTATCAACACTCCTGCTTGGACTACTGGGGTTGCCCCAGACGCTACGGCTCGCTCAATTGGCTTTGAGGGGATTGACCTCACTGGCGAAGGACTGACAACCGCGTCGGCTCCCTGTCAACGATTCCACCGAAACGGAACGATTACCTCGGCTGCCGCTGGAACTGCGGTCCCTATCGTGACGGCTGCTGAAGTCGGAACGGGTCGTAAAATCTACATCGAGGGCTTTCTTTGGAAGGTCAACGGTGCAACCGCTTGGTCAACTACGATGACGGTTCTGAACCTTCAGGACGATGCCGGTACTCCGATTGTGCCGTTCCAGATTCCCATTGCTTCCCTCACCGGGAACATGATGGGGACGATGAACTCTCTGCCGGGTGCTGGAACCTACGTCACCACTGATAGCCTCTATACGGGGCTTACAGCGGGCAAGGGCCTCAACCTCAAGGCGGATGCCAATGCTGGTGCTGGTTCTACGATCATTTGGCAATGCTTCGGCGTTATCAAGTAAGTTCCTTCTCCCTTCTGGATGCTTCCCCCGGGCTCACGGACGAGCCTCACCCCATATGATCACCCTCTCGCCGTCTAGCGATGTTTCGTCAACTAATGCGACGCCCATCGGGGCGGCGAGCCTCTATTTGTGCATGGACATTCAGACCCCCCAGGATGCCGAATACACGCACGTCGCCACCAGCGGTAACTTCGTCGTTGGGGTTGCGGGAACCTACGGGCCAGGTACGAACTACATCAGCGGGCGGTATCGAACGAATGGCCCGGGTGGTGGCGCGTTCCCTTCTTTTGAGATTTACGAGGATGGCGTACTTACCGGGTCGCACACGATGGCGAACACGGGGGGATCATTCATTCCCTTTCAATTCACGACTACGGGGGTTGGCGGTGATGACCTGCGAGTGAAGTTCATTGTTGGCGCGCTCTCGGCTACTGCGGACGTGAGTTTGCTTTCTTGTGGCATGGCAG
The DNA here is from genome assembly GCA_030153045.1 of Flavobacterium sp. Classification (GTDB taxonomy): domain Bacteria; phylum Bacteroidota; class Bacteroidia; order Flavobacteriales; family Flavobacteriaceae; genus Flavobacterium. The sequence continues at coordinate 20,099 of JASLID010000169.1, forward strand.
ATATTTTGATGGTTGAAGACCCTATCTTTGTGCGGCCTACGGATTACCACGATGCGATGGCGGGCGGTACTCCTGTTCGCGATGGTCGCGGGTGGATGGCGGCTCATGGGACGGTGTTTGGCCCTGACGGGAGGCGGTACGCAGATGGTCACCAACCTCTGAGGCCGGACGGGTGGAACCGTGCTCGTTAGCGAATTCGTTGCTGATGTTCTCAGCTACTACACCAACGAGGATGAAACAAGTGTTCTCAAAGAGCTCAACAAGATCCACAAGATTCTGTGCAAGGCGTACCGGCTTCGGGTTGAAGAGCACACGCTTTCGAGTTTCGTGAATGGAACTCGGTACTACGCGCTGCCCGATAGGGTGGCTGAAGTCAATCAGGCGACGTGGTTCTATACGGCTACGGCGAGCTATCAACCGCTTGTAGAGACGACCGTTCAGGAGCTTACGAACTGGTCGGCGGGCTGGCGTGACTTTGGGCCGGGATCACCGACGCAATACTTTGTGGATGGCGCGACCGAGGTTGGCACGGCAGGGCAAATAGGGTTCTTCATGACGCCAGACACGACCTCCAGCGCTGGGTATCCGGCTTGTGTGCTCAGTTGTTCGATGTACGAAACGCTCGTACTTGACGATGACCCGCATGTTGAGGGTCAGTCACAGTACATGCCGCCAAACCTCGTGAACTACGACGCGTGGTTCTACACGATTCTTTGTCGGCTCTCGGATCGCAACAACGATAACCGATTGGATCGGTGGGAACTTCGGGCGCGCCGGGCACGGGCTCAGCTTGAGGGCCAACTTGCACAGGCTCACAATACGCGGGCCGTGGGTGCGTTTTCTGATCGGTTCGCCTCTGGTGGGCGGGTGTAGATGGCGACTCCCAACGTCGGCCAGGTGTTCTGCCCCGGCTCGGTACCATTCAAGGGGCTCGCAAGCTCTCAGGACGGCTATGCGATTGGGCCTGGCTACTTCAAGGCCCTGACCAACGTGCGCACCACCAACGGGGTTCTAGAGGTTCGGGCGGGCATGACTACCATTATTGCGGCTCCGGATACCGGAACGACCTTTCGAGGCGGCATGCTCTTCGACCGGGCTGACTCGCAAGAAACGTATGCTTTTGTTGCGGTTGAAAAATCCGGTGAAGTGCGGATTTACGCGACCCGCTATCTTTTGTCTTGGTCGGGGTCTTGGACAGAACTCACGGCGGCAAGCGGTAAGTACGGAAATACCCGCATGGCCGTACCGACTGATTACGTTTGGATGCAGGGAGTAGCGGGGGTCAACGGGAACGGGCCTGGAGTGATTGTCCAGAACGGTTCGGGCGCTCCGGTTCATCTTGATGTAGGCGGCGCTGCGGGCTCGGCGGTTCGGGTTCGTTCGGTATCTCCTCCTCTTTGGGCCGAAACGGTGGCCCCACAGTTCGCGCCAAGCGCTGGCCTTGCGATGACGACTGGTACCGGGTCTACTACTTCAACAATCACGGGGCCGACGTTTACCGTCGTAACAAACGACTGGGATATTAAGGTTGATGTTGGCCCAGGAGTTGTCGGGGATAAGATACGCGTAGTTCAAGACTCGGCAACCATCACAATGGCGGGCGGCCCTCAGGCTTGGATTCTGGTTTCTGCTTCTGATGATTCGGTTTGGAATTGCTGCAAGGTTTCTCTTGTTCGCTCGGGCGGCTCTCTGGTTCTGGTCAATGACCCTAGTGTTCACGATAACCGAACCTCGATCTTGACCAATTCCGGAAGTGTTCTCTCTGCCTTCCCGATTGAGTCGAATCCTACCGACGTGGTTGGCCTTGAGATTGAGGTTGTCAAGGCGCAACTCACCGATGAAGCGACATTCAAGGTTTACGGCATCTTCTCAAGCGGTCATGTGCCAGGAACGGCGACCTACGCGGTTGGCTACAAGTGCTCGCAATCTCAAACGGACTCCGCGGGCGTGGTCATGCTTCAAGGCGAACCCCAGCAGGTCGGGCAGACTACCGATGGGTTCGTAACGGTTCAGATCACGGACTTTGTAGGCGGCTCGACTTCTTCGACGGTTGCGTACACTCCGACGCGCACAGACCTTACAGGCGGCTTCCTGATGCCGATTTCTGACCAGCTTCTGTACAGCGTCAAGATTCCTAT
>JASLID010000121.1 GCA_030153045.1 Flavobacterium sp.
GACGGGACTCGAACCCGCGACCCCATGCGTGACAGGCATGTATTCTAACCAACTGAACTACCAAACCATCGCTTAATTGCGGTTGCAAATATACAACCATTTTTAACTTCTGCAAACGTTTTTGAAAATATTTTAAAAATATTTTTTCAACCCTTAGCCAAACTTTTGTTTTTCAATTAAATAGGTCGTCATTATTTTTTCGAATTTTTCATCTACTGAGACCGGAACGTATTTAATTTTATAGAGTGCACAGGTGTTGGCTACCTTTTCAAAATAGCTTTCTACTAATTTTTCGTAGTCATTTTTTACATTTTCGGCAAAGAGATTGACCTCTTCTCCCGTTTCTACATCGATAAATTTACGTGGTGTATTGTCAAAATCGAAATTAAATTCGGTTTTTTTGTCGATAACGTGAAACAAAACTACTTTATGCTTGTTGTGTTTTAGATGTTGCAACGCTTTAAATAATCGTTCGTCGTCTTCGCCTTGAAACATATCAGTAAACAAAACAATCATGGAACGACGGTGCATTTTCTCGGCAATTTGATGCAAATACGTAATCGTATCTGTTTGCTTTGATTCTTTTGGAGTTTGCAAAACATTTTCCAGATTACTCAATAACATTCGGTGGTGACGATCACTTCCTTTTTCAGGTGCATAATATTCGTATGTGTCCGAATAAATACTCAACCCTACAGCATCGCGTTGTTTTTTCAACAAATTCATTAAAACCGCAGATGCTAACACTGAAAACCCAATTTTATTTTCATAAAAAAACTGATTGTCGGTCAACTTTGGATAATGCATCGAAGAAGAATTATCGACAATGAGATGACAACGTAAATTGGTTTCTTCCTCGAAGCGTTTGGTATACAAACGATCTGTTTTAGCAAACAACTTCCAGTCGATGTGTTTGGTGCTTTCTCCGGCATTGTAAACCTTATGCTCGGCAAATTCGGCAGAGAAACCGTGAAATGGACTTTTATGCATACCCGAGATAAAACCTTCCACAATTTGGTTGGCTAGCAATTCGAGATGCTGAAAGCTGGATATTTTGGCAATTTGACCGTCAATGTTCATCTTTATATTTCATCAGTTCGCCTTAAGCGGCTCGTGTCAAATGTATTAAAAGATTGAAAGATTAAAAAATTAAAAGATCACAAAAAGGCAAATCGTTTTTAAGCTAGCCCCGATGGTAGTGACACGAAGTAAAACGGACAGCGGGAAAATGGATTGCTGACAATTCCCGAACGATTCGCTCCAAAAACTATTAACTTTAAAAAGTATCAATCTACTTTTAAAATAGATATTCCACTAGCTCCCATAGTCCATGATGTAACAAATGCAGCATTCGCGTATTGATTGTATTGGACTCTTAACTGATCTCCAATAGTCAAATCAACTATTATAAAACGAGAAGGTTGATTATTTATATATCTACGATTAAGACCACCTGTGTGGCTTTCCAATATTGTAGATGTGGCTGACATCGTTATCAATTCTGAGGCTGTTGTAATATTAAAAACACGAACTCCACAATCACCATCATAATCAGGAGTAGTTTGTGTATTATAACCATTATAATTATAAGCATTCCCATAAAATGATAACATGTATTTTCCAGTTTCAGGCACCGTGACCGTAAAATATGGATAATCAATCCACGCATTACGTATGGATTGAGAAGGAGTATTCTGACTTTCGCCCGACTCAAATGTTGCCGGCGGTTGCGGATTTGTTTTTTCGGCAAACAAAGCATAAGGTACACTCAGCAACTGACTCGTCCCTGATATGGTGAAATTTGTCCCTCCTGAAGGATCGGTTTCGGTTTTGATAAAATAAGGGCCATTCGCCCAATTTATGGTTGGAAAATCTCCAATCTGAGGAACCTCGGTTCCTATCTCTAACGTTACCAAACCATTTACATTAGTCCAAACTGTATGAGTTTCAGAATAAACAACAGTCCCTGTCGGTGTTGATTGGAGAATACTTACTTTTATTTTCACAAGGCTATTGGCAACCAATGTATTTGCTGCATTACGAATTACTGCTTGATAACTCATTTTTTGGGGAGCTTGAGCTAAAATGGTATGCATTGAAAAGCAAACAGCAATTAGAAAAACTCCTTTTATAATTTTAAGTGTTTTTGATTTCATATCTCGTGGCTTCAATTTCTTGTTATTTTAAAATCTCTTAATTTCCTATTTTTGTGATGGTTATACCGCTAGCTCCTATATTCCATATGGAGGAAATCGAACCGCTACTTGCTGATTGCCTGTATTGCAATTTTAATTCATCCCCGAGGTTTAAATTCTCCACAATGGTTCTAGAAGGACGTATGCTTATAAGTTTTTTTTGAGCCGAACTTGCTGTATAAAGATCATTGTAAGTCACTAAAGTGGACGTTTTAAACAATTCTGTAGAGGTTGTGTTATTAAAAAGCCTAATCTCATTATCCAAATCATAATCTGGATCGGTTGAAAAATAAACATTACTATTAAAGGCATTGCCAAAGAATGTAATTAAATATTTACCTGTTTCAGGTACAATTACTGAAATAGCCGAATCATCTACCCAAATATTACGAATTGTTTGAGGAGAAAAAGTAGTACTTTCATCTGAAACAAAAGCTGGATATGTTGGATTTACTGCTTTTTCAGAAAGAAGAGCATATGGTACGCTTAACATTTGACTTGTAGCCGTAATGGTATAATTAGTTCCTCCTGAAGGATCAGTTTCTGTTTTGATAAAATAAGGACCGTTTGCCCAATTTATGGTTGAAAAATTGCCTGATTCTACAGTCCCACCTCCTATTTCTAATGATGCTAAACCATTTGTATTAGTCATTACCGAATGCGTTTCAGCATAAACTACTGCTCCAGCTGCTGATGATTGTAAAATACTGATTCGGATTCTAATATTGCTATTTGCAACCAACACATTTCCTGCATTACGAATTACCGCCTGGTAGCTCATTTTTTGAGGAGATTGCGCATTAGTTATTTGAAAAAAACAAACCAATACCAACAGAAAACCCATTTTAGATACAACGTTTTTCATAAAAAATGAATTTTAATTTTTCTTAATAATTTTGAATGTCTTAAGTAATTTGCTGCCATCCATTACTTTTAAAAAGTAAACAGACAATGTCAATTTTTCGAGATGAATTTGCGTTTCTATTTGAGTAATTTTCTGACTTGTGATTTTCTTTCCATTCAAGTCATAAAGCTGATACTCTAAAGTGTCATAAGTATTATTTCCTGTTTTTAAAACAACAACATCCGTAGTAGGATTTGGATACACTGTCATTAATTTAATCTCCGGAAAATTATCTACTCCTAAAGTAAATATTTCAAACGGCTGCTGCACTCCTTGAATACTGAAACCTCCTGAACCTGTTCCGTCAGTACAAGCAACTTGACCAATAGAATAACTGGAAGACCCACCACTTCCAGCAGCATTTCCTCCAGAGGAGAGGACTGCTTGTTGTCCTTGCATATGTGTAATAAAGAATCCAAAAAGGACTAGAAATAAGAATAATTTTGTCTTCATAGTTCTTAAAATGAATGATTTAAATTACAAAATACAATTATTTTTTGTTTTAAAAAAACTATTCCGACGACCAACATATAAAATAGATTAGCTACATTTTTGACCATAAAAAAAGCCTAACTTTCGTTAGACTCTTTTTAATTATTTTTCTGTTTTTATTGGTTTTGCAATTAATTTTTTAGGGAGTTTTCCAAAATTGATTTTATCTCCATTAGACCACATGGCTTTGGCGTTGTTTTCTTTATTATTTTCATTAAACATAACTTCGTTGATGTTATTATCGAAATCATTAGACAATACGTCTTGGGAAACCGATTGTTTTGCATCAATTCTATCACCAACTGCAATCCACGTAACTTGCACATTGCTTGTCCCTTTGTTCAATTCTTTAACTGTAAATCCATTTTTATCAATTGATTCTATATAAATACCATTGCACTCTCCCATTGGCGAAGTGGTTACTACTGGAGCATCGCCCAACAACGCTGCATAATCACTATCGAAAGTAACGCGGGCCGTACCGTTTACAAGTGTGATTTTACCTTTTTTATACACGACAGCTTCGGTAGAAGTCACAGTATAGGCTGCTTTTTTACCAGTTGCAGTTGCTACAATTTCTACCTGGCGACCTGCAGTGTATTCATCGCCACTATTGTAAGATGCAAATAAACTTCCAGAGCTTACTTGACCTATGACAGATCCTTTGCTCCACGACCCTATAATACCACCGTAGAATCCACCACCTATGCCATGCTCAGACGACTGCGCCATTCTTCCTGTCCCAGAACCTAAAGCAGCTGTAGCATAAACTCCGTAAGTTGTTGAACCACTATTTTTATACCCTAAACTACTCCAATAGGTTCCGCCAGTAACTGCACCTAAAACACCTCCGGTTCTGGTAAAATCATTATCAGAATGACCAGCCACACCAAATGCATAGATATCTCCCCAAAGGTTGTAGCCACTCACGGCTTTGTTGGTTCCTGCTGCAGAATACCCTATACCGTCATTTTGAGAGTCTCTGCTTCGGTATCCGTAAATAGTACTTTGTCCATCACCAGTAGCTGTTAATTGTATGTTGGAAGTATATAATTTGTAGAGATTATTGTTTACGTTTGTTCCAATACTTACATTTCCAGTATGATACATATTATCTGTAATGGCATTTGGAGGTAATGTCCCTCCCACTTCATAAAAATCGGCGTCAATACCAGAATTAGCTTGCCAAGTGGCGTTACCAGAAGCGTCAGAAGTTAAAACATATCCCGCTGAAGGGCTAGTTGTAACCTGTAAGCTAGTTGTTTTGGTTTTCCCGGCTACTTCTAGTTTTTCTGTAGGAGTAAGAACTCCAATACCTATTTTTCCTGTAGCAGCAGAAGTCATATCTGCGCCATAAATAACATTCCCTATAGACATTTGGTTGCTACCAGTTGTTAATGGCAAAGATGAATTTCTTCCAATAGCAATGTTATAGTTTCCTGAAGTTTGAAAACCCATGGCACCTGCCCCGATAGCAGTATTTTCACTACCTGAATTAAGCTGTGCCATAGCACTAAAACCCAATGCTGCATTATAATAACCATTAGCTAATCGCAAAGCATCATTACCTACAGCTGTGTTAGCCCCTCCATCTATGTTGGTAAATAGCGCCCCTTGACCTACAACAGTGTTACTGACTCCTTCTGCATTGTTTAGCATTGCGGAACTGCCAATTGCTGTATTGGCACCCCCAGTAGCGACACTCCTTAGGGCTTGATAACCAACGGCAGTATTGTCATTTCCGGAATTATTGAAAGAATTTGGTGAGCCATGCAATGCCTCATAACCAACAGCAACATTTTTACTGTCAAATGCTGTTGAAGAATCGTATGCCATTTCCATCGCATAACTCCCTATAGCCACTGCTTTTGACCCTACCATATTGAGAGACAAGGCATTAAAACCAAAGGCTACATTCTCAGCTCCTATTGTGTTGTTAGAAAGAGCACCTGCGCCATTGGCAACATTAAAATTTCCTGTTGTATTCAAAAAAAGAGCATAATAACCATTCGCTACGTTATGATTACCCTCACTGTTAAAATTCAATGCACCAACCCCATTAGCAGTGTTCGAATTTCCAGTGGTATTATATGATAACGCATAGGCACCATTAGCAGTATTGTGCATTCCTTCTGTGTTGAAATAAAGTGAGTTATATCCATTGGCAGTATTGGCAATCCCGTAAGTATTGGAAAAAAGTGAGTTATATCCATTGGCGACATTATAATTTCCATTTATATTGGAAAAAAGTGAGCTATGTCCATTGGCAGTATTACCTTCTCCAGTAGTATTAAATTGTAATACATTCATACCATTGGCGGTATTGTAGTTTCCTGTTGTATTAGATTGAAGCGCATTAAATCCATTAGCAACATTATCATTTCCTGTTGTATTTGAAGAAAGAGAGTAAGCTCCATTTGCGGTGTTTCTATTTCCGGTTTCATTGTTAAAGAGAGCTCCCGTTCCATTGGCTACATTAGATTCTCCAGTAGTATTAAATTGTAACGTATTCACCCCATTGGCAGTGTTGAAGCTTCCTGTGGTGTTGGAATAAAGTGAAGATCGACCATTGGCTACATTATAATTTCCTTCAGTATTATTAAAAAGCGCACCACTTCCTGTGGCATTATTACCGTATCCAGTGGTATTTGAATAAAGTGCAATATTCCCTACGGCTACATTCTCCTCTCCTACACTATTTAAAAGAAGCGCTTGATGACCAATACCCGTGTTCCACAATCCAGTGTTAACATTCCCTGCCTGATAGCCTAAAAAAACGGTTCCAGTATCATCTACTCTTCCTGCTTTTTGATTATTTACTTTAAAATTTAACGGTACATTATCAGTCGTTCCAACAAAATGTGTCCCGTCTATTGTTCCAGCATTACCTGTTAACTCCCAACCCCCACCTGCGCCAGAGCCTATTTTTTTCCAAGCTGAATCCCAATAATAAAATCCGGGTTGGTTTCCACCAGATGCAGTAGTCAAATATACCATCATCCCGATTTGGGCTGCTGTTGGATTTGTTACTGGAAAAACATCAATTTTAGGAATCAAGATACCATCCGTATTCGAAGGCGTGGCTTGATTACTGGATTTAATATCCAATTGAGCGTTAGGCGTTGTAGTATTGATTCCTACTTGAGAAAATACAGTAAAACAAAACAGAAGCAAAACAGGTAAAAAGGAATATTTTTTCATGAAAATCGAACTATTTTAAGAACAAAATTACTCTTTTCTCTTTATGCTAAATTAATAATAGACCAACGACGGAAATAAAAGACGGACAACATTTTTTTAACTAAAAATCATACTTTTAAGGTCATAAAAAAGGCCTAACTTTTGTTAGACCTCTTTCTAATTAAAAAACTATTTATTTAACTTATCTTCTAGTGATTTTAATCGTTCTTCTAGTGATTTTACTGTAGCCTGAAGTTGCTTGTTTTTTTCCTGTTCTTGGGTGATAATTTCCTGTTGCTCCTGAACAGCTTTTACCAATGGGACAACAAACTCGGCATAACGCAATCCGTAGAAATCCTTCTCATTTTTAGGTTTATCGACACCGCTGAAATCGAAATTACTTTCCTTGGCCGCCTGTTCTACCTCCTGCGCAATAAAACCTGTAGTGGTTTCTGAATAAGTCTCTCCCGAAAGCGATTGCGTCTCTTTCTTTTTTCTGGCATTTACCCCACTCATCTCGTTTATTTTATTGCGATTTAAGCGATAGGTTACCGGACGTAAACGTTTTATGAAGCTCAAGCCCGGAACATTTTCTTCAATATTCTCTTTGAATCTTCCGTCAGAAATATTGGTCCAGTTTTGGTATCCGCCTATTGAAGTAACGAAAGTATTTCCAACACGAACCATATTACTGGCAGTGGCAGTAGCATCAATCCCTAAACAGGTTGTATTAAAAAAACTATTGGTGTTAGGCCCTGTATTATACCCTAATGCCGTATTATAAGAACCTGTTGTTACAACATCAAGCGAATTGCTTCCGAAAGCGGTGTTTTGAAAACCAGTGCTGTTGGAAAAAAGCGAAGAAGCTCCATTAGCGGTGTTATTAGCCCCAGTACTGTTAGAAAAAAGCGATTCATATCCACTGGCTACATTATAATTTCCTGAAGTATTATATCGGAGCGCGTTCGATCCATTAGCAACATTTCCTGCTCCAATCGTATTGCCCAGCAATGCACTCACACCATTGGCTGTATTGTTACTTCCTGTTAAATTAGATCGAAGTGCGCTTATTCCATTGGCTACATTATTAGTTCCTGCAGTGTTGGAATAAAGTGATTCATATCCATTGGCAACATTATTACTTCCTGTTAAATTAGATCGAAGCGCATTCACACCATTGGCCGTGTTGTTATTCCCTGTCGTATTCGAAGTAAGTGATGAAAATCCGGCGGCAGTATTATTACTTCCTGCGGTGTTGGAGTAAAGAGACATGCTTCCGTTAGCCACATTATTGTTCCCGTTACTATTTGAATAAAGAGCATTATTTCCATTGGCCAAATTATTACTTCCAGTAGTATTGGCAAAAAGCGAATTCATACCATTGGCAGTATTTTCACTTCCGGTGGTGTTTGTATAAAGTGAAGCGTATCCATTGGCTGTATTGTAGCCTCCAGAAATATTGGAATAAAGAGAATAGCCGCCGGTTGCAGTACCGAATTCACCGGTTGTGTTAGCATAGAGAGCATTAATTCCATTGGCAGTGTTCGCACCTCCTATTGTGTTAGACTGCAATGCATTCATCCCGTTGGCGGTGTTGTAACTTCCGGTGGTATTGGAATACAGTGCAAATGCCCCATTCGCTGCGTTATTGATCCCTGTTGTATTAGAATATAATGATTCGTTTCCATTAGCGACATTATAATTCCCTGTCGTATTGGAATAAAGCGAAGAAGCTCCGTTAGCAGTATTCCTGATTCCTGTTGAATTTGTATATAATGCATTTAATCCATTAGCGGTATTAGCACTTCCTGTGGTGTTAGAACGAAGTGCACTAATTCCGTTGGCAGTATTATTACTTCCTGTTATGTTAAATTGTAATGCACTCATCCCATTAGCAGTGTTGGAACTTCCTGATGTATTAGAATACAGTGCAAATGCCCCATTCGCTGCGTTATTGATTCCTGTTGTGTTAGAATATAATGATTCGTTTCCATTAGCGACATTATAATTCCCTGCGGTATTGGAATAAAGCGAAGAAGCTCCGTTAGCAGTATTCCTGATTCCTGATGAATTTGTATACAATGCATTTAATCCATTGGCGGTGTTAGCACTTCCCGTGGTGTTGGAACGAAGTGCACTAATTCCGTTGGCAGTATTATTACTCCCTGTTGTGTTAGATAGTAATGCACTCATACCATTGGCAGTGTTGGAACTTCCGCCTGTGTTAGAATACAATGCATATGCCCCATTAGCAGTGTTGGAACTTCCGCCGGTATTAGAATACAATGATTCGTTTCCATTAGCGACATTATAATTTCCACCTGTATTGGAATAAAGCGAAGAAGCTCCGGTGGCTGTATTCCTGATTCCTGCACCGTTACTGCGAAGCGCATAACTTCCGTTGGCGGTATTATTAGACCCATTTGAGAGAAGCAATGCCTGATAACCATTGGCAACATTATAACTTCCTGTCGAGTTACCGGAAAGAGCTTCTGAACCATTGGCCGTATTATAACTTCCGGTAGTGTTGTATTTCAATGAATTAGCACCATTGGCCGTGTTCTCATTTCCGGTAGAGTTGTGAAAAAGGGATACTGCACCACTCGCTGTATTTCCATTACCTATTGTGTTCAGATAAAGTGACATCGAACCACTGGCCGTATTACCCATTCCGTTAGTATTAGAAAAAAGTGAGCTACTTCCATTGGCGGTGTTCTCATTTCCGGTGGTATTATAATAAAGCGAATTGTTTCCACTGGCCACATTACTTATTCCCGAAGTGTTGGAATAGAGCGCTAAAGCTCCGTTGGCTACATTAAAATTCCCTGTATTATTGCTATACAATGCATCGTTTCCATTGGCGGTGTTTGAATTTCCTGTGGTGTTAGAATAAAGCGCAAATGCTCCATTCGCGGTATTGGTTGTCCCAGTGGTATTGAAAAAAAGCGCTGAACTTCCGTTAGCAACATTATAATTCCCTGTTGTATTGGCAGAAAGTGAACCTTGTCCATTGGCGGTGTTGTTATATCCAGTAGTATTGGAAGAGAGCGCCGCCAAACCATTAGCTACATTCTCACTTCCTGTTGTATTAGATCCAAGTGCACCCATTCCATTAGCGGCATTACCTACTCCACTGGTATTAGCGCGAAGCGCATTCACCCCATTAGCAGTGTTGTGAGTTCCCGTGGTGTTAGAATATAACGATTCGTTTCCATTGGCAACATTATAACTTCCTGCTGTATTGAACCTCAGCGCAGCAACACCATTGGCAGTATTATTAGATCCGGTTGTATTTGAATACAATGTTTCAAATCCATTGGCTACATTATTATTTCCTGATGAATTGAACCAAAGAGCGGAACTTCCATTTGCTGTATTATTATTTCCGGTAGTATTGTAAAATAATGCTTTATTTCCGACAGCCACATTACTGTTTCCTGTAGTATTCATCACCAATGCTGCCATCCCGATGGCAGAATTTCCAAATCCTGTAGTATTGGAAAAAAGTGCCTGATGTCCGTATCCTGTATTCTCGGCCCCGCTTGTATTGAAATGAAGCGATTTAAACCCGCTGGCTACATTATAACTCCCGCTAGTATTCGTGAAGAGCGATTGATAACCACTGGCCACATTATAACTCCCACTTGTGTTTGAAAAAAGGGTTTGATGACCAATTCCCGTATTGTTGGTTGCCGTTGTAACATTTCCTGCCTGATAACCTAAAAAAACATTTCCTTTAACATTATCTATTCTCCCAGCTTTTTGATCATTTACTTTAAAATTTAATGGCACATTATCCGTTGTCCCTACAAAATGGGTCCCGTCTATTGTTCCAGTATTCCCAGTTAATTCCCAACCACTTCCGGTACCAGAGCCCATTTTTTTCCAAACGGAATCCCAATAATAGAATCCTGGTTGGTTTCCACCAGATGCAGTAGTCAGATACACCATCATCCCGATTTGAGCTGAAGTTGGATTTGTTGCTGGAAAAACATCAATTTTAGGAATCAAGATACCATCCTTATTTGACGGTACTGCCTGATTACTGGATTTAATGTCCAATTGAGCATTAGGTGTTGTAGTATTGATTCCTACTTGTGAAAACACAGTAAAACAAAACAGAAGCAAAACAGGTAAAAAGAAATGTTTTTTCATGAAAATAGAGCTATTTTAAGAACAAAACTACTCTTTTCTCATTATGCTAAATTAATAATAGACCAACGACGGAAATAAAAGACGGACAACATTTATTTACCTAAAAAATGAACTTTTAAAGTCATAAAAAAGGTCCAACTTTCGTTAGACCTTTTCTGAATTTATTTTAAATTCTATTTTTTTACAACAATGCGTCGATAGCTTCTGTGTACGTGTTTTTTGGAGCAACTCCTACTTGACGTCCTACTACTTCACCATTTTGGAAAACCAAAACTGTTGGAATATTACGCACACCGTATTTTGCTGCAAATTCTTGATTTGCATCAACATCCACTTTTCCAACTACGGCTTTTCCTTCGTATTCTGAAGCAATTTCTTCGATTACTGGACCAACCATTCTACAAGGTCCACACCATGCTGCCCAAAAATCTACTAATACTGGTTTGTTTGATTTTAATACTAACTCTTCGAAAGTTGCATCTGTTATTGTTTGTGCCATTTTTTTATTTCTTTATTAATTGTTGAACAAAAATAGAATTTTATTTTGAATTGAATACCGATTAAGAATCAGTTTTATCGATAGTTCCATAACTGAAATTCATGCCTTCTAAAAATTATTTAATACTGCTTTTTTCTCAACTTCTCTTTGACATCATCAACTGTTACTATTTCTAAATTTTGTACTTTTAACGCTTGTAAAAAATCCGATTAAAAGCAAATAAATTCGATTAAAAGCATTTTTTCATAATTATCAGTGTTCTAGACTCTTTAAGGTTGATAACCTATTGCTTTTAATAAAATTTTAAGTCAAATTTGCGGTTAGTTTAAGCATATCAAAAACACCGTTATATAGTCAATATTTTAAATATACGAACAACATTTTGGTCAATTAAAAAGACTTACATTAGATAAGGAGAAAAAGACTTTATGAAACAATTTAATTGCATTATAGTTGACGATGATGAGATTGACAGGCTAACTGCAATGTCTTATGTCAAAAAATTTCCAAATCTAAAATTATTGGGAGTCTATGATTCTGCAGAAAAAGCATTGGAAATAATTAATACAGAAAAAATAGACATTTTATTTCTGGATATTGACATGCCTACTCTTAGTGGTTTGGATTTCCGAAAAAAAGCAATGCACATTCCAGTTTGCATTTTTATTACGGCTCATCCTGAACATGCTGTTGAAAGTTTTGAATTAGAAACTTTAGACTTTATCGTTAAGCCGTTAAAACTGGATCGTTTTGCCCAAACTATGAGGCGAATCGAGGAATTTATGGAAATTAAACTCAAAGCAACTCTTTTTGAAGCGAGCATTGGAGGCGACACTATATATATTAAGGAAGGACACGAACAAACCAAAGTAAAACTTCATGAAATACTATATCTTGAAGCTTTAAAAGATTATACCTTAATTATAACTTCACAAAAAAGACATTGTGTTTTATCAAGTATTGGAACACTTTTAAAAGAAGTTCATTTTCAGTCTTTTGTCAGAATTCATAGAAGTTACGCCGTTCAAAAACAATTTGTAAAAAAAATAGGCTCACAGGAAATCGAATTGAACAACAGTGTTTTAATTCCAATTGGAAGAAGTTATAAAGACAATTTGAGTTTATTTTCATGAAAAAAATCTATTTGATTTTACTTTGTTTTCTTTCGGTTTTGTTAGTAGGACAAAATCAAACTTCCAACGCAAATGAATTAGAAAAACTAATCGATGTTTGCGAAAATGTCAAAAATAACGACAACTACAAACTACTTATTGTAAAAGCTTCCGAAGGAATTTCCAAATCTAAAAAGAGCAATTACTTTTCGACACGATTCCATTTTTATAAAGCTTACGGTTATGAATATGACAATAACAAGTATGCCGAAGCAATTCCTTATTATGAGAAATCGTGGGCCTTGGCTAAAAAAGGAAAAAACTTAAAAGAGGAAACTTTGGCAATCATGCGACTTAACTATTTGTATTATTCTACCAAACAGTTTAAAAAGCGCGATAGTTTAATTAACTGCATAAGAACGATTCTTGACACTACAAAAAACGTATATACCCAAGGAATTTTGAATGGAAGTTTAGGCGAGTATTATTTGGACAATTCGGAAATTGAAAAATTTATTGGTCACAAACTAAAAGCTATCGAATACCGAAAAAAGTTCCCAAAAGATGTCCCATACAATGTCATCAATATTGGTATTTCTTACTCCCAAATTGGTCAGGCTTACATTAAAATGAAGCAATTTGACAAGGGAATTGAGTACTCCAATTTTGCCAAACCATATTCGAAGGAATCTAACAATGCATTAGCCTTTTTGTACAACGATTACATAAAATGTTACGTTGGACTTAAAAATCTAGACAGCATAAAGAAATACTACCAAAGAATTTACAAATTAGTTTCTGAAGAAGATTCGTTGCATATTAGTGTGAGTTCAGCTAATCGCTTTATGGCTGAATACTATATCGATAAAAAACAAATCAATACTGCTTCAGTTTTTGCAGAAAAAGCCTTGTTTTTTGGCAAAAAATCGAATGATGAAGTCGTTTTAATGGAAGCTAATTTATCGAAAGGAAAAATCCTTTACGAACAAAAAAAATACAATGAGGCCATACAAATTCTAAAAACAGCAGCCATTAATGCTTACGAGTTTGATAAAAATGCCTTTATTACCATCCACAAACTAATTGCCTCTAGTTATGCAGCATTAGGAAATTGGCAAGAAGCCTATAAACACCAAGAAGTTTATGCTTCCGCCAATGAAATCATATTAGATGAATCGGCAAAACAAAGCATTGCCAATGCTGAAGCAAGATTTCAAAACAAACACAAACAGGAAAGAATTAATTTCCTTTCTACAGAAAACAAGGTAAAAAATCTTGAAATTGAAAACACAAGGAGAAAACAAATTTATTTGGGAATAGGAGCCTTATTGCTATTGGTTATTGCAACCTTATTATACAAACAAAATGTAAGCCGAAGAAAAAGTAATGAAAAATTACAACTTTTAAATCAGGAATTAGATCAGGCAAACAAAATCAAAGCACGATTTTTTAGTATTTTAAATCACGATTTAAGAAGCCCAGTTGCCAACCTGATTCAATTTCTACATCTGCAACATGAAAGTCCCGAATTGTTAGATGAAGAAAGTAAGGTCCGACTTCAAAACAAAACGTTAACTGGTGCTGAAAACTTATTATCTTCGATGGAAGATATATTATTATGGAGTAAAGGTCAAATGGAAAACTTCAAACCAAATCCTAAAAAAGTGTCCATCAATAGCCTTTTTACTGATACTGAAAACCATTTTTCAAGCATAGAAAACATTAAAATCATCTTTGAAAACCCTCACAACATCCAATTAATTACCGATGAGAATTATCTAAAAACCATCATTAGAAATTTAACTGGAAACGCAATCAAAATACTGGAAAAATCGAAAAATCCAACCATCATTTGGAAAGCTTGGCAAGAAAACAATACCGTTTATTTATCCATAAACGACAATGGAACCGGTGGTACTGAAGAACAGTTCAAAGCGCTTTATGATGAAACAGAAGTCGTAGGCATAAAAACCGGATTGGGTTTACATCTTATCCGTGACCTGGCAAAAGCTATTGACTGCGAAATCACGGTCGAAATCAATCCGGATACCGGAACGAAATTTACTTTGGCATTGGCATAAAAAAAGTCCGACGAACATCAGGCTTTTAAAATCAGTTTTCGTTATCCTTAAATTGATTCTTTTATTATGTGTATTTCTCAACCATCATACAAAACAAAAGGCTGCCTTTTCAGACAGCCTTTGTTATATAATTAAATGTAACACTTAAAAATGGTATATTATAAGCTGTATTTAATTCCAAGTGTTAGCCCTAATCCGCTAATTCCAACATAAGAACTGATGTCATCTGTAGCTTTAGTATTGTCAAAACCAGCCGCATTAGTTACTTTACTGTTAGAACCACCATTCAATTGGTCAACATAATTCACGTGACTTGCAGAATAAGAAGCATCTGGCCTGAAAGCGGTAGGTGTATATAATTTATCTACACCTTCTTCCTCATACACTTCTGTTTCTTTAGATTTGCCGTGCACTGTGAAGTTACGGTATTCCAATTCAGCAAAAGCTGATATGTTTTTTCCTAATTTATAAGAAGTCCCAATATTTGCCATAAATCCGACAGTTGGTTGCGGTTTTACAACATCTTTAGCATATGTATGTGTCGTTCCTGCCGGATTAGTGTAGACACGATTGGTTTCAATAGTCAAATCACCATGAACTGGGACAATAACACCTACTTTTGTGTATGTTTCAAAATTGCTCACTTCTCCTAAAAACAAGACTAATGAAGGAGAAAAATCAAATGCTTTTATTCTTCCTTCCGCTGTACCATCAACGAAAGTTGGTCCGGCACCTACTAACCTATGATTAGTCTGAACCATTGTTTTGCTATTGCCAGAGAAATAATTCAACCCTAATTCAACCCCTAAACGAGTTGTAAAACGGTAGCCAGCTGTTATATTTGAACGGAATCCTTCTCCAAAAGATCCATGATTTGTTTCTCTTGAAATTAAAGTAGTACCATCTGCAGCGTATACATCTGTATTTGGTAATTGACCGTTAACGATTGGAAATTCTGTTGCAGCTGTTTGGATAAAGTAAGAACCTCCTACTTTAAAATACCAGCTTTCTTTTGTTTCTACTTTTGTTTCTGTTGGCTGTTCCTGCGCAACCATTGTCATGGTACAGGCCATGAATCCTAATAAGAATAATTTGTTTTTCATAATAAATTTGGGGAATTTTTATTTTTTGCAAAAGTAAAAAACCCCCAATCAATATCATAACTCAAAACATAGGTCACATATACTTAAATAATTAAAAACCTAGTGCTAATTATATTTTAACAGAATTCTTGATGACCTAGCCTATAATAGACTCTGTATAAGCAAGTTTACTTTTGTGCTTTGGCAATCGCTTGATTTCCTGTCTGATTTTGCTGTGAAATTACCGGAGCTGACTTGCCAAATTCTAAAGATGTTCCGTTCCACCACATTGCGTTTTTGACTTCTTTCGACTCTTCATCGATATCCATTAGGTCTTCCAGGTTCTTATCGAAATTTTTTGCTAAAACTTCTTTTGGAACTTCCATTTGTTTCGTGTCTGATTTTTCACCCACAGCAATCCAATAAAACGAAATTGATGAAGTTCCGGCTTTATTTTCTTTCACTGTAAATCCATCTGCTGAAACCGACGCCACATAAACGCCATTTGTTTCTCCCATAGGAGATACAGTTACAATAACCGGCTTATCTTTTGAGATTAGATTAGCAAAGTTTTTATCGAATGTGATTCTGGATGTTCCATTTACCAATTCACCAACACCTTTGGCAGACACATCAATGGTTGTAGAAGTTGAAGCGTAAGTGGCTATTTTATCTCCAGTCCCATTTTCGCTTACGACTGCATAAGCTTTGTTTGTTATTGCTGTACCGTCTGTATAAGAACCGAAACGATTTCCTTTAGTAATCAAACCGTATTGTTCTCCTTTGATATGACCGCCTAAAAAGTCGCCTTCAATACCAAGTCCTACGGAGCTGGATTGTTGAGAACTTTCGCCATTTTTGGAAGTACTGCTCTGATAGGCGCCGTTCCCTAATACTGCATAGAGCGTTCCGGTACTTCTTCTATAACCCAGCATACCATAGGTACCCGCACTGTTGATCGTTCCTATAACGCCTCCTACCTGATTTCCGGCATTGGCCAACGCCTGTCCTTTGACACCAAAAGAGAAGATTGTGTTTCCGTTTGCAGCAGCTAATTGTCCGTTAACCGCCGAATTAGCATCTGATAAGGTTGTCCCGGCGGTAGAAGAAAAAGTAAGCCCTCTAACCCCTGTTCCTGAACTTGACGTACCAAAATATTCCCCTTGAACACCGCCTAAATTTGTTGTTCCTGAGCTAATCGCACCATAAACACCGCTACCATTATTGGCAGAATACCCATTTATTGCATAAGCACTGGTGCTGCTTGAGGTAACGGTTAACAAATCTGAAGAAGCTGGCGCACTATTATTTATACCTACTCTACCATTATTTAAAATCCTCATTCTTTCATCAAAATAAGGAGAGGCTGCCTTACCTGTAGAGAATATTAACGCTTTGGTATTGTTTGCATTGGCTATGAACATGTCCTGTCCGCTTCCAATGAAACTCACATCGTTTGCAACTCCTATATTATGCGCTCCTAGAGCAGTATGTGTAGAACTATTGATTCCCATCCAGGCATAACCTGTTGTTGCTGACGCATTATCAGCAGATGCATTATAACCACTCTTCGCCTGAACTCCAGTACTGGTGTTTTGAACATTAAATTGTAAGAAGTCATTAATACTTCCCGTTGCATTTACAATTTTATTTACTACAGTTGTTCCGGCAGCAACCTCTAATTTTGAACTAGGTGAAGGCGTTCCGATACCCACATTACCGGTACTCATAACCCTCACTTTTTCATTATCATTCGTTTTAATAACAAGATCGACTAAGTCAGTTGTTCCTATATAATTTGATGTTGGATTTGTTCCTGTATTTCCTGTTAGTTTCCAATCAGAGTTACTTCCTGTAGCCACAGCTATCCAAAGCGTACCATCCCAATAATAAAACCCCGGTGATACCTGATTGGGTCCTAAAGCAGAAGTAAAAGTATTGTAAACCAATTCAGATATTGTTGGAGTAGTAATTGTCGCCACATTTGTAGCCGACAAAGCTACTCGAGGGATTAAAACACCATCAGTTGTAGAGGTTACGTCCAAAGCTCCTTGTGGAGAAGTGGTTCCCATTCCTATTTGAGCGTTACAATTGATAAAACCTATTATGGTAAAACATAGGGAGAGCAAAATAGATCTTGGTGAGAAGAATAATACCATGATAGTTAGTTTTAGGGATTAATAATGTAGCAAATTACATATTAAAAATCCCTGAATAAGAGGGTTTTACCTCCTATTTTGTTAAAAACAACTATGATGAATTTTCTTCCTTTTATGTTTTTTATTGACGTTATGATTAAACCCTGAATAGCTCTTAATTCAGTTTAAAGTTCAATTGCATTTTCTCCAATTCCAATAACAATTCGTTAGAGATTTTGATTTTCAATTTCCTACTATTCATCGAAATTCTGTTAACGACTATGGTCTCTTCCACTTCGGTAACTGTAACTGCTCCTTGGTTTTCTGATTCTAGAATATCTCCATTTTCATCCAAAAGCACTTCTTCCACTTCAATTGGTGCTGCTTCAATTTGACGTTTTACACTTTCCAATTCTAACACTTCAAAAGTCACTGTATTCTGACCGTTATTCGATTGGAAAAGCTCGTTTAATTTAACGACCATTTCTTCACGCAGCTCTTTGATATCCAAATGAATAATTAATTTTTTAGCAAAAATCTGTAAAACATCTTGCAAGGATTCTACTTGTAGAAAATTAATCTGTGGATCTGATTTCTTCCCTGTTTCGCGATTCACCCACCCATCCTTGATGTTTACTTTAATATACACAAACTGATTTTGAACCAAATAATGTCTGTGTTTTAAATACTCCTCATTAAAAATTCGGAATTCATAATTCTCATCATAACCTTCCAAAACAAATGTTGCCCAACCTTTACCGTTCTTTGCAGTTCGATGTTGTACATTGGTTACAATCCCTCCAAAAGCAAGGTTTTTCCCAACATATTGTTCTAAACTTTTTAAAGATTCAAGTTTGGTATTGCAAAAATATTTCATTTCGAATTTAAAGTCATCTAGCGGATGCCCTGAAATATAAATTCCAACCACTTCTTTTTCTTTGGCGAGTTTTTCCATCGTGCTCCATTCTTCACATGGAGGTACAACTGGCTCTGCAATTTGCACTTCAGAAGCATCACCGAACAAACTCACTTGCGACGAATTTTCATTTTCTTGAAACTTAGAACCGTAACGCATGGCTTTTTCTAGGAAAGTAATATTATCTCCATCGGTGTGGAAATATTGTGCGCGATGTGTGTTATCAAAACAATCTAAACCACCGGCTAGTGCTAAATTTTCAAAAGCTTTTTTATTAGCCGCACGCAAATCGATGCGCTTGGCCAAATCAAAAATAGATTTGTATTTTCCGTCTTTTCTGTTTTCGACAATGGTATTTACGGCTCCGTTTCCAACGCCTTTTACAGCACCAATTCCGAAACGAACAGCATACTCTTCATTTACTGTAAATTTATAAAACGACTCGTTCACATCAGGTCCTAAAACCTGCAATCCCATTCGTTTACATTCTTCCATAAAGAACGAAACTTGTTTGATATCGCTCATATTATTGGAAAGCACAGCCGCCATATATTCAGCCGGATAGTTTGCTTTTAGATAGGCCGTTTGATAAGCAATCCAGGCATAACACGTTGAGTGCGATTTATTGAACGCATATTCGGCAAAAGCTTCCCAGTCTTTCCAGATTTTTTCTAGTTTATCTTCGGCGTGACCTTTGGCAGCAGCCTGACTCACGAATTTCGGTTTCATTTTATCAAGGACGTCACGCTGTTTTTTTCCCATCGCTTTACGCAGAACGTCGGCATCCCCTTTCGAGAAGTCGGCCAATTTTTGCGACAAAAGCATTACCTGCTCTTGGTAAACGGTAATTCCGTAAGTATCTTTTAATAAGTCTTCACAAGCTTCGAGGTCATATTCAATCGGTTCTTCACCGTTTTTTCTTTTAATGAAACTTGGAATATAGGCAATTGGTCCCGGGCGATATAGTGCATTCATCGCAATCAAATCATTGAAAACCGTAGGCTTCAACTCTTTCATATATTTCTGCATTCCGGCACTTTCATACTGAAATATCCCGACTGTTTCTCCGCGTTGGAAAAGCTCAAAAGTCTTGATATCATCTATAGGAAAAGTGTCTGGATCGAGTACTTTTCCGGTTCTGTATTTGATCAGTTTTACCGTGTCTTTAATCAAAGTAAGGGTCTTCAGACCCAAGAAGTCCATTTTTAACAATCCGGCGCTTTCGGCCACGGAGTTATCAAATTGGGTAACATATAAATCAGAGTCTTTCGCCGTAGTAACAGGCACGAAATTGGTAATATCGCTTGGCGTAATAATTACTCCACAAGCGTGAATCCCTGTATTTCTTAGATTTCCTTCTAATATTTGTGCTTGTTGAATGGTTTCTCCACTTAAATCATCCGCTTTTGAAAGATCAATTAATTCCTTCATTCGATCGAAATCTTCTGGGCGCAATACCTTTTTGATTTCGACTTCCGAATCTTTCATGAAACGGGCCAGACTCCATTTTCCCGGAAGCATTCCTGGTAAGAGTTTCGCTATTTTATCGGCTTCAAAAAGAGGTAAATCCAACACTCTGGCAGTATCACGAATGGCCGATTTTGCTGCCATGGTACCGTAAGTAATAATTTGCGCTACTTGTTTTGAACCGTATTTTTGAATTACATAATCCATAACACGGCTTCGTCCCTCGTCATCAAAATCGATATCAATATCGGGTAACGACACACGATCCGGATTTAAGAAACGCTCAAAAAGCAAATTATACATCAATGGATCTATGTTTGTAATTCCCAAACAATACGCTACTACTGAACCAGCTGCCGATCCACGACCGGGACCAACGGATACGTCCATTTTTCGGGCTTCGGCAATGAAATCCTGAACAATCAAAAAGTATCCAGGATAACCAGAATTTTCAATCGTTAGTAATTCGAAATCGATGCGTTCTTTTATTTCTTCGGTGATTTCGGCATAACGTCTTTTGGCCCCTTCATAAGTAAGGTAATGCAGGTATTTATTTTCTCCGCGTTTGCCTTCGTCAGTAGTATCTTCTTCGACTAAAAATTCGTTCGGAATTTCAAATTTTGGAAGTAAAACATCACGGTAAAGCGAGTAAATTTCAATTTTGTCTACAATTTCTTGAATGTTGATGATGGCTTCAGGCAAATCAGAGAAGACCTTTTTCATTTCTTCATCCGATTTGAAATAGTATTCCTGATTCGGCAATCCGAAACGATACCCACGACCACGACCAATAGGCGTAGCTTGTTTTTCTCCTTCTTTGACACACAATAAAATATCGTGTGCATTGGCATCTTCCTTGGAAATGTAGAAGATGTTATTTGTTGCGATGAGTTTTACTTCATGCTTTTTGGCAAAAGAAATCAGGGTTTGATTCACCCGATTTTCATCCTCCTGATTGTGACGCATTAACTCGATGTAGAAATCACTTCCGAATTGCGATTTCCACCAAAGCAAAGCTTCTTCTGCTTGGTTTTCACCTATATTTAAAATTTTACTTGGAATTTCCCCGTAGAGATTTCCGGATAAAACGATGATGTCTTCTTTGTATTGTTCGATAACTTCCCGATCAATTCTGGGCACATAATAAAACCCTTCCGTATATGCAATGGAAGACATTTTGGCCAAATTATGATAGCCTTTTTTATTTTTGGCAAGAAAAACAACTTGATAACCGTTGTCTTTTTTGGTTTTGTCTTTGTGGTTGTCACATACAAAAAATTCGCAGCCTACAATGGGCTTCATTTCCACTTCAGTAGGTTCTTCCCCATTTTCTACTGCTGTGGCATTTTTAGCAGCAGCCGATTTGTTGTGATTCAACACATCGCGAACGAAATGAAAAGCCCCCATTAAGTTGGCGTGATCCGTCATGGCTACAGCTGGCATTTTGTTTTTGGCCGCAGCCGAAACTAAATTGGCAATAGAAATTGTCGATTGTAATACCGAAAATTGGGTGTGATTGTGCAGATGCACGAAAGTAGCTTCTTTTAAATCCTGTTTATGCTCTTCAGAAATAGGAGTTTGAACTTCAATTTTCTCAATCTGTTGTAAACGTTTTCTAATTTCGTCTGAAGCGGATTTGAGATTGATGTGTTTTAATCCAATGAGTTGAATTTCAACTGGATTTTTTGCTTGAAATTCCTGAAAATAACTCGCCGGGACATCGAGTTCTTCTTTAGTAAAAACTTCTCTTTTTACTAATTCTAAGAAACAACGTGTCGTTGCCTCTACATCGGCAGTCGCGTTGTGTGCTTCCGAAAAAGGAACTTTGAAAAGATATTGGTGTAGCTCGGTTAGTGTTGGCAGTTTAAATCGCCCACCACGACCTCCAGGTAATTTTAATAATTCGGCAGTGACTTCAGTACAGGTATCCAAGACTGGCATTTTAACCATATCGGATCCAATTCCTGCACGATGAAACTCGCATCCCATGATATTGACGTCAAAACCAACGTTTTGCCCAACGATAAATTTGGTTTTGGAAAGCGCAATGTTGAATTTCTCTAAAACTTCCTGTAACGAAACCCCTTGTTCCATGGCCAATTCCGTGGAAATTCCGTGAATACGTTCCGCATCATAGGGAATATTAAACCCTTCTGGTTTGACTAAATAATCCTGATGTTCGATAAGATTCCCCATTTCGTCATGCAATTGCCATGCGATTTGGATACAACGAGGCCAGTTGTCGGTATCGGTAATGGGTGCCGACCAACTGCGTGGTAAACCTGTGGTTTCGGTATCGAAGATTAAGTACATTCTGTTGAGCTTTAGGCTTTAGGCGAGAAGCCGTAAGCAAATTTTAAACAAAACAAAAGTACATTTTATGGAAAGGAAAATCAATTTTAGTTATCAACAAAAAAACCCACCTCGATTGAGATGGGTTTTTGAATATTTTGAAAATAAGTATAGATTAGTATCCTCCTCTGTTTCCACCACGGTCATTTCCGCCACGGCTGTTTCCACCACCGTAACCACCACGATCATTACTTCCGCCACGGCTATTTCCACCACTATAACTTCCACCTGGGCGAGAGTTATTAAAGCTTCTTCTTTCACCTTCTGGTTTTGGCTCTGATTTGTTAACCACAATAGCACGACCGTCAACAGTAGCACCGTTTAACTCGTCAATTGCTTTTTGTCCTTCTTCGTCGTTTGGCATTTCAACAAAACCAAAACCTTTACTTCTACCTGTGAATTTGTCAGTAATAATTTTTACTGATTCTACAGCTCCGTAAGCCTCAAAAGACTCTCTTAAATCTGCTTCCTCGATACTCCAAGGAAGACTTCCTACAAAAATGTTCATATATACATTTATTAAATAAAGGTCAAAGGTAGTCTATTAAATTACTAAAACACTCATTATTAATGTTTTTCTTTAAAAATAAATGTTTTCTTAATCTTAAAAACCACGTATAAAAAGTATGAATGATTGAAAATTAACTTTTTGCGAATTTTTAGTTCAATGGAATTTTATAGAAAAAACCATCTCTGCAACTGGTTATTTGATCCGTAAGCTCATCAAAAGCCACAAATTTAAAACTTCCAGAAATTGTAGCGCCAGTGTTTTCAGTGATTTTAATTTCACCATTACTATATAACACATTCTGAATTAAAACTTTAGCGTCTGCATTTCCTCCAGAAATCGTTACAATATCACCTGCTTTATAATTATCTCCAGGATTATTTACGGCAACACTGGTTATTACACCCGAAGCATTTGCGATACAATTTAATTTTAATCCGCTTCCCGAACCTCCCGTAGTAGCAACTATACTTGAAGTTGTATACCCTGTACCACCAGCTGTCAATAAAATTTCATATGCTGGCGCGCTTGTAATTCCAGTCGTATATTTAATACTCGAATTGCTTTCAGGCGAGAAAGAAGCATTATTCAACTGATTTGTAGTTCCTAACTTATATGTTCCAACAGCTGTTGAACTCGTATTTAAAACCAAGCTCCCTGTTGGTCCAAAACCCGTAAGAATTAATCCTCCAGATGCGTTTCTTACAGCAGTTTGAGTTGTAGCATTCCATGTTACTGAGCTGATAACACCTTGAAATCCTGGATTATTGAACTCTACTTCTTTGTTACAAGAAATCAAAGACAATGATATTAAAATAAATGCAGCAATTTTTTTCATGATATGATTCATATAGTTTTGACAAAAATAGCAGTTTCTTGATTAAGTTATTCTGTTCAAAGAGATTATTTTTTTAGCGCCAATATTTTAAAAATCATCTTACTAGTTATTTGTATTAAAAAAATATTTATATTTGCACCCTTAAATAATCGAGGTCGTGTACCTCAAATTAATCAAAAAGATTATGTCAGTAAAAATTAGATTACAAAGACACGGTAAAAAAGGAAAACCTTTTTACTGGATCGTAGCAGCTGATGCTAGATCAAAAAGAGATGGTAGATTCTTAGAGAAAATCGGAACTTACAATCCAAACACTAACCCTGCAACTATCGACTTAAACCTTGACGGTGCTGTACAGTGGTTACACAATGGTGCTCAACCAACTGACACTGCTAAAGCAATTCTTTCTTACAAAGGGGCGTTATTAAAACACCACTTAGACGGAGGAGTTCGTAAAGGCGCTTTAACTCAAGACCAAGCTGATGCTAAATTAGCTCAATGGTTAGAAGAAAAAGCTGGTAAAGTTGAGGCTAAAAAATCAGGTTTATCTAAAGCTGATGCTGATGCTAAAGCTAAAGCATTAAAAGCTGAGAAAGCTGCTAACGAAAAACGTGCTGCTGCTCAAGCTGAAGCTAACAAAGCTCCAGAAGAAGTTGTTGAAGAAGAAGTTGAAGCTGCTGCTGATGTAGAAGCTACTACTGAAGAAGCTCCAGCTGCTGAAGAAACTAGCGAAGAAACAGAAGCTTAATATTTATTTTTGCAACAATGCGTAAAGAAGATTGTTTCTATTTAGGTAAAATTGCGAAAAAATTTAGTTTCAAAGGGGAAGTTTTGATCTATTTAGATACAGACGAACCCGAACTGTATGAAGATTTGGAATCAGTTTTTGTTGAATTCAACAAAAATCTGGTTCCATTTTTTATTGAAAACAGCAACATTCACAAAAACGATTTCCTCCGCGTTCGTTTTGAAGACGTGAATAATGAAGAAGAAGCTGACGCCATTTTAGGGTGTCACGTATACCTTCCCCTTAAAATGTTACCCAAACTTACCGGTAACAAATTCTACTTCCACGAAGTGATTGGTTTTGAAATCGAAGACAAACGTTTAGGTGTTTTCGGAAAAATTGTAGCCATCAACGACAGCTCTGCACAACCTCTTTTTGAAGTTCTAAATGGCGAAGTAGAAATTTTAGTTCCAATGATTGACCATTTCTTGGTAAAAATCGACAGAGAAAACAAAAAAGTCATCATGGATCTACCAGAAGGACTTGTTGAGATGTATCTTTAAGACTCCATAGACATCTTAGATTGATTAAACTATTAGATTAATTTCATTTTATAAAGATGTCAATATTCAATTTCAAGCAATTTACTATCCAACAAGACAAAACAGCTATGAAAGTAGGTACTGACGGTGTTTTACTTGGCGCTTGGACTCCTATAGACCACAATCCATATAGTATTTTAGATGTTGGGGCCGGAACCGGACTGATCGCCTTAATGTTAGCTCAAAGAAGTTTTGCAGAACAAATTGATGCGCTAGAAATTGATGAGGAAGCTTACGAGCAAGCCACAGACAATTTTGAAAATTCCCCTTGGAATGATCGTTTATTTTGTTTTCACGCAGGTTTGGATGAGTTTGTCGATGAACCCGAAGATGAATATGATTTAATCGTTTCCAACCCTCCTTTTTATTCTGAAGATTATAAAACCGAAAGTGAACAACGCGATTTAGCTCGTTTTGCTGACGCTATGCCGTTTGAAGATTTGATTGAAGCGGCAGATTTATTACTTTCAGAAAATGGTGTTTTTGCCGTCATTATCCCTTACAAGGAAGAAGAAAAATTTATCGCTTTAACAGAAGAATGTGAATTATATCCGATTAAAATTACTCGTGTAAAAGGCACGCCTACTACCGAAATAAAACGCAGTTTATTGGCTTTTAACCGAAAACAAAACAACAATCTCCTTATTGATGAGCTAATCATAGAAACAGCTCGTCATCAATACACTCCAGAATACATCGAATTAACTAAAGAATTTTACTTGAAGATGTAAAACAAAAAAACCTCCCATTGCTGAGAGGTTTTGTACCCGGAGCCGGGCTCGAACCGGCACGGTTTCCCACTGGTGTTTGAGACCAGCGCGTCTACCAATTCCGCCATCCGGGCTTAGTGGAGACAAAAATTAAAATCCGATTGGATAGTAATTTTGATTTCGTGAGTGCAAATGTAAAAAATATTTCTGCAATTCCTCAAAAAATACTTAAAATTTATCTTTCCTAGTCCAATTTAATTCCTAAATTTGCACCTCGGTAAAACGAAATACAACTAACTAACTACAAAACAACATATTAATGCCGCACCTAGAACCCGAAGCAAAAATATTTGCCTGTTCGCAAAGTGTTTACCTAGCCGAAAAAATAGCCGCAAGCTATGGTGTACCGCTAGGAAAAGTAACGTTCTCGCAATATAGTGATGGTGAGTTTCAGCCGTCTTATGAAGAATCCATTCGTGGATTACGTGTATTTATCGTTTGTTCAACCTTTCCAAGTTCAGATAACTTAATGGAATTGTTATTAATGATAGATGCCGCTAAAAGAGCTTCAGCAAGACATATTACCGCTGTAATTCCTTATTTTGGATGGGCCCGTCAAGACAGAAAAGACAAGCCAAGAGTTCCGATAGGAGCCAAACTAGTTGCAAAACTATTGGAAAGCGCTGGTGCAACACGCATCATGACGATGGATTTGCACGCAGATCAAATACAAGGTTTTTTCGAAAAACCAGTAGATCATTTGTTTGCTTCGACTATTTTCTTGCCGTATGTAAAAAGTTTAGGTTTAGAAAACTTAACTATTGCATCGCCAGATATGGGAGGTTCAAAAAGAGCGTATGCCTATTCTAAATTCTTAGAATCGGACGTGGTAATTTGTTACAAACAAAGAAAAGTGGCCAACGTTATTGACACCATGGAATTAATTGGTGAAGTAAAAGGCAAACATGTCATTTTAGTAGATGATATGATTGACACTGGAGGCACTTTGGCGAAAGCCGCAGATTTAATGATAGAAAAAGGAGCATTGAGCGTAAGAGCGATATGTACACACCCAATTTTATCAGGAAGTGCATACGAAAAAATAGAAAGCTCGCAATTGAGCGAATTGATAGTGACCGATTCTATTCCGTTAAAGAAAGAATCAAACAAAATAAAAGTGGTGAGTTGTGCGCCTCTTTTTGCAGAAGTAATGCACATGGTGCACCACAACAATTCCATTAGTGGAAAATTTTTAATGTAATTATTAACAGTAAGCAGAAGGCTTTAAGCCATAAGCACAAAACTGAGAGTATTACATTTTTGCATAAAGCCTAGAGCTTATTGCCTAAAGCATAAATATTATTATTAACTATATTTTTTTTCAATGAAATCGATTACAATTAAAGGATCAGAAAGAGAAAGCGTGGGTAAAGTTTCGACTAAAGCCTTACGTAATGCTGGAGCGGTTCCTTGCGTATTATACGGAGGAGATCAACCAGTACATTTTTCAGCAGATGAAGCTGCATTTAAAAACTTGGTTTACACTCCAAACGCACACACAGTTGTGATTGAAGTTGGAAACGGAAAGTCTTACAATGCTGTTTTACAAGACATTCAAGTACACCCAGTATCTGACAAAATTCTTCACTTAGACTTCTATCAATTATTTGATAACAAAGAAGTAACTATGGAAGTTCCTGTTAGAGTTGTTGGAACATCTCCAGGTGTATTATTAGGTGGTGTTTTACGTTTAAACCAACGTAAACTTAAAGTAAAAGCTTTACCAGCTAACTTACCAGATTTCTTAGATGCAGATATTTCTGCTATGGAAATGGGTAACAAAATGTATGTTACTAAATTAGCATCAGACAAATTCAAATTATTACACCCAGACAACACAGTTGTTTGTCAAGTAAGAATTTCACGTGCTGCAATGAAAGCTGCTCAAGAGGCTGCAAAAGCTGCAAAAGCACCTGCAAAAGGAAAGAAAAAATAATTTTTCGACATACTTTTCAAAAAGCGTCTCATATCGAGGCGCTTTTTTTATGAGCGAAACTTTCGGGATTTATTTGCTAGCCATATTCCCGCTGTCGTTTCAATCTTTTTATTTTATGCTTCGACAAGCTCAGCACGACAAAATAAAAAGGATTTCCACTTCCATCGGGGCTATAAAGCCATTTACAAACCTTCAGGGAATATTTTTCTAACAATCTAACCTTCTAATAATCTAATAATCCTATTTTTGCACTATGATTACATGGATTACCCATCTGTTTTCCAAAACAAAAACAGAACAGACAACAGCAGATATGAAGAAATTTTTAATAGTCGGCTTAGGCAATATCGGAGCCGAATATGTCAATACACGACACAACATTGGATTTAAAGTATTGGATTTTTTAGCCAGAAAAGAATCGCTCGATTTTCAAACCGTCAAATTAGGCGCCTTAGCGGAATACAAAATAAAAGGGAGAACTCTTTTATTGTTAAAACCCAACACCTACATGAACCTGAGCGGAAAAGCTGTTCAATATTGGATGGAAAAAGAAAAAATAGAAAAGGACAACATATTAATCATTACTGACGATTTGAATTTGCCTTTCGGCACCATCCGAATCAAGCCCAAAGGAAGTGATGGTGGACACAACGGATTAAAAAGCATACAGCAGCTCTTAAATACCGTTGATTACCCTCGTTTTAGATTTGGTATCAGTGATGAATTTAAAAAAGGAAAACAAGTTGATTACGTGCTTGGCGAATGGGACGAAGAAGAAAAAACCAAACTGCCAGAACGATTGGAAATGGCAGTAGAAGCTGTCCAATCCTTTGCATTGGCTGGTCTAGGAAACACCATGACAACGTATAACGGAAAATAAAAAAGGGAAGCTAATCAGCTTCCCTTTTTAGTATATCATTAAAATGATTATTCAATAACAATACGTTTTACTGTTTTCTTAGCTCCATCAAAAATAGATACTAAATAAACCCCTGATTGTACATTATCTAAACCAATTTCTTGATTGAATGTTCCATTGTTTGAATATGATTTTTCAAATATTTGTCTTCCTCTTACATCATGAACATTGATTTTAATATCATTACTTGAATCGGAAGTAAATTTCACATTAAAATTACCTTTGTTTGGGTTTGGATACAAAGTAAAGTCTGCAAATTCAAATTCGTTAGTAGACAATGTATAAACAGTCGTACATACTTCTATAGACCAGGAAACAATTGATCCAGTATCTACAGTCGCATTATCATAAGCTGATAGGGTCCAAGTACCATTTGATGGTTTATTATTAAATACTGAAAGTGGGTTAGATGGAGCAAAAGTTCCAGTCATGGCAGCTACACATGTAAATGTAGGAGATCCGTCACTTAAAACAACATTAAAGTCATTATTGCCTGCACAAGCATTAGCCCAAACAATATCCTGTGTTGCATCGGGATGTATTATTCTAATGTTTAAATCTTTGGGATATGTATGAGTAACATTTAAACTAACATTCACATCCGATAATGTTCCTGTTGCTGGAACAGAAATTGTATTTGTTACTGGAGATGCAGGCGAGTTATCAGGAACGACTAATGGGGTGCTATTTGTATATGTATTACAATTTGTTGTTGCTGTATATCCAATTAAAATTGGTGCTGTATTTACATTAAAGAAAATATTACCACTTGCTTTCACCATAATTCGGGCATTAGTTGATAAAACGGAAGGTACAATAATCGTCTCTGTTCCATCATTAGGAGTAGCTGCTAATAATACAGTCGAAAAAGTCAACCCTCCATCTGTAGATAATAAGATATCTACATTTGTTCCTCCTGCACTAGTATCTGTATTATTTACAGTCCAAGTTATTGTTTGTATAGAACCTTGCACCCAATTTTGACCTAAAACACTTTGTGAGGTTACCGTTAGAGGACCTCTAGTGGCATCAGTAGTAATTACCATGTTGTCAAAACTAGTCTGTCCAACTTTAATAGGAGCCGAAGCGCTATAGGTGGCATTGTCTCTAACTGTTAATCTAAAATTTAATGTTCTTGCAACAGAACTTAAGGCCTCCACATTGATTTCTGCTCCAGCAGTTGTTGCTTGGTTTGCTAAAACGGAAGACATCTGAGGCATATATCTAACCGGAGAAGAAGAAGGATTATATGATCTCCAATTCGGACCAGTAGGTTTATTAATGCGAGCGCCACTATTCGCAGCAGTTTGACCCACTCCATCATCATTTTGTTCCCAACTGTATGTTAACGCATCTCCACCATTAGCATCGGTTGCAGAGCCCGTAAGAATAAACGGAGTGCTAATTGGAATGGTATAATCTGCACCTGCGTTAGCAACTGGCGTTGCATTATCAGCTCCAATAGCCGTTGTTACTGGGCAAGATTTTCCAGCTAAATTAGTTTGTATTTGAGCAATCGTTGTTGCATGGTAGACATCGATAGAATGAGCAACAACGTCTTGAGCAGTAATTCCTGCATAACCCATAATAGTTACACCAGAGCCCGGCTCCACATTTACACCATAACCTTCATTGCTGTTGGAAAATGTATGATTTCCTCCTAATTGATGACCTACTTCATGGGCTACATAATCAATATCAAAATTATCTCCTTGAGGAATTGCGTTTGCTGGAGAAGTATATCCACTTCCTTTATTTTTATTGTCTCCAGCAATATCATCTGTACAAACACAACCAATGCAACCAGCGTTACCGCCTCCGCCTGAAGCTCCAAACAAATGACCAATATCATAAGCCGTATTATTAGCAGCTAAAGTAGTTCCAACACCCGTTAAGCCAGAACTAAGTGTATTTTGAAG
>JASLID010000020.1 GCA_030153045.1 Flavobacterium sp.
AACGGGGCTCGAACCCGCGACCTCGACCTTGGCAAGGTCGCGCTCTACCAGCTGAGCTATTTTCGCGTTTTCATTTTTTTTAAAGAACTGCAGCACATTGCTGTATTGCGAGGGCAAATTTAATACATTAATTCAATTATACAAGCGTTTTCAAGAAAAAAATTATACTTTTTTATAACGTGCTGATAACGCCTATTTTACAATCACTTTTTTTTACTCAACATCCTCTTTATTTCGTTGAGCTTCATCAAAGCCTCAACAGGAGTCAGCGTATTGATGTCTAAATTGAGAATTTCTTCCTTAATTTCTTCCAAAAGCGGATCATCCAAATTAAAAATACTCAGCTGCATTTCATCTTTAGCCGATTTTACTCCGCTCAAAACTTCCCCAGAATGATTTTTTTCTAATTTTTTCAAAATTTTCTCTGCTTTCTGCAAAACAATTTGTGGCATTCCAGCCATTTTTGCCACATGAATACCAAAACTGTGTGCACTTCCACCTTTTACCAGTTTACGAATAAACAAAACGGTATCTTTTAATTCTTTGACAGAAACATTATAATTCTGAATTCGAGGCAACGATTCGTTCATTTCGTTCAACTCATGATAGTGCGTTGCAAATAACGTTTTAGGCTGTGCTGGATTTTCATGCAAAAACTCGGCAATGGCCCAAGCTATCGAAACTCCATCATACGTACTTGTCCCTCTTCCTATCTCGTCCAGTAACACCAAACTTCTTTCCGAAATATTATTCAAGATGGAAGCCGTTTCATTCATTTCAACCATAAATGTAGATTCGCCCATCGAAATGTTATCGCTCGCTCCTACTCTAGTGAAAATCTTATCTACAATTCCCATTTGAACACTGTCAGCAGGAACAAAACTTCCCATTTGCGCCAACAACACTATCAAGGCAGTCTGCCTCAAAATAGCCGACTTACCCGACATGTTAGGACCGGTAATCATGATGATTTGTTGTTGCTCTCTATCCAAATAAACATCGTTAGCAATATAAGGAACCCCTATTGGCAATTGTTTTTCAATAACCGGATGACGTCCGTTTTTGATATCCAAAGCAAACGACTCATTAATTTCCGGACAGATGTAATTATTATCAATGGCCAATTGCGCAAAAGAAACCAAGCAATCCAATTGCGCTACTAAATTAGCATTCAACTGTACCGGTTTGATATAAGTCGCAATCCAACTTACCAATTGTTCAAACAACTGATTTTCGAGTTGCTGAATTTTTTCTTCAGCGCCTAATATTTTAGTCTCGTATTCTTTTAGTTCTTCGGTGATGTAACGTTCGGCATTAACTAAGGTTTGCTTTCTAATCCATTCCGCTGGAACTTTGTCTTTATGTGTATTTCGAACTTCTATATAATAGCCAAAAACATTATTGAAAGATATCTTCAACGATGAAATGCCTGTTCGTTCCGATTCGCGAGCTTCAATCCCTTCTAAATATTCTTTCCCTAAAGTAGAAATCCCTCTTAATTCATCCAATTCAGCATTAATTCCAAAAGCAATAGCATTTCCTTTGCTGATAGCCACCGGTGCTTCTTGATTTAATGTAGTTTTTATTTTTTCACGCAACAAATCACAACTGTGCAAACTGTCTCCAATTATTTTCACTGCTTCTTGCGAACTTTGCAACGCAATTTCTTTGATTGGAATAATCGCATCTAAAGATTCTTTCAGGTAAATCACTTCACGAGGGCTTACTCTGCCGGCTGCAATTTTGGAAATCAAACGTTCTAAATCAGAAATCTGTTTGATTTGCTGTTGGACCTGCTGAAGAATTTCTTGATTTTCTTTAAAATACGACACGACTTCATGACGTCCTCTAATTTTATTGGCATCTTTTAATGGAAGTGCCAACCATCTTTTCAACAATCTTCCACCCATTGGCGAAAGCGTTTTATCAATGACATCCAATAACGTTACTGCATTCGGATTATAACTATGGTATAATTCTAAATTTCGAATCGTAAAGCGATCCATCCAAACGTAAGCATCTTCGGCAATACGATGAATAGAAGTAATATGTTGTATTTTATTGTGTTGTGTTTCTGATAAATAATACAAGATTGCTCCCGAAGCAATAATTCCATTACTCAATTCTTCAATTCCAAATCCTTTTAATGAATTTGTCTGGAAATGATTGGTCAATGTTTCAACAGCATAATCTTCTTTGTACACCCAATCTTCTAAATAAAAAGCATGAAAATTGTCTCCAAATTTTTCTTTGAAATCCGATTTGTTTTGCTTTGGCACTAAAATTTCGCTAGGACTAAAGTTCTGCAATAATTTATCGATGTAATCTTCATTTCCTTCAGAAGCCAAAAACTCACCTGTAGAAACATCTAAAAAAGAAACACCAATAATTTTTTTACCAAAATAAACCGAAGCCAAGAAGTTGTTGGTTTTAGAACTCAAAACCTCATCGTTCATCGAAACTCCAGGAGTAACCAATTCGGTTACGCCACGTTTCACAATAGTTTTGGTCATTTTTGGATCTTCCAATTGATCACAAATTGCCACACGAAGGCCTGCTTTTACTAATTTTGGCAAATAGGTATTGATAGAATGGTGTGGAAAACCAGCTAAAGCCGTTTCGGTTTCTGAGCCCGCACCTCTTTTAGTTAACGTAATGCCCAGTATTTTTGAAGCTCTAACCGCATCTTCTCCAAAAGTTTCGTAAAAATCACCCACACGAAACAACAAACAAGCATCTGGGTACTTATTTTTTATTTCATTGTATTGCTTCATTAAAGGAGTTTCCTTAGGCGATTTTTCTTTTGTTGACAAAATGTTAATTTTTTGGTTAGTGCCGACGAAATTACTTATTTTGGCGCAATATTTGATTAAATATTTATACATTTGTTCACTACATAAATTTTTTAAATTATGAAAAAAGTATTACTTATAGCTACAATGGCTATTTTTATGGGATCATACGATGCTTCTGCTCAAGAAATTGCATCAAAGGCAAAAACTGAAATTCAAAAAGCCAAAAAGACTAAAAAAGCCAAAGAAACTACCACTACTGCTTTACCAAAAGTACAAGGTGCTGGAATGGTTTTTGAAAACGAAACTATCGATTACGGAACCGTAGAACATGGCGCTGACGGAAAAAGAGAGTTTGTACTTACAAACAATGGTACTGAACCATTAACTATTACAAATGCAGTAGGTTCATGTGGTTGTACTGTACCTTCTTTCCCAAAAGAACCAATTTTACCAGGAGCTAAAGCAGTTATTGGTGTAAAATACGACACAAATAGAGCTGGTGCATTTACTAAATCGGTAACGATTACTTCAAATGCTGCTGGACTTGCTTCAAAAGTTTTAACAATTAAAGGAACTGTAAATGCTGCACCTGCAGTGGTTACACCTGCATCGCCGTTGACACCAACTGTGACGCCAACTCCAGCTGTTTCAATTCAAAAAAGCTAATTAATACAACGCATATTTACTAAAGCTTCCTATACCCTAGGAAGCTTTTTTTATAAAACTATTATGAGAAAATTAGAAAACAGCGAGTTAGACAGAAAGTCGATTGCTGATTTTAAAGAAGCCCAAAAAACACCTCTTATCATTATCCTTGATGATATAAGAAGCTTACACAATATTGGTTCTGTTTTTAGAACGGCCGATGCATTTTTAATTGAAAAAATATATTTGTGTGGTATTACTGCAACACCACCCAACAAAGAAATTAACAAAACAGCTCTTGGCGCTACCGAAACTGTGATTTGGAAACATAAAAGTGATGTCCTAGAAGTCATTCAAGAATTAAAAAATGAAAATGTAGAAGTATACGCCATTGAACAGGTTGAAAACTCTATTTTCTTGAATGATTTTAAAGTTGAAGCCAATAAAAAATACGCTTTGGTTTTTGGAAACGAAGTTTTTGGCGTGAACCAAGAAGCTATTAAATTATGTCATGGCACTATTGAAATTCCGCAATTAGGAACCAAGCACTCCTTAAACATATCGGTAACTACTGGGATTGTAATTTGGGATTTGTTTTGTAAACTACAGGATTAAACTCCTATCTTTTCTTGAATCGCATCTAAAATTTTCAAGTAATCGCTTTGCTTTTTTACAAAATCAAAATCGGAAACATCTATGACCAACACGTTCAAATTGGTTTGCGACTTGATGTAATCTAAATACCCTTGATTGATTTTCTCTAAATATTCTGCTGGAATTTCCTGTTCATAATTCCTGCCGCGTTTCTTGATGTTTTTGAGCAATCTTTCGGTATTTTGATATAAATACACGTACAAATCAGGCTTAGGCATTTCTTTGTAAATGATATCAAATAAGGTTTTGTATAACCTGAATTCATCCTCTTGCAGAGTTACTTTGGCAAAAATCAATGATTTGAAAATATGATAATCGGCAACGACAAAATCTTTAAACAAATCAAATTGCGATAAATCATCAGATAACTGTTGGTATCTATCGGCCAAAAAAGACATTTCTAAAGGAAAAGCATATCGATTTTGGTCTTTGTAAAATTTAGGCAAAAACGGATTATCTGCAAATCGTTCTAAAACCAATTTGGCATTAAAATCTTCGGCAATTCTGGCAGCCAAAGTAGTTTTTCCAGCACCAATATTTCCTTCAATAGCAATATAATTGAATTCATTGATTTTATATTTCTTACCTGGTTGAATCAATTCAGAAACTACACTACATTCGCTTGTGTCTTCACAAAGATTGATTAATTCAGGGATAGTTTTGTTAAAAACAGGATGTTGCCAATCTAAATGTAAATCGTGCATGGGCAACAAAACGAATTTTCGGTTTTGCATTTGAGGATGGGGAACAGTCAGAAGCTCACTTTCTATAATTTGTTCTTCGATAGAAATAATATCGATATCAATTATTCTGGCTTCATAAGCTGGTGTGGTTTTTCTAATTCTTCCCAGCTCTTTTTCAATAGAAGCAATCTTTTTTAAAATTTTTTCAGCCGAGAAAGAAGTATGTAAAAGCAACGCACAATTATAAAAAGCATCACTTTCAAAACCCCAAGATGGTGTTTCGTATAACTTAGAAACACGCAAAACTGATCCAATATTCTGATGAATTAATTGGATACAATTTTCGAGGTTTTCGAGACGATTCCCTATGTTACTCCCTAGTGAAAGGACGACTTTTTGCTGCAAACTCATAAAACGCAAAGTAACTAAAAAGAAAATTAGAATGATAGTATATTTGCACACGTGTTAATAACTTTGTTTTGTAACAAAAACACAAAAACTGATACTTATAAGTAATAAATAAAATTGAAAATGAATTTTTTGAAAAACATATTAGCAACTATTATTGGTTTATTCGTATTCTGTATATTATTCTTCTTCGGAATAATGATAATCGGAGCCATTTTTGGTGGTCCAGAAACAACACATGTGAAAGACAATTCCGTTTTGGAATTAAATTTAGAAAAAGTAACCAATGATTACGGCGGAAAATTCAATTATGAAGACATGCCTATTTTGAACGACAAAGGAACTGGCGATGGCTTATCAGATGTTTTAAAAGCGATTGAAACTGCCGCTTCTGACGACAAGATCAAAGGAATTTCTATACTAAACAACCAATTAAATTTAGGCGTAGCACAAACCAAAACTTTACGCGATGAATTAGAAAAGTTTAAAGAATCAGGAAAATTCGTCTTAGCGTATGGCAATGCAATTTCGCAAAAAGAGTACTACCTAAATTCGGTAGCCAACAAGGTTTATTTAAATCCTGTGGGCGAATTGGATTTCAAAGGATTGTCTACAGAAGTCATGTATTTTAAGGATTTTCAAGACAAAACAGGCTTGAAAATGGAAGTAATTCGTCACGGAAAATACAAAAGTGCTGTTGAACCTTTCTTGGCCAGCGAAATGAGCCCAGAAAACAGAGAACAAATTACTGCCTTTTTAAATTCGATTTGGAATTCGATGGTAACTGACATTGCTAAATCTAGAAACATTCCGGTTGAAAAGCTAAACGCAATTGCAACTGGTTTATTAGCCAGAACGCCCGAAATGGCAAAGCAAAACAATTTGGTTGATTTAGTCGCTTACGAAGATGTGTACCACAACGACATTAAAAAATTACTAAAAGTTGATGCTGATGAAGACTACAACAAAGTAGACATCATGGATTATACTAAAGATGTTGCGCTAACTGCTGAGTTTTCTACCAAAGATAAAATTGCCATCATTTATGCTCAAGGAGAAATTGGATCAGGCGAAGGCGATTTGAATGTAGTAGGCGAAGGATCTATGCGTCGTTCTTTGAAAGAAGCACGTGAAGATGACGATGTAAAAGCCATTGTATTACGTGTAGATAGTCCAGGCGGAAGCGCATTGACATCTGATTTGATTTGGAGAGAAATTGAAGTCACTAAAAAAGTAAAACCTGTAGTCGTTTCAATGGGTAACTTAGCTGCTTCGGGAGGTTATTACATCGCTTGTAATGCAGACAAAATTTTCGCTGAAAACAGCACTATTACTGGTTCGATTGGTGTTTTTGGAATATTACCTAATTTAGCACAAATCACAAATAAATACGGCATCAATTCTGAATTGGTTGAAACCCATAAAAATGCTTCAGGCTACAGTCCGTTTGAACCTTTAGATGCTGATTTTAGAAATTTCACCCAAGAAAGTGTAGAAACTATTTATAAAACCTTTGTTACGCGTGTGGCTACTGGTCGTAAAATGACTTTCGAACAAGTAGACGCCATTGCACAAGGTAGAGTTTGGGCTGGATCAGACGCTTTAAAATTAGGCTTGGTGGATGAAATTGGCGGAATGAATGATGCTTTAGCCTATGCCGCTAGTTTAGTAAAACTAAAAGACTACGCCACTGTTGCTTATCCAGAGTACAAAAAAGATTTCTTTGCTCAATTTGAAGGTAGTGGTTTCTTAAGCTTTATGAAATCTCGCGAAGCGCTTCTAAAAGAAGAACTGGGCGAAGAAAACTATCAAATTATTGAAAGAATCAGAAAATTAAATTCAAGAAAAGGTGTTCAAGCATCTCTTCCTTTTGAAATCGATATAAAATAGTATTTTTAATACTTTCCTGATAATTAATCCGTTTTAGTTTATAGCTGAAACGGATTTTTTTATGATATGTTTACAATAAAAATAAACTATAAATGTTATTTTTGTAGGAAACTGTTACCGTTTTTTGCTTAAATTCACAGAAATAAATCTAAAAAAAATGAAAAAGAAAATCTTAATAGGAATTGGCGTATTTTTTTTGGTCATAGTAGCTAGTTTAGCAGCTATTCCTATCTTTTTTAAAGATCAGATAAAAGCAAAAATTCAACAAAGCATTAATGAAAATGTAGATGCCAAGGTTACTTTTGAAGATGCGAGTTTGAGTTTATTTAAAAATTTCCCTAATGCCAATGTGGGTATAGACAAACTTATCATCATTAATAAAGCGCCTTTTGCGGGCGATACTTTAGTGGCTTTTGAAGAATTGAATCTTCAGATGTCCGTGGCGGAATTATTTAATGGAGAAAATGAACCGATGACTTTAAAAGCGATTTCGGTTAAAAACGGAAAAGCGAATATTCTTTTTAACAAAGATGGTATCGGGAATTTTGACATCGCCATAAAAGATGACAAACCAAAAGAAGAAGAAAAAGAGAGCAAACCTTTTGCGATGAACATTCAGAATTATGAAATTGAAAACTTCAAATTCAAATATTATGACGAGCGTTCTAAGATAAAACTGGTCATGAGTGAATTAAATCATGAAGGAACTGGAAATTTTGCTGCTCAGAAATTAGATTTAGACACCAAATCGACTACAAAACTTTCATTAGACATGGACAAAATGAACTACATGAAAGATGTAGCCATTTCATTAGATGCTGTTTTAGGAATCGATTTAGAAAAAAGCAAATACACCTTTAAAGACAATAAAGCAAAAATTAACGAATTGCCTTTAGAGTTCAATGGTTTTATTCAGTTGTTAGAAGAAGGGCAAGACTATGATTTAAGTTTTAAAACTCCTACATCATCATTCAAAAACTTCTTAGGCTTAATTCCTGCTGCCTATGCAGGTGATATCAATACAGTGAAAACAACTGGTGATTTTACCGTAAACGGAAAAGTAAAAGGCAAACTTACGGATAATACCGTTCCAACGTTTAATATTGCTATTGCTTCTAACAATGCATCATTTCAATACCCTGATTTACCAAAATCGATACAAAACATTGTAATTGACACTAAAATCATCAATGAAACGGGTTTAATCAACGACACGTATGTTAATCTTGACCAACTTTCATTTAAAATCGATCAGGATATTTTTAGTGTAAAAGCAAATATTAGAAATGCCATGACTAATGCTTTGGTCGATGCTGCTTTGAAAGGAACAATCAATTTATCGAATTTCTCTAAAGCGTATCCAGTTAAATTAGATCAACCGCTTTCAGGGATTTTAAAAGCTGATGTTAAAACGAAATTCGACATGCAGTCGGTAGAAAAAAGTCAGTACCAAAACATTCAAAACTCTGGGACTTTATCTTTAACCGGATTCAATTATGCTGGCGATGGAATGGCAAAACCAGTTCAAATTCAAAAAGCAGCTGTGGCTTTCAATACCAGTCAAATTAAATTAAATCAACTAGACATGAAAACTGGCGGATCAGATATTCATGTTAATGGAACGTTAGACAACTTCTACGGATTCCTTTTCAGAAAGCAAATCCTAAAAGGGAATTTCAATATGAACTCCAATCAGTTCTTAATTGCTGATTTTATGGAACCTACATCTCCTAAAGCGAAAGAAAGCTCAGAATCTGGTTCATCAGGTTCTAGTTCATCTTCTAAAAAAGAAGCTGTTAAAATTCCTGCCTTTTTAGATTGTACAGTCAATGCAAAAGCAAACACGGTTGTGTATGACAATTTAACCTTGAAAGCGGTTTCGGGAACAATGATTATTCGTGACGAATCAGTGATTTTGCAAAATGTGAAAAGCAATATTTTTGATGGTCAAATTGGTGTAAACGGATTAGTTTCGACAAAAGGCAAAGTATCTACATTCAATATGAATTTAAATTTAGACAAAGTTGATATCGCTAAATCGTTCACTCAATTGGATATGTTGAAAAAAATTGCGCCAATTGCTGGAGTAATTAATGGAAAATTAAATTCAACCATAAAATTATCAGGAAATCTAGACGCGGTTGAAATGACACCTGATTTAAAAACCATTTCAGGAGATTTATTAGGTCAATTGTTGTCGACAACAGTTAATCCGAACAATTCGCAAATGCTAACGGCTTTGACTCAAAATGTAAAATTCCTTGACATTAATAAATTAAATTTAAACGATATCAAAGCGGCACTTTCTTTTGACAACGGAAAGGTTACGGTTAAACCATTCAAAATCAAATACCAAGACATAAATGCCGAAATTGGCGGCTCACATGGTTTTGACCAAAGCATGAACTACAACATCAAAATGGATGTTCCTGCAAAATATTTAGGCACTGAGGTAAACAAATTACTTTCGAAATTAACTCCTGCAGATGCTGCGAAAATTGAAAGTGTTCCTATAACGGCTTTAATGACTGGGAATTTTAAAAACCCTAAAGTAAGCACCGACATGAAACAGGCATCAACCAATTTAGCTTCTCAAATTGTAAAACTGCAACGCGACAAGCTACTTAATCAAGGAACAGGTGCTTTAGGAAATATTTTAGGTGGAGGCAAGAAAGATCCAGCGGATACTTCAAAAACCAAAGACCCTAAAAAGGACGATATTAAAAACGCTGCGACTGATGCTATAAAAGGTTTGTTTGGTAAAAAGAAAAAACCAGCAGAACAAACACCGTAATAAATTAAAAAGCTCCACATTTGGAGCTTTTTTTATAATGTGATTTTTACGACATAACCTTCAAAAGTTCGAACATTAAAAACCGTTCCGTCTTCAAACAACAAATATTGTCCTTTTATCCCTGACAGTTTTCCGGTATAGTTAGGAGACTTATCTAAATTAAGACTGGTTACTTTTGTAGGATAGTGTAAAACTGGATAATGCAGTTGGCATAATTCTTCTTTGGTTGCGTGAAAATAGTCTAGTACTTCGTTTGGAATTAGTTTTTCAACCTTCAATCGTTCGGCAATTAAATCAGCTTGAACCACTTCATTTTTAAGCATTTTTTGCCAATGCGTTTTATCTGTAAAATGGTTTTTTAGTGCTACTTCTGTAATTCCGGCTAAATAACGATTAGGCACTTCCACAATAGGAATCGCTTGCTCTGCTCCTTGATCGATCCATCTTGTTGGAACTTGGGTTTTCCGGGTCACTCCTACCTTGATTTCACTCGAAAGTGCTAAATACACGATGTGTGGTTGCAATTGAACCTTTTTCTCATATTCTAAATCACGATCTTCAATGTCCAGATGCGCGGTGCTTAATTCTGGTCTCATAATCCAATCGCCTGCCGAAGCACTTCCCATAAAACAATCGTAACAAAATCCTTGACGGAAAATCTTTTTTTTCTTTCCACACTCTAGACATTGGTAGCCTTGAAATGCAATTTCAAACTCTTTTCCAAGTAACTGATTTACATTTAAGAAGCTATTTTCAAAAACCAAATAGTATTGAATAGGGTTGGCATTTTCAGTTTGCATTTTGGTCAAAACTCCTTCGTATTGCATGTCTTAGAATTTAAAATTACTTTGTTTTAACAATAATTTTGTTATTTTAGCGTAAAGATAGATAGACAATCTTTAAAAATAAATGCCAATGAAAAATTTTCTGAAATTATCAGTACTATTAGTGACCTTTTTGCTTTTTGCATTCATTCCCAATAATGAAAAAATTAAAGTGGTTATTGATGCAGGTCATGGCGGCACTGATTTTGGAGCAACACAATATGAATTAACAGAAAAAGAAATTGTGTCTTCTATTTCTCAGGAAATTAAAAATTTAAACAACAACGAAAATATAGAAATTCATTTTACCAGAAATGATGATAAAATGATGACGTTAAAAGAAAGAGTTGATTTTATTAAAAACATCAATCCGGATATAGTAATTTCATTACATACAAATGCTAGTAAAAATATTGGTACTTATGGAATGGAATGTTTTGTGTCAGATAAAGAATCTACGCATACCAAATCGAATGAATATGCCGAAAAACTGCTAACTGAATTCACTTCAAAAATGAATTTAAAAAGTCGCGGTGTAAATAAAGCACCTTTCTTTATTCTAAAAAAGACAGAAGTTCCTGCTATTATTGTAGAACTAGGTTTTTTATCTAATGATAACGACAGAGCTTATTTATCTGACAAGGATAAACAAATTGAAATGGCACAGACTATTTTAAGCTTTATTTCAACAATTAAAAAATAGATAAACATTAGATTAATCTAATATCTAAAATCAGAAATCTAAAATTAAATGCCTTTACCAATAATAAATTCTATTGCTTCTTGGGTTTTAAAACAGCGCATTCATCAAATTGAGTTGTTTTTAAAATACCCTAATGAGGTACAGGAAGAATTATTGATGAATTTAATTCGATCATCTGAAAATACCGTTATTGGCAAACAATATGGTTTCGAATCAATCAAGTCATATCATGAATTTCAGGA
Organism: Flavobacterium sp.; assembly: GCA_030153045.1. GTDB lineage: Bacteria > Bacteroidota > Bacteroidia > Flavobacteriales > Flavobacteriaceae > Flavobacterium. Next base: position 11,639 of record JASLID010000020.1, read on the forward strand.
ACGTGTCCCTGTGTCGAGTTACGAAGATTTAGAGCCCTTAATTGAAAGAACACGTAAAGGGGAACAACACGTTTTTTGGAACGAACCCATCAAATGGTTTGCAAAATCGAGCGGAACTACCAATGCAAAAAGCAAATTTATTCCCGTAAGTAATGAAGCTCTTGAAAATTGCCATTACAAAGGAAGCAAAGATTTACTGTGTTTGTATTTGAACAACAATGAAAACTCACAATTATTTACTGGTAAAAGTTTACGCCTTGGAGGAAGTAAACAGTTGTATGAGGACAACAATACTTTCTTTGGCGATTTATCAGCCATATTGATAGACAACATGCCTTTTTGGGCCGAATATAGTAGTACCCCAAGCAACAAAACATCACTCATGAGCGAATGGGAAACCAAGCTACTCGCCATTGTTAATGAAACCAAAGTTGAAAACGTAACCAGTTTCGCTGGAGTACCTTCCTGGATGATGGTGCTTTTGAATAAAGTCTTAGAAGAAACCGGAAAAACCAATTTATTTGAAATTTGGCCTAATTTAGAAGTATACTTTCACGGCGGTGTGAGTTTCGACCCTTATCGTGAGCAATACAAAAACATTCTACCCAAACAAGATTTCAAGTATTACGAAATTTACAATGCTTCGGAAGGTTTTTTTGCCATTCAGGATTTGAATAATTCGAACGATTTGTTGTTGATGTTGGATTACGGGATATTCTATGAATTTATTCCAATGGACGTTTTTGGAACACCGAATCAAAAAGTAATCCGTTTAGCCGAAGTAGAATTAAATAAAAATTATGCCGTTGTCATAACCACTAATGCTGGGCTTTGGAGATATTTAATTGGAGATACGGTTCGATTTACTTCATTAAATCCTTACAGAATTAGAGTTACAGGAAGAACCAAACATCATATCAATGTTTTTGGAGAAGAATTAATGGTTGAAAATACAGATATGGCTATTGCCAAAACTTGTAAATTGACCAACACCGAAGTGGTTGATTATACCGTAGCTCCTATTTTCATGCATGGTAAAGAAAAAGGAGCGCATGAATGGATTATTGAGTTCCGAAAAAAGCCTGAAAATTTAATAGCATTCACTCAATTGTTAGATGAGACTATTCAATCTTTAAACTCTGATTACGAAGCAAAGCGTTACAACAACATGACATTAAATCCACTAACAATTAATGTCGCCAGAGAAAATTTATTTTACGATTGGCTTAAAAAAGAAGATAAATTAGGTGGGCAACATAAAATCCCGAGATTGTCCAACAGCCGAGTTTATTTAGAAGAATTATTATCTCTTCAAAATCAATAACCAGATTATTCTTAAATCTTAAAAATAGTTTTATCGATGAAATGCAATTTATATCGATAAACCGCATTCCGTTTTATTTCGTTTTAAAGCTTTATGCAGTTCAACGAGTAAAAGTGTAGTTCGTCTAAAAAATTGCAGATAAATCACCTACTCTCCTATTTTTGTGCAAAATTTTCAATAAAACCACTCAAAGCGTAATTATATTTTATGAAAAAATCAGTTTTTTCATTGTTATTAGTTTTTTTAACTAATGTAATGTTCTCACAAGATTCTTACTTCAACACCGAAGAATCTGACATCTCTTTCTCCAAATCAATTCTCGAATTAAATGATAATTACACTATTATTTCAACAGGAATAAATTCAAAATTATCCGAAATAGGTTCAACTTTTTTTATGGATAAATACATTATGTATTCTTCTAGAAAAACTGGGGCTATTGCTGCTGGTAAAGATGAAAACACCAACGATCCATATAACGCTTTGTATTGCTTGAATATGGATAAAACCGGTAATTTATCTAAACCTTACTTTTTTGCTTCTATATTAGACTCAAAAGGCAATGAAGGAGGCTTAACTTTTTCGCCAGACCAAAAAACAATTTATTATACAAAAAGCAAAGAAGGAAATTCAAAAAACTATCAATTGTACAAATCTGTTTTTGATGAAGAATGTAAGTGTACTTGGATAGAAGAAGCTTCAGTAGTCTTTAATAACGAGAGTTATTCTATCGAAAACCCATCGATTTCACCAGATGGCAAAAAAATGTATTTTTCGTCAAACATGCCAGGTGGTTTTGGTGGTTTTGATATTTATATTGCCGAAATCAATGCTGATGGTATGCCGGTAAATCCTAAAAATGCAGGAAGCACCATTAACACTTCTGAAGACGAGAAATTCCCATATCTTTCACCTGATAAAGAACTTTTCTTTTCATCCAATGGACATTCAGGATATGGAAGTTTAGATGTTTTTGTATCGAGAATTAAGAAAAATAGTTTTTCAACACCTTTAAATCTTGGAAAAACAATCAATACTTCAGCTAACGAAGTGGCTTTTATTTTAGCATCGAAATCTAGAGGATATGTAACGTCTGACAGAAATACAAGTTTAGGCTCATTTGATATTTACCGTTTTGAATTGCAAAAAACACCTATCGTTCTTCAAGGAAAAGCCGTTGAAAAACAATCTAAAATTGTATTACCAAACACAAAAATCAGCTTAATTGATGAAGATGGTCAAGAAGTGGCTACTCAAACTTCGAACGAACAAGGAAAATATATTTTTGAAGTTGCACCTTTAGAAAACTATTCGATTGTTGCTCAAAAAGAAGGTTATATGAACTATAGCTTACCTGTTGTAACCAATACCGAAAATGCAATTTCTAACGTTGAATTAGATCAGAAAAAAGCAGAAATTACTGAAGCCGCTATTGTAATTGAGAACATTTATTTTGATTTCGATAAAGCCACCATTAAAAACGAATCGACTTTATCATTAAATAAAATACTAGAAGTATTAGTTGCAAATCCTGAAATGAAAATAGCTATTAATGCCCATACTGACTCTAGAGGATCTGACAAATACAATATGGTGCTTTCTGAAAAAAGAGCGTTAGAAGCCAAAAAATATTTAATCAAAAAAGGGATTAGCAAAGAACGTATCGAATCTAAAGGTTACGGAGAGACAAAATCTTTATCTAACTGCAGTATCAATTGTACTGAAATGGAGTTTAACACTGACCGTCGTGTAGAGTTTTTGATTCTGAAATAATGTTCTTTTATGTTATAAAATAAGATTAGAAGTAAAAAACTCGTATTTCTCAAATAAAACTATTCGAAAAATACGAGTAAACTATTTTAATTTTTTCGCTATTTAATTAATGTTTTAACGACTTTTTGAAAATCTAAATTTCCCATTCTAACTAAATATACACCATCAGATAAACTACTAACATCAAATGAAGTTTCTATTGCATTTGAATTGTTTTTAATGATTTTACCGGTAATTAGTTTTCCGTTAATATCAAATAAGTCAACAATTATTTCTTTATCACTAACGAGTTTTGATGCTTTGACATTTAAATTATCCCCTGATTGATAAACGTTAAAAATAGGCTGGTTTTCAAATTCATCAACCCCTAAAGGAGTGGTTATTTGATAAGAATATACTTTTGTTTTTGATCCGTTATTAAAATAATGTCCAGTATGCCAAAATGTAATTCCATCTGGATCCAAAGATGTATGAGAATAATCTCCAACACGAACACCACAAGGAGACGCTCCAGCTCCGGCTGCTGCTGTTTGTTCCGCAAAAGTCATTTGACCTAAAGGATCCGTACTTAAACGCCCAGTATAACGCAAACTTGGATTAACAACAGTAGGAACTTTTCCAGTAGTTAAATACGACATTCCTATACTTCCATTATCATCCATAGCAATACTCGCAATCCATCTACTTAAATTATCAGGGGCGTACGTTCCTTGTTGGTACACAGACCAAACATCGGTGGTTTGATTTCTTCTTAACTCAACCCATTTAGTACTGTAGCTTCCTGGAGCCATTTTTACAGCCCAACATAATAGCTGTGTATCATAACCCGTCCATCTTCTCCATTGTGAGCGATACATGATTGCTCCTCCAATAGCGTCAATTTTTTGATTTCCGGTACCTTGTGTAACATCTGCCCAGTTTGAGGCGTATGAAGAATCAAAAGCATCTACTGGAAGTGTAATTTCTGGAGATATTACTATACTTGGCGTACCGCTCCAAGTTGTCGTTAGGTTATGAATTTTCACAGCATCAATTGCTCCACCTCCCCATCCATTGTCAGTATAATAAACTAGAGGGCATGGGGTTCCTGCTGGAGGTAAAATACCATCTGCATCACCGGGTAAAGGACACCAAAAATCAGCTATTGGGGATGTAATATTTGTGGTTAGTACTCTGGCGGTTGGACTACCTGCTATCATAGCTGCTCTTTCAAAAACATTAACGAATTCTGTCCCATTAGAAGCCATGTAATATCCATCAGCCCAAATTGAGAATTTTAAATAATCTGTAAATGCCGGCATGGTGAAATTATAAGTATAATAAGCACCCGTTGGATCATTAGTTTGAGAAATAGCTATATATACTTGACGTGGATCACCAAATTGTGATATAAACCAACGATCGGCATATTTGTCATATAAAATAATAGGATCACCTGCATTAGCAGTAGCAGGACTCCATAGAGAACCTATATTACGTACAGTTCCAACTGTTGCGCCTGTTGTTTTGTCAAAAATCTTAAAAGGGGTAGCGTTAACGGCTTGGATATAATGTGATATGCCTGCTGCACCACTCGGATCTAATGGACAAGAACCTCCAGTTTGACCAACATAATTAGCAATTGGAGCACTTAACGTTCTAGTTCCTTGACTCCTTTGTATAGAACCTTCTTCATTTGCATAAACTTGGCCATCTTTTGCTGAAAATAGATATTCCTGAGCTTTTCTGTTTTTTTTATCTCCCGAATCTTTCAATTCGCCGTTAAAAACAATCTCTTCTTTGTCAAACAACTCGCTTAATGGCTTAGAAATGCCAAAAGAAGTTGGGTATGTCACAGTAGTTTCACCATTCATTGGCTTTGTTTGAGCCAACGAGATAGTTGTAATAAATAGGCTAAAAGATATAGATAATATTGTTTTTTTCATTTTGTAGGGTTTAGGGTTTGGCATGCGAAAATATTGAATTTTTAACAAAAAACAATAAAATTGTTTATTTTTTGTTAAAAAAACAAAAAATAAACAGAAACATTTTGATAATAATCAATTTTACTAAGATTTATGTAAAACAACCAGATGGCGCGAATTCTAAAATAATACAGATTTATAGCATAAAAAACACAATCTGTATCGCATTGGATTTTTGTTAACCTATTGCTCCAGTGGCTGGAGTTGTCAAAAAAGATATGTTAAAATAGAAACAAAAAAACAGGCAAATTGCCTGTTTTTTTTTTATAACCATAAACAATAGAAGTTTTTCTAATCTAATTTTACTTTGACCATTACATCACCAGACTCTCCTTTTGTTTTATGAATTTTAAACATAATTTCGTCATCAGAAATCATAAAAGGGTCTCTGTAGTACAACATATATTTTTTGACATCATAATTTTTAAATTCTTCATTGTCAAATATTACCCCTTTGCTTACAGCTCCATCTAAATCAGAAACTTTTACAACACTCATAAACTCATCATGCCCTCCATAGGCAACTCCTGGCTTCTTGTTTAGAGGTAAATTTAGATTGTGAATATCATCTACAAAAATAAAATAGTAATTCTCGTTTGAATATGCATACGAACAAGTTGGAACACTTAACTCATTTTTAGGAATTCTCTTTGTCCAGACTATATTTCCGTTAGTCTTTACTTTGGATATTATTATATCCTTGTCAAAATACATTGTTCTATCAGAATACGGACTCATAGACGTTGCAGAAGAATAATTATTTGTTACTGAGTATTTTTGTTCGCCAATAAAAACTAAATCCCCATTTTCACAAACATTTACATCTTGTAAAACTACTCTAATTAGCCCATTACTTTCACCCTTAATTCTAGGTTTGTCAATGTTTTTTTGCTCTTTTTCTGTTGTATATTGTTTTAATATATCTGTTGTAAACTCACTATAAACTTTATCCGAAAGTGTTCCGTCAGCATTAATTTTAAAACCAACATAACCATCTGTGTCCATAATATCAGAAGAGCCATTACTGTATGTTCCAGCACAAAATATAAAATCTTTTGGTGTTGTAAATAAACTTAATCCATTAATTGTATTATTTTTATCTTCAACTTTTGTCGTATTTATTGTCTTTGCACCCGCTTTTATGTTGAAAATTTCAAAATGAAAATTTGTGACACCCTTCTTTTTGTCGTAGTGAGTATCGTCGTGATATACTTTTACTAACCAATAAAAATCTCCATTATTGTTTAATAGATAATTCCCACAATCAACCTCTTTCTCGCTATAAGGCATATTGATTTCGCTAGAAAAAACTTGTTTTAAATTTTCGTCAAATTCTTTTATACCAATAATATCTTTTGCGTTTTTATCACTTTTATTTTTTTCTTGAACTTTTCTGTAATTAATTGCAATGTGCTTTTTATCAAAAGATTCAGTTAAATTAAAATAATAACTAAAACTGTTACTAGGTAATATTCCTTTATCTACTTGGAATAATAATTTAGGAGAACTTACAAATTCACCTTTATCAAAATCAATTTCAGTACTAAAAACTTGTTCTTTCTTAGCATCACCATCATAGGAAGAATAAAAAACAAAATATTTGTTATTGAGTTCTAAATTTCCCATAAGAACAAAGTTTTTTGCAAAAAACTTATTGTATTTTTTTTCTTTTATAACACCTAATTTTTCGGTATTGATTTTTTGAATTATAATATTTTCATCTTGGATATTGCATGTTATGAATTCATTTCCTTTATAAAAAGTGGTACTCCTCGATCTGCTTAAAAACATACCATTATATGGCTCAGCTTCTTTATAGGGTTGGCTTATTTTACGAGTGTATGTTTTCATGTTTCCATCTTGTGCAAAAGCTGATAGGCAAGTAAAACAGATTGCAAGCAGTTGAAATTTAAGTTTGTTTTTCATTTCCTTATTAATAATTATGTTTTTTTAAATAAACGATCCCTTTTTAATTTCAAATAAAAAGGCAACTTTTTAAGTTGCCTTTTTATTACGATGCAATTTCCAATCGCTTTAATAAATTTTTAGTTAAAGCTTCTTCTACATAATGCCTGTCGATATTCAGTTCCTTTTCATCGGTTCCAGGGAATTCGTACATCGCGTCTGTAAGAATGGCCTCGCATAATGAACGTAATCCACGCGCGCCAAGTTTATATTCTAACGCTTTATCAACAATATAATCTAATGCTTCGTCTTCAATTGAAAATTCAATATCGTCCATAGCAAATAATTTCTTGTACTGTTTGATAAGAGCATTTTTAGGCTCTGTTAAAATAGCACGAAGCGTTTTCTTGTCTAACGGATCCATGTGTGTTAAAACAGGCAAACGACCTATAATTTCAGGTATCAATCCAAATTCTTTAATATCTTTTGGAATAATATATTGCAGTAAATTGGTTTCATCAATTCGGTCAGTGTCTTTAGAAGCACTAAAACCCATGGCCTGACGATTCAATCGTTTTGAAATGATTCTTTCAATACCATCAAAAGCACCACCCGCAATAAACAAAATATCTTGAGTGTTTACTTCGACAAATTTCTGGTCCGGATGTTTTCTTCCTCCTTTTGGCGGAACATTAACAACCGTACCTTCTAATAATTTAAGCAAAGCTTGCTGTACACCTTCTCCAGAAACATCACGAGTTATAGATGGATTGTCGCTTTTACGAGCAATTTTATCAATTTCGTCAATAAATACAATACCTCTTTCAGCTTTTGTCACATCGTAGTCGGCAGCTTGTAGCAAACGTGTTAAGATACTTTCTACATCTTCTCCTACATAACCCGCTTCGGTTAAAACGGTAGCATCGACAATTGCCAAAGGAACATCTAACATTTTAGCAATGGTTTTTGCTACTAATGTTTTTCCTGTTCCGGTTTGACCCGCCATAATGATGTTACTCTTTTCAATTTCAACATCGTCACCATGGTCTAATTGCATCAATCTTTTATAGTGATTGTAAACTGCAACCGACATTACTTTTTTGGTTTGATCTTGTCCAATAACATATTTATCTAAAAAGGCTCTGATTTCTTTTGGCTTTTTTAATACCAAATCTGAAACTTGCTTTTTAGACAATCCACTTGCTTTTAATTCTTCCAAAACAATGCCATGTGCTTGCTCGATACATTTATCACAGATGTGTGAATTGATACCGGCAATCAGCAAATTGGTTTCGGGTTTTTTCCTTCCGCAGAAAGAGCATTCTAATATTTCTTTTGCCATCTTTTTGTTAAATGTCACAAAGCCTTTCGACTTTCGACAAATTTATCTTCTTAAAACTTCATCAATCATTCCGTATTCTTTTGCTTCGTCAGCAATCATCCAGTAATCACGCTCACTATCTTTGAATACTTTTTCGAAAGGTTGTTTTGAGTGTTGCGCTATAATATGGTACAACTCATCTTTCAATTTCAACATTTCTCTTAAGTTAATTTCCATATCAGTAGCCACACCTTGTGCACCTCCTGATGGTTGGTGAATCATCACTCTTGAATGTGGTAACGCTGAACGTTTTCCATCGGCACCAGCACATAATAATACTGCTCCCATTGACGCTGCCATTCCTGTACAAATGGTTGCTACGTCTGGCTTTATGTACTGCATTGTATCATAAATTCCTAAACCGGCGTATACACTTCCTCCTGGAGAGTTAATGTAAATTTGAATGTCTTTAGAAGCATCTACGCTTTCTAAGAACAATAATTGCGCCTGAATAATGTTTGCCATATAATCATCGACTCCTGTTCCCATGAAGATGATCCTATCCATCATTAAACGTGAAAAAACGTCCAATTGAGAAATATTCAACTGACGTTCTTCTATAATATAAGGTGTCATACTACTTACAATTTTGTCGTAGTACATACTGTTTACACCGTGATGCTTAGTCGCAAATTTTTTAAATTCTTTACCGTAGTTCATATTTTAAATTATGAGTTAGAAATTATAAATTATGAGTTTTACCTAGTCCCGATAGCAGTGTAAATCCTTTTGCTTTTTTAAATAAAAAACAAAAAAATTGGAACGAATTGCTTCGCCAGTTCGGCTTTCAGCCTCGGGTGCGGAAATAGCTCCTAATAAAAAAGCGCCAAATCGTATCATTTGACGCTCAAATATAAGGAATTTTTTGAAGATTATTCTCCGTACATTTCTTTAATAAAGTCTTGGTATGTAACTTCTTTTGTTTTTGCCTTAATTTTTGTTTTGAATAAGCCTAACATTTTTTCGCTCATGACTTGTTCTGACAATCTTTTTACTTCTTCTTGGTTTGATAAAACTCTGGCTACTATTCCTTCCACATCTTCTGCAGTTGGGTTCATTTGGCCAAATTGTGCCATTTGTTTTTTGATTACTTCAGAAGTAAATGATTTTAAATCATCGAAAGTAATTTGCAAATTATTATCAGCCATTATTTTACCTTCAATTAATTGGTAACGCAATCCGTTTTCAGATTTTGCATATTCTGCTTCTGCTTGTTCAGCAGTAAGTGGTTTTTCACCAACGGTTTGAATCCACTTTTTAAGGAATGCTGCTGGCAATTGAATTGGGTTTGACTCAATTAAAAAGGCAGACACATCGTTTAAGAATTGTTGATCTGCTTGTTGAGCAAATTGCTTTTCAGCATCTTCTTTAATTTTAGCTTTTACTTCTTCAACTGAAGAAACAATTCCTTCTCCGAATAATTTATTGAATAATTCTTGATTTAATTCAGCTGGCTCGCTTGCTGTAATTTCTTCAATTGTAAAATCTACATTGATATCTAAATCATGAACATCATCATGACCAACTTGAAGATAATCCATTAATTTATGGTCGTCATCAAATAACCCTTTAGTTCCAATTGTAACTACGTCACCTACTTTTTTACCAATGAATTTTTTAGCTGCTGCTTTATCTTTAAATATATCTAAAGTGATTTGAGCTGGTGCATTGATTCCTTTTTCTTCGTTTGTGAATGTTCCACGAATATCGTCTTTCTCTTCAATTACTTCTTTTGGAATTGCTTTACCAAATTGTTTTTGAATTCTTACAACTTGTTCGTCAAGCATTTTCTCGTCAGCAATGATTTTGTACATTGTGATATCGTTGTCAATTTCTAAGTATACTTCGAATTTTGGCGCTAAACCAACTTCATATTCGAAAGTAATTGTTTCAGCATTCCAATCGAAATCTTCTTCTTTTCTTAAGATAGGTTGTCCCAACAAGTCCATTTTTTCAGTAGCAATAAATCTTGTCAATTTTTCTTGTACTGCTTTGTTTGCTTGTTCTTGTATGATTGCTTTACCGTATTGTTTTTTGATGATAGACATAGGCACTTCACCTTTTCTAAAACCTGCAACAGTAGCTGTTTTACGGTAGTTTATTAAAATTGCCTCAACGTTGTTTGAGTAATCTTTTTTAGAAACCTCTATTTTTATTACTGCATTTAATGCATCAATATCTGTTCTTGTAATGTTCATTTTGATATTTTATTTATATACTAAAATTGGGTGGCAAAATTACATAATTTCTACCACCCAACAAATTTTATTTAACTGAAATTTAACCTGTTAATTTTAGTCTTTTATAAAGCTATACAATACCCATTGTGAAATAGACATTAGGATACTAAATAGTAATGCTGTAAAGAATGAAGCCACTTCGAAACCATCGACTAATTTGTCGCATAACAAAACCATTGCAGCATTAATCACCAATAAAAACAGCCCCAAAGTAAAAACAGTTACAGGCAAGGTAAAAAACACCAAAACAGGCTTTAAGAACGTATTCAACAGTCCTAAAACTAAAGCAACAATAATAGCTGTTGATATTTTATCGACCTGAACTCCAGTCATTAAATAAGAAAGCAATAAAACAATAATAGTTGAAATAAGTAGTCTTAATAATAGTTTCATTTGTAATTTATTTTTTGGTTAATTATTTAAAAATTGTACCGTTTTCTCGAAAAATTCCTTTGGATTTTCGGCATGAAGCCAATGTCCTGCATTGGAAATCGTTCCAATTTCGGCTTTGGAAAAATGGTGATAAATCGTCTCGAAATCAGCATCTAAAATATAATCTGATTTGTCTCCACGTAAAAATAATGTTTTTTTGTCAAAATGACTTTCAAAAGGAAGTGCTTCACCAATGATTTCTATTTTTTCATTAAAAACTTTCAAATTGAATCTGAAATCCAATTGTCCGGGTTCTCTCCAATATAAATTTTTCAGCAAAAACTGTCTGGTTCCAAAATCATGGATGTACTGCGAAACTATTTCTTCAACATCACTACGAGAAGGTTTTTTAGAAAAATCGACTGCATTAAGCGATGCCAAAATGATGTCGTGGTGAGGTGCGTAATATTTTGGACCAATATCAGCCACAATTAATTTATTGACTAATTCCGGATGCGTTGTAGCCAACAACATAGCTACTTTACCTCCCATGGAATGCCCAATAATATCGACTGAAGTCAGTTGATGAAACCGACAATAAGAAACTACATCCTGCATCATCACATCGTAACTAAATTCACTTGAATGAAAACTTTTTCCGTGATTACGCAAATCTAAAGCATGCACTTGAAATCCTTGCGCTGCATATTGCATGGATAAGGTTTTCCAATTATCAGACATACCTAAAAAACCATGAATGATTAAAAGCGGCTTGCCTTGTCCTTCTATTTTTGAAAAAAGCATGTTATTTTAATTTTTGAAGATACATATTCACTACGTTTTCCAATCCTAAATATAACGATTCAGAAATTAATGCGTGCCCAATGGAAACTTCTAACAAACCTGGGATATTTTGATTGAAAAACTGAATGTTATCTAAACTCAAATCATGCCCAGCATTGATTCCCAAACCTAATTTATTCGCTAATTTAGCAGATGATACATACGGTAAAATACCGTCTTTATTCCCTAAGCTATATTCATGAGCAAATGCTTCGGTGTATAATTCTATACGTTCGGTTCCGGTTTTTGCGGCACCTTCAATCATTTCTAGGATTGGATCTACAAAAATAGAGGTTCTAATTCCGTTGCGTTGAAATTCCTGAATCACTTCTTTTAAATAGTCTTGGTTTTTAACCGTATCCCAACCTGAATTTGAAGTTAGCGCTCCAATAGCATCGGGCACCAAAGTCACTTGAGTAGGTTTGCATTCTAAAACCAAATCGATAAAATTATGTTGCGGATTTCCTTCAATATTATATTCGGTGTAAACCACATTTTTTAAATCACGCGCATCTTGGTAGCGAATATGACGCTCATCAGGACGCGGATGAATAGTAATCCCCTGCGCTCCAAAACGCTGAATATTTCTAGCCGCTTCAACAACATTTGGTGTATTACCTCCTCTAGAATTACGAAGTGTAGCAATTTTGTTAATATTTACACTTAATTTACATTGGTTTTGATACATTTTTGTCGTAATTTTAAGTAATGTTTTACAAAAATACAAAGTTAAACAAGGTCATTCTCTTATTTTTTAATTATTTTGCAGAAGATTATCATCATCGCTTATGACTATTTTAACAGATTATATTAACCAAGACTTAAAACCACTTGACATTCAAGACACTGTGGCAAATGCGCAAGATTTTTTTCTTGATGTACCCTTTTCGCATTTTCCAGTAATTGAAGAAGGTGTTTTTGTGGGCAATGTATCGAGTGAAGATGTTGAAACTTTCGAATTTGACAAAAAACTAATCGATTACAAATATACTTTTGAAGGCTTTTTTACCAGAAGCAATTCCGTTTTACTTGATGTTTTAGACGATTTTGCTAAAAATGAATCGAATGTAGTCCCAGTTCTTGACGAGCAAAATAATTATGTAGGTTATTACGAGTTAGAAGACATTGTCAAAATTTTTAACGAAACTCCTTTTTTGAGAGAATTAGGCGGAATCATTGTTATTGAAAAAGGGATTAACGATTATTCTTTCAGTCAAATTTCTCAAATAGTGGAAGGCAATAATTCAAGATTATTAGGCGCCTACATTTCAAATGCCGAAAACGGTAAAATTCAAATAACTCTTAAGATTTCCGAAGGAGGTATCAACGAAATCATCCAAACGTTTCGCCGTTATCAGTACGATATTATTTCGGAACACCAAGAAGACGACTATTTAAAAACTTTAAAAGAACGTTCTGATTATTTGGACAAATACCTTAATATATAGTCTATGAAAATCGCTATTTTCGGTCAGTTTTATCAAAATACGACTTCGCCTATCATTGAGCGACTTTTTACCTTCTTAAATCAAAATAAAGTTAACGTTTTCATTGAAGAAAAATTTTCGGTCATTTTAGTCGAAAATAAGCTTATCGAAAATACTTATTCAAAATTTTCATCTCATAAAGATTTAGACAAATCATTCGACATGCTGATTAGCGTGGGTGGTGACGGTACTTTCTTACGTGCTGCCACTCTTGTTCGCAACTCAGGCATTCCAATTTTAGGCATAAATGCTGGAAGATTAGGATTTTTAGCGACTGTGCAACAAAATAATATTGAAAATTTCCTGCAATTGGTTTTAGAAAAAAAATATACCATTTCTAAACGAACATTGTTGAGCTTAAGTTGTTCGCCAAAAGTAGATTCGATTACAGAATTGAATTTTGCCATGAATGAAATCACAGTAAGCCGAAAAGACACCACTTCGATGATCACTATTGAGACGTATTTAAATGGTGAATATTTAAATTCTTATTGGGCAGATGGTTTAATTATTTCGACACCAACCGGATCAACGGGATATTCTATGAGTTGTGGCGGCCCTATACTAACACCAGACGCCAACAGCTTAGTCATTACACCCATTGCACCACACAATTTAAACGCCAGACCTCTTGTTATTCCAGACAATACTACTATAAAATTAAAAGTTACTGGTCGTGAAGAAAACTATTTGGTTTCGCTTGATTCCCGAATTGCTTCCGTAAAAAACGAAGCCATTTTGACTATTAAAAAAACACCTTTCAAAATCAATATGGTTGAAATTCCGGAGGAAACTTTCTTAAAAACCCTTCGAAATAAATTACTTTGGGGCGAAGACAAACGCAATTAGTTTTCATAGTAAATACTACAACTGCCACTTTTCCGTTTTTAACTAAAATTCTACAACAATTCATCTAGAATATAAGTTTTCACTTTGTTAAGTGGTCATAATTAGTATATTTGCAACCTATTATAAAAATGAAGAAAGTTTATCACATACTGTTTTTGTTATTCATTACCAATTTTGCACACGCACAAATACACGAAATAGGCGTATTTGCTGGTGGTAGCAACTATATTGGCGATATCGGAAAGACCAATTACATTGCTCCAAACGAGCCTGCTTTTGGCATTTTGTATAAATGGAATAAAAACCCGAGATATTCTTGGCGTTTTTCGGCAACGAGAAGTAAAATATCAGGAAATGATGCCGATTCTGATTTAAATTCAAGACAAGAAAGAGGTTTGTATTTTGAAAATAGCCTAACAGAATTTTCTGCAGGTTTTGAATTCAATTTTTTCGATTTCAATTTGCACAATCCTCCGTTTTTTGCTACTCCTTATTTATATACAGGTCTAAGTTATTTTAGATCGGATGAATTATATGTGATAAACAAACAAACTTATATAGACGATACGTCAGGAAATATAGCTATTCCCATAGTAGCTGGTTTTAAAATGAAAATTTCTGAAAGTTTTGTTTTAGGAATCGAAAGTGGAGCCAGATACACATTTACTGATAATATTGATGGAAGTTTCCCGGAAAATAGTAAATTTGACACCCTAAAATTTGGCAATACAAACAGTAACGATTGGTATGTATTTACCGGCGCTACATTGACCTATACTTTTGGCAACAAACCTTGTTATTGCAGAGAATAATACATGAGCTTACTTAATTCTATAAATACCGACAATTTACCTAAACACCTGGCCATTATTATGGACGGAAACGGTCGTTGGGCCAAACAAAAAGGGTTATTGCGCGCACTTGGACACGAAAGCGGAACCAAATCGGTTCGAACTACAGTAGAAGCCTGTGCAAAATTAGGAATAGAAAATTTAACACTCTATGCGTTTTCAACCGAAAACTGGAATCGTCCTAAGCTAGAAGTAGACACCCTAATGAAACTACTAATCAATTCTTTAAAGAAAGAGTTGGCCACTTTAGTAAAAAATGACATCAAATTAAACTCCATAGGTAATCTTGAAAACCTTCCAAAATCAGTTCAAAAAGAGCTTTTAGAAGTCATCGAGAAAACCAAAAACAACAAACGCATGACCCTTACTCTAGCCCTAAGCTACGGCTCAAGAGAAGAAGTCTTAAATGCTGTTAAAAATATTGCAAGTAAAGTTAAAAATAATATAATTTCGATAGATACTATTGATGAATCCATATTTAATAAGCATCTTTACACACACGATTTACCTGATGTAGATTTAGTAATAAGAACAAGCGGCGAGCACCGCATTAGTAATTTTTTACTTTGGCAAATAGCTTATGCCGAATTTTATTTTACCGATGTATTGTGGCCGGATTTTAGTGAAGACAATTTATATGAAGCCATTATTAGCTATCAAAAACGCGAACGTAGATTTGGAAAAACAAGTGAACAAATTAAATAATTTTTTAAGTTTAAAAAACAGTATCAAAATTGTGCTGTTCTTTTTATTTTATAGTACTACACAAGTAAATGCTCAAGATAGACTTCAGTTTGATCAAGGCAAACCCTACATATTAAAAAAAGTAAACGTTACCGGCAAAGTTTCTTACAACGAACAAACTATAGTGACTTTTGCAGGTTT
This sequence comes from Flavobacterium sp., assembly GCA_030153045.1. Lineage (GTDB taxonomy): Bacteria > Bacteroidota > Bacteroidia > Flavobacteriales > Flavobacteriaceae > Flavobacterium. The sequence continues at coordinate 27,513 of JASLID010000020.1, forward strand.
AGCTAAAGGACAACACATTACCGTACCTGGTGAAGAAATAAGTAATTCTATTAAGAAATTATGGAAACTAGGACTATACAATGATGTAAACTTTTATGTAGATCAAATCGAAGGAGATAGCATTACATTAAACTTACATTTAAATGAATTACCTAAACTTAAAGAAGTAAAATTTATTGGTGTTAAAAAAAGTGTAGTTGAAAGCTTAATTAAAGACAATAATTTAACGGCCGAAAAAATAGTTAACGAAAATCTTATTACTACCACAAAATATTATATTGAAAATAAATATAAAAAAGAAGGTTTTTACAATACAAAAGTTAACATTACTACTGTAGAAGACACCGAAACAATTAACCATGTAAATATGGTGGTTAATATTGATAAAGGCAAAAAAATAAAAGTAAGTAAAATTATTATTGATGGCAATGAACAGCTTACGGATGGTAAAATTCGTAGAGCAATGAAAAACACCAAACAACAAAGTTATTTACACTTATTTAAATCTTCAAAATACATTAAAGAAAAATACAAAGAAGACTTAAACTCTATTGTAGACAAATACAAAGAAAAAGGTTTTCGTGATGCTCGTATCGTTTCTGACTCAATAATATTCAATCAGGAAAAGAAAAAACTTTCAATCAAATTGAACATTGAAGAGGGTAATAAATATTATTTTGGTGATATAAAATTCTTAGGAAACACAGTATATAGCGATCAAGTTTTAGCACGTGTTTTAGGTGTTAAAAAAGGAGATGTGTACAACGGAATTCTTTTACAAAAAAGAATTGCTGACCAAACTAAACCTGATGGAGAAGATTTAACCAACCTATATCAAAACAACGGATATTTATTTTCAAACATCAATCCTGTTGAAGTAAGAACAGCAAACGACACAATCGACATGGAAATCCGTGTAGTTGAAGGTCCTTTGGCATATTTTAATAAAATTTCGGTGGTTGGAAATGACAAAACAAACGACAAAGTAATTTACCGTGAACTTTTAACCAAACCAGGCGACATTTACAGTAAAGAGTTAGTCGTAGGAACTATTCGTGAGTTAGGTCAATTAGGATTCTTCGATGCAGAAGCCATTAAACCTGATTTTGAAAATGTAGATCCTGCAGCTGGAACTGTAGATATCAAATACAATGTTGTCGAAAAAGGAGCCAGCCAAATAGAACTTCAAGGAGGTTATGGCGGTGGCGGATTTATTGGAACTCTTGGTTTGTCATTTAATAATTTCTCTATAGGAAACATCTTTAAAAAACACGCTTACAAACCGCTTCCAATGGGAGATGGTCAAAAATTATCATTGCGTTTACAAGGAAGTACTTATTTCCAAACCTATAGTTTCTCATTTTCTGAACCGTGGTTTGGAGGTAAAAAACCGGTATCTTTTTCAGGAGGTATTTCATATAGTAAGCAATTTTCAAATAATTTTATAAGCAACAGAGTTGATAAATCTAGAAGTTTTAACATCTTTACAGCTTCGGTTGGATTGGCTAAAAGACTTCAGGTACCAGATAGATTTTTCACACTATCAAATACATTAAGCTATCAACATTATGATTTAAATAACTATAATGTAGGGTTGTTTACTTTTGGAGATGGAGCTTCAAGAAACTTATCATACACTGTTGGTTTAAGTAGAAATAACAAAGGAGTAAATCCAATTTTCCCAACCTATGGGTCAGAATTTAGTGTCTCTGCGAAATTTACACCACCATACTCTTTATTTAATGGTGTTGATTACAAGAATCTTGAAAATCTAGAGGAATATAAATTAAAAAATACTGTTGACAGATCAAATATGCCAGACGGTAATGGAAATATAGTTAGCATTGGAGATTATATTGACAGTAATGGCAATACGGTTTTCGACAATCATACCCTTGCTGCTGTTGATAGAGCAAAAGTTGATCAGAAAAAATTCAATTGGTTGGAATATTACAAAGTAAAATTCAAAGCAGAGTGGTTTACACCTGTTTATGAAAAATTAACTTTACGTACATTAGGTGAATTTGGCTTTATGGGAGCTTACAACAGCGATAGAGGATTAGTACCATTTGAACGATTCTACTTAGGAGGTGACGGATTAGCCAATTACTCAATGGATGGTCGTGAAACAATCCAATTACGTGGTTATCCTAACAACTCATTAACGCCAGTAAAAAATGGCGCGCAAATTGGTGCTACAGTATACAATAAATTCTCCCTAGAATTACGTTATCCTATAACATTAAAACAAGCTGCCTCGATTTACGCATTAACATTTGTCGAAGCAGGTGCTGCATTTGTAGATTTTCAAGGATACAATCCTTTTAATCTAAAAAGATCAGCAGGAGTTGGATTAAGAGTATTTATGCCGGCATTTGGACTATTAGGTATTGATTTCGGACATGGTTTCGACTCATTAACTCCAGGGGGTGTTAAAAACGGATGGGAGACACATTTTATAATAGGTCAACAATTTTAATTATATTTGACGTAGTTAGTTGAACTTAATATTCAAGTTTATGAAAAAAGTTTTTTTATGGCTTATGTTTTTTGTGATTACTTTACCAAGTATAGCACAAACTAAAGTGGGAGTAAAAATAGGATATATCGATATGGATTATATCCTAGAAAACGTTCCTGATTACAAAGAAGCTTCTACACAATTGGAGCAAAAAGCGCAAAAGTGGAAGCAAGACATCGAAGTCAAAAAAAACGAAATAACCAAACTTAAAGATATTCTTAAAAACGAAAAGGCGCTTTTAACCAAAGAGCTTATTGAAGAAAGAGAAGAAGAAATAAAATTCTTAGAAGCTGATTTAATCGATTACCAACAAAAAAGGTTTGGCCCAAAAGGTGACTTAGCCATTCAAAAAGCATCAATCGTAAAACCCGTTCAGGATCAGGTTTTTACCGCAGTACAAGATATAGCCGAAGCTAAAAATTACGATTTTATTTTCGACAAATCATCTGATATGACCATGTTATTTTCAGCAAAAAGATTCGACATTAGCGACCAAATTGTAAGAACAATAACCAGATCTGAAAAAAGAGAAGAAATGAGCAAAAAACAGCTCAAAGCTCTTGAAGAAAAAGAAACAAAAGAAGACAAAGTCGACGACAATCCAGCTTTAGCCGAAAGACAACGTATTTTAAACGACAAAAAAGCAGCTCGTGAAAAAATGTTAGAGGATCGTAAAAAAGCTACTGATCAAAAGAGGAAAGATTACGAAGAGAAAAGAAAAAAATTACAAGAAGAAGAGGCAGCAAAAAAATCTGGCACAACAATTGATTCTACTTCTGTAAACAATAAACAATTAGACAATTTCAATAAAGTTGAAGATAAAAAAGTAGCTCAAGACTCTATAAAAGCAAGTAAAGAAGCTGCCCGTTTAAAAGCAATTGAAAACAACAAAAAAGCTTTAGAAGAACGCAAAAAAGCGCTCGAAGAAAAAAAGAAAAAAATACTTGAAGAAAGAGCAGCCGCTAAAAAAGCACAAGAAGAAAAATTAAAAACAAAAAATTAAATAATTATTACACTAATACTAAAAATGATGAAACAGATTAAAACTTTACTTATTGCAGCAGTTATGTTTTTAGGAGCAAATACTATGAACGCTCAAACAAAAACTGCACATATCGATGTTAACGACTTATTGGCTAAAATGCCAGAAATGACATCTGCAAAAGCACAGTTAGAAAAATTAAGCAAAACTTTCGATACTGAGTATTCAACAATGGTAACTGAATACCAAACAAAAATGAAAAAATACGAAGGTGAAGCTTCAACTCAAACAGAAGCTATCAACGAAACTCGCGCAAAAGAAATGCAAGATATGGGTCAACGTATTCAACAATACAGAGATTCTGCACAAAAACAATTGCAAGAAAAAGAAGTTGAAATCGTTAAGCCTATCATGGATAAAGCTAAAGCAGCAATTGTAAAAGTTGCTAAAGCAAAAGGATTCCAATATGTAATGGATTCAGCAAGCTTAATTTTAGCTGACGGACCAAACTTGTTTGATGACGTGAAAAAAGAATTAAAATTCTAATTCATTCAAAATAAATTAAAAACTGTTTCGTTCTAAAAGCGAAACAGTTTTTTTTTTACATTTTTTTTATGAGCAACAAAAACCCTATTGGCTTATTTGATTCTGGAATTGGAGGAACTTCCATCTGGAAAGAAATCCATCAATTATTACCCCATGAAAACACCATCTATTTAGCCGATAGCAAAAATGCACCTTACGGTAAACGATCCAAACAAGAAATCATCGATTTGTCTTGCAAAAATGTCGATTTTCTGTTAGAGCAAAACTGCAAAATGATTGTTGTGGCCTGCAATACAGCCACCACAAACGCCATAAAAGAACTAAGAGAAAAATACCCTCACATTCCGTTTATAGGCATAGAACCGGCCATTAAACCCGCTGCAAATCAATCAGAGACACAAACCATTGGAATTCTGGCTACGAAGGGCACTTTAAACAGTGATCTTTTCAACAAACAAGTTGAAAGTTACGACAAAGTAAAAATAATAGAACAAGTAGGCTACGGATTGGTAGAACTTATTGAAGGCGGTAAAATACAATCGGACGAAATGAGTAATTTGCTCAAAATATACCTGAGACCTATGATTAAAGCCAATATCGATTACCTGGTTTTAGGTTGTAGTCACTACCCGTATTTAATTCCTGAAATTAAAAAAATAATGCCCGATCACATTAAAATAATAGATTCCGGGCAGGCAGTTGCCAAACAAACAAAATCTGTACTAGAAAAAAACGACCTTTTAAATACATCCAATACAAAAGCCACTACCCTATTTTACACAAATAGCGATGCTGAAGTTTTAAAAACTATCTTAGGCTTTTCAGAAAATGTTTTTGAAAAAGATTTTTAGAAGCGTAAACAACCGGCATTTTATGCTATCCATTTTCCCGCTTTCGCCTTTATCACATTTTCAATGTGGGATACCGGCTTCAAATGAAATTCATTGAACACCTATAAAAATAGAAGCTCAGTGAAATAATCGGGGCTAGAAGCTAACTATTTAAACCAGCTCGAATACATCACATAATTATTCGAAATGCGTTCAATTTCTCCAGCAAAATCACTCTGGTCAATATCTTTCACTTTTTTGGCCGGAATACCCGCGTAAATCGTACCAGACTCAACCACTGTGTTTTGTGTTACCACTGAACCAGCCCCAATAATCGAATTACTTCCAATCACACAATTGTCCATTACAATAGCTCCCATGCCAATTAAAACATTGTCATGAACCGTACAGCCGTGTACAATGGCGTTATGCCCAATAGAAACGTTATTTCCAATAATAGTAGGATGTTTCTGGTAAGTGCAATGAATAACTGCACCATCCTGAATGTTGACTTTATTTCCCACTTTAATAAAATGCACGTCGCCACGAACCACAGCATTAAACCAAATGCTACATTCAGAGCCAAAGGTTACATCACCAACAATAGTCGCGTTTTCAGCTACATAACAATCCTCAGGAATTTGAGGAAACTTACCATTTACTTCTTTAATTACCATATTATAACAAAAAAATAGTCCCGAATAAATCGGGACAAATTTTATAATTAATTAACTGCAGGACAGTTACAATCGTATCTTTCTTTTTTACATCCAAAATCGTATCCAAGAGTGATTTGGTGAAAACCACCTGTCTCGAATTTAATATCACCCACCACATTAGAGTAAGTATAAGCAAACATGAATTTTTTGTAATTAGCACCTAAAATTGGCGTAATGTATTGTAATTTTTGATCTTTTAACTCAGTTCCATCAACGTATTGAGCTCCATCAAAACTTCTTCTGTAAGACAAACCAGCCCATAATTTACCAAAATCAACACTTTTGTAGGCTTTCAAATTCACATCAATCGATTTCTCTTTAGTTCTGTCTGTCAATTGAAATAAAACAGAAGGTTCCCAAAGCAACTTTCTTGAATCACCAAAAGTGTAACCTGCACTTATAAGATACTTTCTTAAATTATCAGATTCAAATTCAGTATAAATATCACGACTTCTAAAAAGTGCATTTTTAACTGTGGCGTGAGCATAAAAATCTAACAAATTATAAGATGCTCCAAAATCAACATTAAAATAAGTAGCTCTTTGAATAATTCCAGCAATGATTGGATCAAAATCAGACATGTCAAATGACGTTTCATCCAACTGATTTTGCACTAAACCAGCACTTAAACCAAAAGAAAGCTGATTTAAATCGACAGCACTTCTAGAAAACATTAAGTGATGAGCATAAGTAACCTTGGCTCCTTTTTGAGTATGATATCCATTTTTGTCATTAAATAAAATAACTCCTAGTCCTGATTTACCGCTTTCGCCAATAGATCCATTATAACTCAACGTTTGCAAAGCCGGAGCATCATTATTACCAAACCACTGTTGACGAGCTGTCAATCTAATTTTCGAACAATTAGCAGCACCAGCCATCGATGGGTGTATCAAATAATAATTATCAGATAAATAATCTGAATAAACAGCTATACCTTCTTGGGAGTATGAGGCATTAGTTATTACAAAACAAAACAACAAAAATAATTTATATAACTTCATTCGTGTATAGGTTAAAGAATATCATTACAAAGCTTACTATATGCAAACCTTAACTCCACAATTTTTACTAAAAACTGCAAACGCCCAAAGATATAATTTTTTGTCATAGAAAATAAAATCTTTTACTATTTTTTAAATCACAATAATCTAGCAACTTGTTAATTAAACCATAAAACCCAATCTAATTTATTTAAGACTAATATGTTTACTAACTTTGCACAAAATAGACTTTATCTCTTGTCATGATTTGCACACGTAAACATTCATAAATATATTTCCTCGTGGCAACGCAAGACAACTAAAAAACAAATAGTAGAAGCATATGAAACTAATTACAATAAAAGATACCCAAAATCCAAATATTCTAAAATTTGAATTCACTTATTTTATTTGTCCAAATCAAAGCTACGAATTCAAAAACATAGACGAATGTGCTGATTCTATATTAGCTCAACAGTTATTTTATTTACCCTTTGTAAAAACAGTTTACATTTCCGGAAACTTTATTGCCATTGAAAAATTCAATATTGTTGAATGGGATGATGTTAAACATGCTGTAGCCGAACAAATGGAAGCTTATGTAAACAGCGGTGGTGAAGTTGTAAAAGCAAAAGAAGCAACTAAAAAAACACCCGTAACCGTTTATGCCGAAAGCACACCAAATCCATCAGTGATGAAATTTGTGTCAAGCAAAATGTTAACCAAAAATATTGTAGAATGTAAAAATATTGACGAAACTCAAGCCTCTCCTCTTGCAAAAGAATTGTTTAAATTTCCTTTTGTAAAAGAAGTTTTTTTCGATGAAAATTATATTTCAATAACCAAATACGACGTTAGTGAATGGCAGGAAATTACCAACGAATTAAGAACATTTATTAAAGAATTTATCGAAAACGGCAACCTTGTTGTAGACGAAACTAAAGTTGTACATTCTAAAAATGCTGAAAAACAGAAAATAGAAAATTTCGACAATCTGGATGTCACTTCTCAAAAAATAATCAATATCATTGAAGAATATATCAAACCTGCTGTTGCTGCCGATGGTGGGAATATTCTTTTTGATTCTTTTTCTGAAGCCGATAAAAAAGTAAAAGTTGTTTTACAAGGTGCTTGCAGCGGATGCCCATCATCAACATTTACCTTAAAAAACGGAATCGAAAATATGTTGAAAGAAATGCTTAACGACCAAGAGATTAAAGTCGAAGCCCTTAACGGTTAATTAGTTGCGTCTTAGTTTTAAAATCATTAACTTTAATAGCTAATAATCATTTAAACTAAAACTATGTCAGTATTAAAAGTAATTGAAGTATTGTCTAGCTCACCTACAAGCTGGGAAGATGCCACCGCTAAAGCCGTTGAAAAAGCATCAAAATCAGTAAAACACATTCGCTCAGTATATGTTCAAGACCAGAGCGCACAAGTGAAAGATGGAAAAGTGAGTGAATATCGTGTGAATTTGAAACTAACTTTCGAATTAGAATAATAATCTACCCCTATAAACTTAAGAATGCGTTTCAAAACTGAAACGCATTCTTTTTAATTGGAAGAAAATTCGTAATATTACATTAATAATCAAAAAACTAATAAAAATGGGAATAGGAAGTTTTTTTAAGAACCTATTTGGCTCTAAAGCGAATAGAGATGAAATCACTGAAAAAGTGAGTGATTTTGCAGACGATACCATTGCAAAAGCAAAAGAAAGTGCTGCTCCATTAATTGATAAAGTAGAAGATTTTGCAGAACAAGCTGGTGAAAAGATAAAAGAATTTGTCCCTCAAGCGGCAGAAGCTATTGACAATGTGGTTGAAACTGTGAAAGAAAAAGCAGGTCAAGCATTAGACAAAGTAGAAGAATTAGCACATGGAGCAGTAGACACTGCTGAAGAGAAAGCTGATAGTTTTGTTTCAAAAAATACTGAAAAAGCGTCGGAAGAAGAAGCGGATTAATTATTTTGACGAACTCGTCATCATAAAATCTTTTAGATAAAAAGGTTCAAAGTAAGCGACATCAACAGTGTCGCTTTTTTTATACTTTTCAAACGCAATTTGACTCATTTCGTTAGCTGATGGAAATATAACTTCATCGTGAAAAACAAATTTTTCATTGGTTAAAACCAATTTGCATTTATCAGCGCCATCTCCAATTAAATGAATGGTTTCCTGAATATCCAGAAAAGAAGTTGAATCGATAATTTCCGATTTTATTTCTCTTATTTTTTCGTGATTTGAATTAAAAATCGCTGTAAAACATTCCATTCTACGCGCGTCAAGCATAGAAACAATTAGGCCTTCTTGAATAGCTAATTTTTGAGCTAACGACTGTAAAGTATCAATCGCAATCAAGGGAATATTTAACGAATAACACAATCCTTTTGCTGCCGAAACCCCTATACGCAATCCGGTGTAAGAACCCGGACCTTGACTTACTGCAATGGCAGATAAATTTTTGAAATCAATTTTCGCTTCTTTCAAAATACCTTCTATAAAAACATGCAATTTTTCGGCATGCGAATAGCCAGCTTCTGCAATTTCTTTGCACAAAATAGTTTCTCCGTTTAGCGACAAAGCTACAGAACAGTTTTTAGTAGCCGTTTCTATTGATAAAATATAAGTCATTTTGAAAATGTTTCGAATGGCAAAGGTACAAAGTAGAATGTTATAAAAGAAAAAGCTCAAAACTATAAATAGATTTGAGCTTTTCGACCAATCAACTAAAAATTTAAATTTTAACTTTCTTTTTCTTCGTTAGCTTTTTTCTTTTCGGCCGCTTTTTCTTCTTTCGATTTTATATATACTTTATCATCTGGATTCAATTCTTTAGTCACTACTGTATAAGGACCTGTAACAATCGTTTCTCCTTTTTTCAATCCTGAAGTAACTTCAATGTAAGTATCGTCTTGTATGCCGGTTGTAATAATTCTAAGTTTTACTTTGTCCCCTGATTTTACAAAAACACATTCGTAACGCTTTTCATTTTTTACTTCTGGCATTTCCTCTGCTCCATCTTCACCTTCCTCTTCGGCTACATAGATTTTACGAGCTGCAGTAGTATCTGTACGCATCACAACAGCACTAATAGGCGCGGTAATAACATTCTCTTTACGGGTAGTAATAATATCGACAGTCGCTGTCATTCCTGGACGGAATGGCGAAAAATTAGACGCTTTCCCAACCATTAAATCAGCATACGACTCTTTCAAAATTCTAACTTTCACTTTAAAATTTGTCACCTGATCAGCCGAAAGTGCTGTACTTGCCGAATTAGAAATACTAGTCACAATTCCTGTGAATTCTTTCTTCAAATAAGCATCCACTTCTACTTTAGCCGAATCGCCAATTTCAATTTTTACAATATCATTTTCATTAACATCGACTTCCACTTCCATGTTATTTAAATTAGCCACACGCATCATTTCGGTACCTGTCATTTGTTGGGTTCCTAAAACACGTTCACCTAATTCTACATCTAATTTTGAAATCGTTCCATCAACTGGCGCATAAATAGCGGTTTTTCCTAAATTTTCTCTAGATTCATTTACAGTTGCCGATGCACTTTGCACATTATAGTAAGCTGCTTGTTTTGCTGCTTGAGCTCCTTCAAAAGCAGCTACAGATTTATCCCATTCTGCTCTCGAAATGATTCCTTTGTCGAATAATTTTTTGCTTCGGTCATAACTCGCTTTGGCTTCCTTAAATTGCGCATCTGCTTGACTTAAACCGGCTCTTGTATTAGACAACCCGGCTTGAGAACGATTTAATCCTGAGGTATATAATTCAGGGTTAACTCGGACTAATAGTTGCCCTTTTTTTACTGTTTGGCCTTCTTTAACAGGCAAAGCAATGATTTCCCCTGAAACTTCAGAAGATATTTTAACTTCAATTTCCGGTTGAATTTTTCCAGTAGCCGAAACGGTTTCTACAATAGTTCTTTGTTCAACTTTTGCAATTTCAACTTCTTTCCCTTCGTTTTTGCCTCCAATAACGCCAGCTTTTCGTAATGAAACTGCTAAAATAATTAACACTATTGTTCCACCTATTAGTAAATATTTTGTTCTACTTGTCATGATAACTTATTGTTTTTGAATAATTGGAATTCCGAAATAAAATTCTAATATCTTTGTTCTGAATATATAATCATATTTTGTTCTTAATACTTCCGATTGGGCGTTTACAAACATGGTTTGCGCCTGATTGTAATCGAAAACATTCATCAATCCTACTTCATATCTTTCTTTGGCATAATTTAATGCGTTTTGACGTGCTTCAAATGTTGTCACGGCTGCTTCGTGTGATTTTTGAGCGCCTTTTGTATCGGTATAAGCGGTAAAAACTGTTCTTTCTAAATCTAGTTCTTGTTGTTCCAATGCAATTTTAGAACGTTCTAATGCAATTTTAGAACGGAATACATTATTTCTTGCCGAAAATCCGTTTAAAATTGGAACGTTAAGCGATAGTCCATAACTATGTCCTTTATTGTTGCTAAACTGATCGAAAACCGGTAATGGTTTTCCGATTCCAACTGGAAAACCATTTGAATCGAAAACAATTCTGTCAGAGTAAGATGCTCTGGTACTAAAACTATAGAAACCTTGCAAAGTAGGTTGATAAGCACCTCTTGAAATGCTCACATCTTTTTCGGCAATTTGAACATTGGTTTGTGCTATTTTCAAGTCGACTCTGGTTTCTTTGGCTTTATCTAAGATCACTTTCGGCTCTTGCAATAAAATGGCACTTTCTTGAGTGGTCACATCTGCTTCTACAATGTCAAATTCCTGAAAATTATCCAATTGTAACAATTGTGCTAAACTTAATTTCGAAATTAACAGTGCATTTTCAGCCACAATTAATCTTTGATTGTCTGCTGCCACAGTAGCCTTTACATCCAGTAAATCACCACGTGGAATCATACCTGCTTCAACCAGTTCGTTTGTTCTTTCGTATTGCTTGTTATCGTAGCTTAATTGTTCGGTTTGTACTTTTAGATTTTCTTTGTTGAAAAGAATCTGCAAATAAGCATTCACCACATTAAGCGAAACATCCTCCTGTATTTTGGTCAATTGGTATTGCGAGGCAATTCGGGATAAGTTTGCTTTTCGGAATTGATTTTGATTTTGCAATCCTTTGTAAATATCAATTCCAGCATTTAATCCTGCTGAAGTAAACTGAGTCGTTTGATTTTCTAACAAACCTGTTGTGATATTTTGGTTCAAACCAATATTCCACGAATGCGATGCCTGAGCATTTATAGAAGGCAAAAATCTTCCAATAGCATCCTTTCTGGTGATATCAGCCAATTGCTTGTCTAATTCTGTTTGCTTTATCGAAATATTATTTTGAACGGCATGATTCACACATTCTTCGAGCGTCCATTTCTTGGTTTGACCCAAAACGACCGACGCGTTTAAAAAGGCGAATAGCGTTAAAAAAGTGAGTTTTATATTTTGTGTCATTTTATATTTTAGAAAAGTTTTACTGACTTGTCTTACAAATTTAATTTATTTCTCAATAAGACTCCTACTTTTATAATTTGTTACAAAATGAAGTTGATAATTTTTATAAAATAATTTTACATTTGTTCCATAACACGATTTTTAAATGAAATACTTCATACAAGCATTTGGATTACTACTTATGGCTATTTTTACGAACTGCTCATCAACTCAAAAAATTGAACTCATGAAGCCTGAGCCAGATGAAGCTTTACCTATTACCTACCCTGTAACTTCTTCATATATAAGTTTTCCTGTCAATTTATCACTAAAAGATATAGAAACCCAAACCAACAAAGCATTAGGCGGTTTGATTTACGAGGACAATAACATTGAAGATGACGAAACTGAAATGAAAATATGGAAGAACGGATCTATTTTAATTTCGGAAGAAAACAACAAATTAAAGACAATTGTTCCGTTACGAATTTGGGCAAAAGTAAAATACGGTACTTCGGCTTTGGGATTGAATTTATATGATATTCGAGAATTTAATTTGAACGGAAATATCACTTTGTTGAGTGATGTAAAAATGAATAACTGGAAAATTACGACTACCACACATTTAGAAGATATTGATTGGCAAGAAAGCCCAACGATTACCATTTCCGGAAAACAAATCGCTATTACTTATTTGATAAATCCTACTATTAGAATTTTTAGGTCTAAAATTGAAAAAATGATTGATGATTCGATGGGTAAAACCTTAGATTTTAAATCGAATATTTTAGAGATGATGCAAAAAGCAAGCGAGCCTTTTGAGATGAGTTCAACTTATCAAACCTGGCTAAAAGTAACTCCTCAAGAATTACACGCTACCGAAGCTACGTTACAAAAGAACGCAGTAAATATGACCGTAGGATTAAAATGTTTGATGGAATCTTATATTGGCCAGAAACCCAAACCAGTCTTTGATAAAACCAAAATCATACTCAAACCTATTGCCAATTTACCCGATAAAGTAGTAGCAAATATTGCGGCTGTTTCCACGTATCAAGATGCTTCGAGGGTAATGACTTCGAATTTTAAAGGAAAAGAATTTGGCGAAGGAAAACGAAAAGTGACGATTCAAAATGTTGCCATTTGGCACAAAAGAGGCAAAATGATTATCGCTTTAGATATGATTGGCAGTTTAAACGGGAGAATTTATTTGTCTGGATTTCCGCAATACAATGCACAAACCAAAGAGTTGTTTTTCGATGATTTAGATTACGCTATGGAAACCAAAAGCAAGTTGATGAAATCCGCCAATTGGCTTTTCCAAGGGGTTATTTTGAATAAAATCAGACAAAGTTGTCGTTACTCGATTCAGCCAAATTTAGATGAAGGAAGAAAAAACATCACACACTATCTCAACAATTACTCTCCTATGCCAGGCGTTTTTGTAAATGGAAAATTAAATGATATTGTGTTTGATAAAGTACAGTTGACCAACAATGCCATTGTTGCCTTTTTAAACATCAACGGAAATGTGAGAGTGAATATTAATGGGATGTAGCCTTCTTCTTATTGTACATTTTATAGACCACAAAACCAATTAGAGCTACTAGGATGTACGGAATAACCATTAAGTACACAATACCATCGTTAACCGCTTCCGCTTGGCTTACATCGCCAGAACTTTCCAGTGAAGCACGACACATAGCACACTGTGCATTTGAAGCAATAGGCAATAACAAGTAAGCAACAACTAAAATTGCTATTGAATTAAACTTTTTGCCTTTTGTCTTTGAATTACTGTACATAATATGGTGAAATCATCAAATACACAATCACTCCAGTAACAGCTACATACAACCAAATTGGAAAAGTTATTTTCGCTAATTTTTTATGTTTGTCAAAGCGTTGAGAAAGAGCACGAACATACGTCACTAAAACCAAAGGAATAACAACAATAGATAATACAATATGAGATATTAAAATTAGAAAGTAAACCAATTTCATGATTCCTTCTCCACCATATTTAGTTGCTTCTGCTGTCATATGATACGCTACGTACATTCCTAAAAACGCAACCGATAACGCAATAGCCGTTTTCATTAAATTTTCATGCAACTTTCTTTTCCCATTTTTAATAGAAATCACTGCCCAAACTAAAACAACAGCTGTAATACCATTGATTGTAGCATAAATAGGCGGTAAAAAGCTTAATGGTTTTACATCGAAACCAAAATCTTTCAATTTTACTTTAAACAACAACGCCACCACAAGTGGAATTGCAACAGACAATATCGTTATCCAAACATTGTATTTTTTCTCTGAAATATTATTTTCCATTTTATTCTGCTAATAATTTTGATATGTCTTGTTTAATTTGTCTTACTCCATCGTCCTTCAACCCGTCGTAATACACGATTGGATTTCCAAATTCATCTTTTCGGCAACGAATATTTCCTTTTTTGTCAATCAAAGCAAAAAGTCCTGAATGCTCAAAACCTCCATTCACTTTACTGTTTTGCCCAACGTACAAATTAAACCCTTTATTGGCAATGTTGTAAATGGTGTTTTTATCACCCGTTAAAAAGTGCCAATTCATTCCTTTTGCACCAATAGTTTCGGCATGCTTTTTTAAAGCTTCTGGAGTATCATTTTCTGGATTGATAGTAATAGATGCAATTCCGAAATTGACATTAGAAGCAAAACTTTGTTGTACAAATTTCATGTTTTTATTCATAATTGGGCAAATCGTTGGGCAGGTAGAAAAGAAAAATTCTACTACGTATACTTTGCCTTTATAATCATCATTTGAAATTGTTTTGCCTTCCTGATTGGTCAAATTAAACTCAGGCGCTTTCCCAATGGTCAACAAATTGCTTTTGGTTGAACCATCGTCTTCAATTTTATTCAATCGGTCGCCTTTTACAACGTCGTTGTTTTTTATTCTGTCGACAATTTTTGGAACAACTAAAATTCCGAAAACCAAAATGACAAAAGCCATTCCTATGTATGATTTATTTTTCATCTTTATTTCTTTTCGTGTAAACGGAAATCTTTTTTGTTGTTATTTCTTTTCAAAGCCAAACGATATTCACGAAGCATAATTTTCACATCATCTGACATGTCATTATGTAAATCGGCTGCAGAAATAGTATTGAAGCTTTCTTTGTATTCATCCTTACCCGCTTTGTTTTTTCCTTTACGCCCACGGTGATTTTTATCTTTATCAATAATAATCACTTCCGATGTACTTAAATTAGCATCTAATTTTCCTTGTAGTTTATACGAATCATAATACGCTTGAATTTCATTAGGCTTTGCAAAGACAAATTTCCAAGCCGACATGTTTTCAGTGAATCCAGCTAATTTTTCAACCAGCACTTTTACATCGTTTTGCATTCCGTCTTGAACAATCATCACAATTTGAAAATCTTTAAACCCAACATATTTGTCGTAAATTTTTTGGTTCAAATTGAAAATATTTCCTTGATTCTTTTTAATATCATTTCCTAAAAACCCTAAAACCGTAATTTTATTTGCAAGCTGAACCGGTTTATTGTCTAAACTTGACCATTGGGGCAATTCTAGATTGTTTTTTGAAATAGTAGGCAGAAAAAGTGAATTGTGTGTTGCTGAGGCAAAAATTAAATAAATAAGAATTGGCAGAGCAAGAAGTAAGATTAAAACTAATTTATTCTTCATAAGAATGAAAGATTATTTGAGTACAAAAATAAAAAAATCCCGATAGATCGGGATTCTTTTTGAATTAATATGTTGTTAAAAATTCCATTTAATAGTAGAATTCTTAAACACTTCAAATATATAATCAGCTTCTACAAGCAGAATGAATACTAAATATAAGATTAAGAAAACCAATGGCCCAACAATCGACCATCTTAAAGATGCTTTTTCACCTTCTAAGTGCATGAAAGCCCACATGATTCCGTATGCTTTTGCTACTGTTAAAATAATGAAAATCCAGTTAAGCAAATTCATTCCTAATAAATTTGTGAAATGCAAACTATGAGGTTTTTCAATACCTAATGCAACTTCAACTATAGTGATTAGAGATAGTATTCCGAAAACTTTCCAGATTCTACCTACATTTGATTCGTGCGCGTGATCGTGTGACATGATAGCTTTTTTTTGAATTAAAAAATTAAACTAGGTAGAAGAATGTAAATACAAACACCCAAACTAAATCGACAAAGTGCCAATAAAGACCTACTTTTTCAACCATTTCATAACTTCCTCTTCTTTCATAAGTTCCCAAAAGAACATTTAAGAAAATGATGATATTGATAATTACTCCTGAAAATACGTGGAAACCGTGGAAACCAGTAATGAAAAAGAAGAAATCAGCGAATAATTTTTGACCGTATTCGTTTCTAACTAAGTTCGCTCCTTCTACAACATATTGTGTATCAGCGATTCTTTCTAGAGACTCTTCACGAGAAAGTATTACTTTATTTTTTGTTTTAGCATCAATAACTTCTGTACGAACCAAAACATCAGGATGCGCTTTGAATCCTTCAATAACTTCAGCTACTGAATATGTCGGCAATGTTGCTTCATCATGATACCAAAGACTGTTGCTTTCAGTATCTTGAACCCTTTCTGTAGGGATATCGGCAGCAAAAGCTTCAAGAGCAACTCTTTTACCAGATTTATCTACGAACTGCAAGATAGAACCCCCTTTTGTTTCTACCGCACCATATTCTCCTTTAATGAAGTTTTTCCATTCCCAAGCTTGAGAACCTACGAATATTAAACCTCCAATGATGGTTAAAAACATGTACAAAACAACTTTGTTTTTTTGCATGTTATGACCCGCATCAACCGCTAACACCATGGTTACCGAAGAAAAGATAAGAATAAAAGTCATTAATGCCACATAATACATTGGAGCCGGAACACCATGCATAAATGGGAAGTGGGTAAATACCTCGTCAGCCAAAGGCCAAGTTTCGATAAATTTAAATCTTGAGAAACCGTAAGCAGCAAGGAATCCAGAGAATGTCAATGCATCGGAAACGATGAAAAACCACATCATCATTTTACCATAGCTTGCATTCATCGGCTCATTTCCGCCGCCCCAAGTTTTACCATCAGTACTAGTAGTAACTGTCGTTGCCATAGAATTGTGTTTAAAAAGTTGTCAAATTTACGTTTTTTTATTATTTCACGAAATATAAAAACAAAAACAAATATACCCAAAGAAAATCTAAAAAATGCCAAAACATCGCACCTAGCTCAATTCCAGTGCTTTGTGTCGCGTTGTATTTTTGTTTAAAATGATTATAAATTATAATTAATAGTGAAATTATACCTGCAAAAAGGTGTGCTAAGTGCAAAATAGTCAAAACATACAGGAATGATGACGTTACAGAGCTCTCGCTTCCTGTAAAATAATACCCCATTTCGACTACTTGACTGAACCCTTTAAATTGAAAAAATACAAAAGATAGCCCAAGCGCTAAAGTGGTCAACAAATACATTGTTGTAGCACTTCTGTCGTCTTTTTTTATGGCTCTTTTGGCCAAATGAAAAGTAACACTCCCTAAAATAATTAAGATGGTACTTATTGTAAATGCTGGCGGCAAAATCATGGTATGAACCCAATCTTTTCGAGAAGCACTTACTAAATAAGCACTCGTCAAACCTGCAAACATCATGAACATACTTAACATAGCAAAAATCAACAGCAATTTATAGGATCTTGCTGTTCTTTGCTTATGTTCTTGAATTGTCATTTCCATATTCTATTCTATTATCGTAAAAATTTATCTAAAATATACACCAACTGTAAAAGAGAAATATACGAAACACTAACAAGCATTAAGCTTTTAGCGGTTTTATCATCTCTTTTTTGATACAATTTAACACCAGCTCTCAACATCCACAACCCCAATAGCACCACAATAACTGTTGACACTGTAGTTAAATACAATTGTCCCGTGTATCCAAAAGTAGGCAAAACCGAAGCTACTATTAACCATACGGTATATAATATAATCTGCATTGCGGTTGCTTTGTCTTTTTTCCCTGTAGGCAACATATAAAAACCACCTTTTTTGTAATCGTCATACAAAAACCAACCAATGGCCCAAAAGTGAGGAAATTGCCAAAAAAACTGAATTAAAAACAATGTACCCGCTTCTATACCAAATTCACCTGTAGCCGCCACCCAACCTAACATAAAAGGAATGGCTCCCGGGAAAGCACCCACAAATACTGAAAGCGATGTTACCGTTTTAAGCGGTGTGTAAACACAAGTATATAAAAATATTGAAATGGCGCCGAACATGGCAGTTTTTTCATTGATATTGTACAGTATCACTAAGCCGATAACCGTTAAAATTGTAGCGATGGCAAATGCAGTTTTTACTGACATTCTTCCTGAAGGAATAGGACGATTTTTAGTTCTATCCATCAAAGCATCTAAATCTTTTTCGAGAATTTGATTGTAAGCATTTGATGCCCCAACCATACAATAACCACCAATGGCCAGCATGATTAAGACATAAATATTCTCTGTAGAAAAACCATCAACACCTAATAAATAGCCTGCTAATGACGAAAAAACAACACTAATAGCAAGACCCGCTTTAGTTATTTCTTTAAAGTCAATGAAAACAGATTGTAATGATAATGTTGAATTTGTATTGCTCAAGGCAGAAATATTTTTTTAAAACTGGTGCAAAGATATGAATTCAGAAACTGAAAATTCAAATTTCTTTGTTTTTAATAATCAAAATACCAATTAAACACATCAGCTCTTAAACCTACATTAAACCAAGTTGTGTTTTCTTTGAAAACAGACATCACATTTGGCTGCGTTGAATACACGTCGGTTTTAGGTGAAAAGCTTCTGTACAAAACATTTGCAAAAACTTTTAAATTGGTTTGTGGATTTACTAAATATCCCGCTTGAAAATCGGCAATGAAAATATTCGCTTTATTTCCTTGACCAATAGTCACTCCTTTATCTGCAGCTCTTTTTTCGTCGTACTCTTTGTAAATGTTTGATCCGTAGTTTAAATCGTCAGCAGCTGTGTCGTAATCGAAACCTCTAACACCTGCACTTATTTTAACATCAGCAAATAATCGACCTTTATAATATCTTGCAATTCCAACCAATTCATTAAAGTTTGAACCCCAAATATGCCCCATACTTTGGTTGTTATGACCATAGTTTGTAATGGCGTTACTATGCGCATAAACATAAGGTCTCACATGATTGTATTCGGCTTGTAAATACAAGTTTTTAACACCAAAAGCATTGAAGTACTTAGCTCCTAACTGATATCCAAATTTGTTTTTCCAGCTTTTCTCTCCTTCTTTTATGTCTCCCAGCGAAAACTCATCTAACAAAAACTGTCCGTAAAGATTGATGCTATTATTCCATTTGAATTTAGTTGTCATACCCAACACCGCATTTCCGCTTCGGGCCGATGAAGAAAATTCGACTGAACGGTAAAAAATAATTGGATTTACAAAATTGAAATCGAAACCACGATTGTTGTCGTTGGTCCAAATCACCGATTCAAAGAAGCCAATATTTAATTTTTTAGAAGCATTCCAGCTTAAATAATGATTCGCCATGTATTTTGTAGTATATGTCCTATCGACAGTTACGCCTGGTCGAACATCTTTAAGCCACATATATGTATTGGTGTATTTAATTTTCCAAAAAGTGGTGTTGATTTTAAAAAACGGATACGGACTAGCTCCATCGCCTTCTAACAATGATCGATAACCGTCACCAATAAAATTTCGGCTATAGCCTAGTTGCAAGTTGAAAAACTTGCTTGGTTGGTAGGTGACATTAGCATCGGCAGAAGGAAAATCGAATTGTGTTGTTTTAAAATCTTTTGCAATACCAATTCCCGGAATAATAGCAGGATTTCCACCCGCTGGTTGAATTGAATTTGCATATCGATTGTAATAATCAGCGAAATAACCTTGACTTTCAAATATGGTTGTTGTAAAATTAATTTGCGAACCTAATCCTCCTTGAATTTGCAATCCACGAGTGTTTACATAGGTATAATCTTCGGTACTTGGATTGCTTTTTCCCATTCTCAAATCGAAAATAGGATTCATCGTAAACCAATAATCTCTACCTTGAATAGCCACCAAACTTTCATTGAATAATTTGCGTCCCCACCAATTATGCTTATTTATTTTAACATCCTCATAAGCTTTACTGAAGTCATGATATTTAGCCACTTCGGCATACGTAAATGGCTTTGAAGCGGTATGAATATTCGTTCCCACCTGATTCATTTCGTCGTCAAACTGTGCATAATAATTGTGCGAAAAAGGAATGTTGAGATGACTGGAAAATTGAGGGTTTTTGAATTCCTTATAATTGAGTTTAACCGCATCGTATTCTGGATTTTCGGCAGTTGAATAATATGATTGTTGCTGATTTGCTTTTTCTATTTCTTTTTGCTTTTGAATATCGGCAGCACTTTGCAACGGAATGGCAATCGTAATGGTGTATTTTGCATAGGTTGGTTTTCCGTTATATGAAGCAGGTTGAATTTTTGGAATAGCCGAAAAAACTCTTTTGGTTTCAGTAATCAAATCGGCATCAGCGGCATCTACATACAATACTTTGAAAACTCCAACTGTATCTACTTCAAACAAGGCAATTACTTTTCCTTTAAAATTCTCTTTTTTTGCCGATTCAGGCAATTGAAAATTATGATACACAAAATCTTGCAATTGGTTGTAAAAGCAATTCTCAACATCTTGATTTAACGTATTTTGACAGGCCGGAAAAACAGGAAATTTTTCTTGATTACCCACTTGCGAAAACAACAATTGAGCAGAAAAAACAAACAATGTAAGCAGAAGGTATTTTTTCATATTTTTTTAATAACTGTCATTAGAAACTTCATCATCAGAAATTGTTTTTGCGCCAGAAGTTCCAATTCTTTTCACACCCAGACGAATCATTGCCAAAGCTTCTTCAAGAGTTCTTACGCCACCAGCTGCCTTTACGGGAAGCGGATTAGCATTTTCTAACATTAAAGTAATGGTTGGAATGGTTGCGCCATTAGGTAAATTATCTTTTGTTTTATAAAAACCTGTTGAGGATTTCACAAAAACGTTATGGTATTGATTTTCGTCAAAATTGGCAACAATAGTATTTTTAATTAATGATGTCAGCTGAATTATTTGTCCATCGGTTAATGCAGCAACTTCTATAATAAATTTAACTACTTTTTTATTCAACAATCCTAGTCTGGTGCAAGACAAAACTTCTTCTTTTAAGTCTTGAACATCTCCACGTTTGAAGGACTCATAATTAACTACAAAATCCAATTCGTCAGCTTGATCATCAATAGCTTGTTGTGCTTCGGCTAATTTTTCATCTAAATCAGAACCACCCTCAGGAAAATCAATTACGGTTCCAATAAGTACTTTCGAATTAGCTTTTACGATCATCTCTTTGGCTAATTTAACTTTATCAGGTCGAATCATAATGAGCTTAAATCCTTCATCTATGGCTTCTTGTATGAATTTCTGAACGACTTTAGTGTTTTCAACTTCGGCTAAATTAGCTTGTTCAGCAGTTTTCAAATAAGTTGAATCTAAATATTGCTTGATGTCCATTCTGATTTTTTAATTAAAGTATAAAAATAGAAAAATCCCACCGAAGTGGGATGTTTTTTTGATATAATTTAAAAACTAACTATTGTTAGGTTCTTTCATTCTATAAATATTTGAAGCCAGTAGAATTCCAACTATACTTCCAATACTATTGGCTATAGCGTCCCAAACATCTGCTTGTCTTGTGGTGGTATAATAACCTTGAATAAATTCTATCACAATCCCCAAAGAGATTGCAATTAAGACCAAAATTACTTTATGTATCAATTTGACATTTTCTTTAAAATACAAATATCTGAACCATAAAAAAACAAAGACAAAATAGAATGTAAAATGCACTAATTTATCCGCATTGGGAAAATAAAAAGTTGGTTCGCCTGATGGTTTTTTTAAACTCAAAAAGAGAATAAAAAAAGTCCAAAGCAAAGCACTCCAAAAAGATTTTTTATTAGGCGCCAATAAGTGCTTTATAGTCATCGCTTGAAAGTAACGCATCAATTTCGGAAACATCAGAAATTTTAACTTTAATCATCCAAGCTTTTCCGTAAGGATCAGAGTTTACAGCTTCTGGCGTAACTTCTAATTCTTCATTAAACTCAATAATTTCTCCTGAAAGAGGCAAGAACAAATCTGAAACCGTTTTTACAGCTTCAACTGTTCCGAAAACTTCATCTCTATCTAAGGTTTGGTCTAAAGTATCTACTTCAACATATACGATATCTCCAAGCTCTTTTTGAGCAAAATCAGTGATTCCTATTGTAGCAATGTCGCCTTCAATACTTACCCATTCGTGATCTTTTGTGTACTTTAAATTAGTTGGTATGTTCATTTTAGTGTTTATTACAATTTCAAGCAAAAGTAAAATTATTACGATAATATTTTTACTTTTTTATAAATTAATTTCCAAAGTTATAGCGCAATGTAAGTCCTGAACGAATATTAGTTAAAGGGAATGATGTCGAAATCACTGCCTTAGAAAACGAATAATCGAAAAAGAATAATGTGGTTAGGTTTTTACTAAAAGTATAATCGCCCGTTAATTTTGCCGAAATAATGTTTTGTCCTCCGGCTAACTGATTGTTATCGTAATCTAAATTTCTAACAATCGTTTTGTTGTTCCTGAATGACACATCACCTCTTAAATTAATATCGCTTTTTATCATATTTTGAGCATTATCAGCCAGACGCGTTTTAATTTTCACATCTTTAATTCGGTAACCTAAACCTATTATATATTCAACACCTTTAAGTTCGGTCAATAAATTATTATCAAAACTTAATGACAGTGTTCTGTCCTTTTTCATTTCGGCAAGAATTTTTATTGAATTTTTCATTTCAAAATCCAGGCGAACCAATGGACTAAATTGCTCCGTCAAGTTGACATTTGAAATAACTGTTTTATTGTAAAAATTACCAACATTATTATGATCTTGTCCGTCAGGATTTTTATCGTATTCGAAATTAGAACGGAAGGAATTTAATGTATATGCTGATTTATATGCGTGTTGCAATGAGAAACGCTTGAACTTGTCTTTAAAGAATTTATAACGCATTAAACCCGTATATTTTATAGTCCAGTTTGGAATAGGAATACTTCTGAATGCACTTAATGAAATAGAAGATGCTTTTTCAGAACCTCCATTTTCTGGACCCGCAAAGAGATTCATACCTGTATAAGCAGCCAATAACGACGGTAATAATACTGCTTGATTGTTTTTTCCGTAACCCACTGGATATCCTTGATTGGCAACATAAAACCCATAGTTTGGGTCTGTCGGCACTGGAATTGGATTAGCAGCATCACCATATCTTGGGATATCATTCCCGTATCTTTCAGCAGCCAATCTATCGGCAATTATAATTCTATTATCTCTAAATTCTTGAAAAACAGAAGAATTCATTTCGTCGCTGGCTTTAAACGCTGATTTTAACATCACTGTTGAGATAGAGAAGTTTCCAAAATTATATGGTGAACGAGAATTATACTCTCCATCTACAGCATCAAATTGTTCTGAAAAGTTTTCGGCTAATGTTCTATCAGCAGTTAAATCAATTTTAAAATCTGGGAAAATTTCCAAATTGGCTGTTCCAGCTATTTGCTTGTTTTTAATTTGTGTAAAGTTTTGATTAAACTCTGGATAGTTTGTCAACCAACCATTTTTAGCCGCTTCAAAACGCACATCGTCCTGCATACCAAATACGAATCCTAATGATGGTCGAGAAGACCCTAAGAAACCGATTGATGGCAAATAACCCGGTAATAACGTTCCGCTAGTTTCGGTATAGTTTAACTGTACCGTTTTTAAACTGGTCGCAACTCCTATTAACCCATCGACTATAACATTAGGTTTATTTTCTTTTACTTTTGGTTTAGCTACTACTTTTTCACCTGGTTTAGGAGCCGCAGGAGGAGTTATAGGTTGTTTTGGCGTTTTACTTCTTTCGCTACTTTTCACAAAACCAATATATTTATAGAAGGTAGTCATGTTGAATGCAGTATTCAACTTATGTGAATTGGCATTTTGAATGGTGTTCCCTAAATTATAAGTAATTCCATCGGAAGCTTTAAACTCTTGAGCGGCAATAGAAGCACGAGTCCATGAATAATCTCCAGTATACGTATAATCTGATTTTATAAAGGATAACGCTGGAATTTTGTTTATTGGCAATTCGTAATTAACAGTCAGTTGTTGTGCGTGCTGATTAGGTGTTCCTATATTCCAATAATCATCCCAGATGGTAAAATCAGTAATCTGATTGTTGTCCTCATCTAGATAATTTCTAACTAAATTCCCTGTGGTTGCTGTATAGTTTAATCGCAATGCTTTAGTCAAATTATAACCGAAACCATAGTTATAATTAAACATGTAATTGCGTTTATATAAGGCCTCAAGACCAATTCCTTCTACTTCAACCTGACGGAATTGCTGTTTGTTGTATTGACGTAAAATATTAGTACTGAAATTAACATTTGTAGGCAAAAAGTTGAAATTGAAATCACTCAACATTTTCCAGTATGTGCTTTTCTTCATGAATTTTGTATTCTTGAATGGCTCAACTGTTTTTGGTTTAAAAGTAAAGGCATAATCAGCCGATGTTCTTAATTGCTGGTCTAATAAATTTTCGATTTCAAAATCACGATGCTCTAATTCGTTGAATGAATAAGACAAGGTTAAATTTTCAGGATCGTAAAAATGTTGTTTTTGCTCAGGCGCTCTTTCTTTTCTTACTCCAATAAAATTGATGCTTTTACGTTTTGTAAAATCTTCAGCTCTGTTTTTGATGTTTTCTTTTTCTTTTTCATCAGTAGTAACTTCAAGCATTTGTTTCAGTCTGATATCCTGATAAAATGGATCATACTCAGGAGTAATGGTTTCTTCTCCTACTGCATAATTAAATGGTAAATTAATTCCCCATTTTTTAGGCAATAATTTCCCTAAATTAACATTAGTCACCACATCATATTGCACTGCATCTTCACGACTGCGTTCGTTAGGACTTTGTTCGATTCCTCCAAAACCAATAGTACTTTTACGACCAGTTGCTGAAAGGGTCATGAAGTCAGCCAAATTCGTATCTAAACTAGCAATAGCCGCCATACCGCCTTTATTGTCGGTCTCCGCAAGACGTAACTCATTAAACCAAACTTCTCCACGAACAAAATCTTCTGCTCCTGTCAATGGGTTTCTTACACCCACCATTAAAGTTCGTACTTGTCCGAAATTTGGATTTCCTTTTATTCCTATTATCAATTTATCATTTGCAGAGCCTAAATCTTTTTCTTTAAGATATTTCATTCCATTTGAAGCATCTGTCAGCAGGCTAGTATTATTTTGAATATTAAGCACTTTAAGTTTGGTCAACAAATCAGTATTTAAATCGATTTCATTTTCTTCTGGCCAAATATCCTCAGCTGATCTTGCTGTTTGAGCTGTTATTTTTAATGGAATTTCAATTTGATAATAGTTTTCAGAAAAATCGTTACCAAAACGAATAAAGGCATGCATTTCACTATCTGCAACCATATCTGTATCGCCTTTTAAACCTTCAGCATGCACAAACATTTTTAATTTTTTGTATTGACGCATATCAACATCAACATTTTTAAAAGTAGCACGCGAATCTCCTTTTGCTAAACCTTCGTTATCAGCAAGTGCATTATCTTTTCCATACACCCTTAAAGCCAATGACTGCTCATTTTGATTAATGACCGAATTGTTGTTGTACAATTGCTCACGTTCAACACCTGGAGGAGTCACGTAAGGAATTGGGTCACGTCCTGAATTTTCTTCAATGTTTACAGCTTGTACATCAAAACCAGTAAGATCATCATCAACAAGCGGGTCAGTTAAAGGTTCTAATGAGTTTGTATATCGTCTCCATTCACCACGTACTAAATCGAGTGATCCTAAACGAACTGTTATGGGTTGTGTAAAACCATTCATAAACATACGCATGAATCGAACCGATTTTAAATCGGAAATTCCACCTTCTTTAGGTCCGTTGATGTTGATTGGAATTTTAAATTGAATCCATCTAGCTTCAGTTGAACTACCATTATCTAGAGTAACTGTTGTTGTTTTTACATCGGAAACAAAAGGGTCACCGGCTGCAATATTAGGCTTAACATCAACAGTAAATTTATAATACGCATCGATGGTATTCATGGTGTTATCTCTGTTGATATCCTCAACATCTGGTGTTGTTGAAGATCCTCTGTCGTTATCAGAAACATTTACTGGTGAATTTCCTTCCAATCCATTGTACTTTTTGTATCGTTCTACAACCGAACCTGAAGCACTTAAGAAATATTGGTAATTATCTTGTGCTGGGTCATCGCCAGCAAATGCAGGGAATTTTGTATTTTCTTCTGCATCAGACAAACCGTTTAAACCAATATCTTGTTGTTTTCTGTTGTCTTCGTTTGTATCAAAAGCATAGATTAGTGATTGCGAAGCTGGTACTTTACCCCAAGCGGTTTCAATCACATTAGGATTTGAACCTCCTGCTGGCAAACCATTTTCATATAGTTTCCGACCATCTTTTAATACATCTTCTGAAATTTCTCCTAAATTGAAAGTCAGTTTTCCTGTATTTAAAGCATTAGCATCGCTGGCAGCTCCAAAATAGGGATCTAACATCCAAAATTGAATATACTCTACATTGGCTTGCTCAAAATTAGTTGAATTAATAGGTCGCATAATTCCTCCAAAATTATCTTGAGGATTAGGCAATGTGTTTCCTGCTGCTGTGCTACTAAAATTATAAGGTCCCCTTTCGGTAGGATAATACGTCATATCAAGCGTGGTAACTACGGTTGTTTCACCCGCTGCGATATCAGTATTAGGATACAGCTCTCGACTATAGATTCGACGTGTGTTGTGACGAGAAAGATCATTATCATCTATACCACTTGGTCTTTGGTTGGTATAAAATGTCGGATCTATCGAGTACCATGATAATTTGGCGCGTTTTACATTGTTTGCTAAAACAGCACTAGCTGGACTAGCATCGGCAGCATTAACTGATTCGAATCCTACAGGCACACTTGACAAGCTCCATGCAAAAGGCGATTTCATATCGATGGTCGATTGTGAACCTTCAAAATCATCTACATATACGGTAGATTCCCCTTCAAATTTGTCTGATTTAGGTGTTCCAGGTTTTAACCAAGCAACTTCTCCTCTAAATGATAAATTGGAAGGAACATCAGTATCTAAATTTGGTAATTTGTTTACTAATCTTGTAAAAAGAGGTACTTCTGTAGAGTAATTTACATTAGCCCCATATATTAAATTGTTTACCGACTCTTGTCCGTAATTTGTTTTTTGTGTAAACGGTCTTTCGGTCATTTTAAGGACCGTTGCGTTCATTTGAAATTTATCGGAGAATTTATGTTCCACATTAAGCCCCATAAATCTTCTAGTTTGTTGACCGAAAACCGCATTGTTTTCTACCGAAACTTCAATTGGCGTTCCCGAAGCTTGTAACGATGGGTCTAAGATTTGAACTCGACCCGCTTGGTAATTAACACTGTAATCTATTCCTTCTTGCAAAACTCTACCGCCAGCAGTAACCACAACAGAACCACGAGGAACGTTAGACGCGCCTAGTGAAATTCCATCACCGCCCGAAGACTTGAATTTCCCTTTTAACTGAAATTTATTTTTCTCGCTTTCTTGTAATGCAATGGCTTGTGTTTTCTTGTATAAGTTTCTAAAAACGTATTTTTTCTGATTGTCGTTGTACCCTGTTAATGGATTATTATAATCTTCAGCTGGACCTGGTACTGATCTAAGTTTTTCAAACAAATGACTTCCGAAAGGTTCTACTTTTGTAAAGATAATTCGTGCATTTTGAGTATCAACCGTTAATCCTGGAATAAAGTCAAAGAAACCATCTCCATTATTTTGTGGGTCATTATTAGAATTTAACTTATCTAAACTAAACACTTTTAACAATGGTGTTTTCTCTACATCTGCAGGAAGTGGCAATGTAGTTTCAGTAATGTAATTTAATGGTGAAGGATCAGTATATAAAATATTGAATTTAAAATCGTTCGGATCTAATTGATAAGCGCCCGGTATTTGATAAATATTTTTCATCATCAAATTCCAAGCTGGTTTATCAACACTCGCTAAATTTCCTTTCAGCATTTTAAGGATTAAGGCTTGTGTAGTTGGTACGCCAGCATTTACTTGAGTAGCATCGACACCATCGTTACCAAACTCTCCCACCTGATACACTTGATCTCCGATGGTGTATTGATAAGCTACTGCCAAAACTTCATCATTGGTTAATCGTTGATTTAACGAAATGTAACCCAATTGCGGGTGAAAATCAAACTCATTTTGGGTTAATTTTCTGGCGTTTTCAAGTTTAGCATAATCTGTTCCTTCAGAAACGGTAACACCTGTAAACCCTAAATTAGCAGTCGCAATTTCTCTAATTTGATTGTTTAACAATCCTCCTGTACCAATCAATGCTGGATCGAAATCATTATTTTTATTGTCCACCGGATTGTCTATTGCTACATTGAAAAAACCTGCTGGAATTGGCGAAACGCCTATAATTTCAGCATCAGTAACTGCTGTTGATTGCGCTTCACCTAAATCTTGTAAAGCCACGATGTTTCTTAAATTGTTACCCTCTTGCGAAGTATTTATTCTATTTTGTCTATTAGTTATCCAAACTTCCATTCGGGTAATTTGAACTCTTGAATCGACAATAGGATAATTTTCTAAAGCTTTATCGTACTTATTTCTGAAATACTGTGACAGAAAATAATGTCTATCAGCATCATAATCCAATCCAAACAAATTAAACTCTTGAAGAATACCGCCTCCTTGTGACATAACTGTTTTGGTTTGCGATTTTTGTTCAGAAAAAACTCCCGTAACGGTTGTTCTTCCAAATTGAAACTGCGCTTTAACCCCAAATAAACTTTGTGCTCCACGAATCAAAGTGCTGTTTAATGGCATGCTAACGTTACCAATTTCTATTTTTTGCAGAATATCGTCTTCCGTAGGAGTGTATTCTAATTTGATAAGATTTTGGAAGGCAAAAGTTGATTCAGTATCGTAATTGGCATTAACTTTAAGTCGGGTTCCTACTTTTCCTAACAAGCTCAAACTAATACGTTGATCGAAATCGAAAGTAGTTGTGGATCTGTTTCTAGGCGAGAAAGAAGGATTGTCTTGTTTTGAATATCTTACACCCAAATCAATTTCGACTGTTCCGGTAGGTTTCACATCGATGGTATTGCTACCAAAGATAGTTTCAAATAAACCTGAGCGAATATAATATCTTGGCAGTAAATCTTTTTGAGCCTCTTTACTCGCTTCTTTTTTACCATCAATCGCATCTGATTTTTTCTGAAAATAATCTCGCATGGCTTCGCGAGCAATTAATTTTTGATATTCATCAGGAGTTAAAACGATAGGATAATCGATATTGAATCCTTCAAAAGTTTTGGTGTAAATGTATCGGTCTGTAGCAGGATCGTATGAATAGGCTTCTAGAATACTATTTGGATTTGGAAGCTCTATAACCCCAGTATTGTACCCTTTAACAGTATCTTGATCAATTTGTGATTGAGCAGTTATAGAAACGAGAAAAAACAGTAAAAACATACTGCTTTTAGGAAACAAAGTCAAATGGTATATATTAAATTGCTTCAACGCTTATAAATTTTTTAAGGCTTGTTTAATAATAGTTTCAACAGTAGCGTCGGGCATAGCTGCCACAATTTTTTCCACTACTTTTTCTGATGATTTTCTAACAAATCCTAAAACCTCTAAAGCAGATAACGCTTCATCTTTATTAGTATTGCTTTGGGAAAGTGAAACTTCCTCAATATCATATAATTTTAACACTTTTTCTTTTAAATCAAGTATCGCTCTTTGTGCTGTTTTCGCCCCAATCCCTTTGATTGACTGTACTGTTCCAACATCACCTGAAGCAATGGCATTGATAATTTGTTTTGGCTCGATAGAAGACAACATGGTACGGGCAATATTTGCTCCAATACCTGAAACGGAAATTAATAATTTAAAAATTTCTCTTTCCGATTTTTCTACAAAACCATATAATGAATGGCTATCTTCTTTTACCAAAAGATGCGTGAAAAGCTTTACAAAATCAGTATTAGGTAACAAAGAAAAAGTATGCAACGAAATATTTATTTGATAACCCACTCCATTACAGTCAATTACAACTTCTGTTGGATTTTTCTCAATTAATTTCCCTTGAATCTGTGCTATCATAAACAACTTCGTTAACTTCCAAATATACTAATTTTCTTTAATTTCGGTTATTTTATCGGTCTAACTACTTGAATTATCGATTAAATAATCAGCCCTTATTTTTGAGCCGCTTTAAATTTTTTCTCTTTTTCCTGTGCATCAACAACAGCTACTGCTGCCATGTTTACCATTTCTTCTACACTTGCTCCTAATTGAAAAATATGTACTGGTTTGTCCATTCCTAACATGATAGGTCCAATCGAATCTACTTTATATAGTTCTTTAAGCATTTTATAAGTAATATTGGCCGATTCTAAATTTGGAAACACCAATGTATTCACCTTATGTCCAGCTAATTTTGAAAAAGGAAACTTACTTTTTAGCATGTCTGGATTCAGTGCAAAATCAGTTTGAATTTCACCATCGACAATTAAATCCGGGTATTCAGTATGAAGATATTTAACGGCTTCACGGACTTTTGCAGCACCTTCGTTACTTGATGATCCGAAATTTGAAAAAGAAACCATCGCAATGACCGGTTCCATACCAAACATCCTCACTGTTTTTGCCGTCATTAATGCAATTTTGGCTAATTCATCTGCGGTTGGATTAACATTAATAGCAGTATCTGATAAAAACATAGGTCCACGTGGAGTCATCATCATATTAGTTGTAGCCATTCGGGTTGCGCCTGGCGCTTTTCCAACTAACTCCATCATTGGTTTTACTACTGACGGATAACTTCTGGAATAACCTGTTACCAAGGCATCAGCCTCACCTTCATTAACCATCATGGCAGCAAAATAATTACGTTCACGCATCCATTTTTGCGCATCTAACAAGGTAATTCCTCTGCGGCGACGTGCTTTCCAATATATCTCAGCAAAACGCAATCTACGAGCATCTTCTTCTTTTGTTTTTGGATCAAAAATAGCGACTTCGGCATCAAAACCTAATTCTTCTTTTAGTTCCAAAATAATTTCTCGGTTTCCAAGTAAAATAGGAATTCCAATACCTTCCTCGTTTACAATTTGAGCAGCTTTCAATACATCTAAATGATCTGCTTCTGCAAAAATAATACGCTTCGGATCGGTTTTAGCTCTATTGGCTAACAAGCGAACCATTTTATTATCTGAACCTAATCGTTCAAGAAGCTCATCTTTGTATTTTTCCCAATCGGTAATTTCTATTTGTGCCACGCCACTTTCCATAGCGGCTTTAGCCACAGCTGGTGCAACTTCAGCAATCAATCTTGGATCAAATGGTTTTGGAATGATGTAATCTCTACCAAAGTTTAATTTGGTTTCGCCATATGCAATGTTTACTTGTTCTGGCACCGATTGTTTGGCTAGACTAGCCAATGCTTTTACAGCGGCCATTTTCATGGCCTCATTTATTTTGGTCGCACGAACATCTAGAGCGCCACGGAAAATATATGGAAATCCTAGAACGTTATTGACCTGATTTGGATAATCTGAACGACCAGTGGCCATGATAATATCTTTACGAGTAGAGACAGCAAGACTGTAATCGATTTCTGGAATAGGATTGGCCATGGCAAAAACAATAGGGTCATCAGCCATACCCAATAACATTTCTGGAGTAAGAATATTTCCAGCCGAAAGCCCTAAAAACACATCAGCATTCACTAATGCATCGTGTAAATTAATATTCGGTTTTCCTTTTGAATATCTTTTTTGTAGGTCGGACAAATCGGTTCTTTCAGAAGAAAGCACACCTTCTTTATCGAACATGACAATATTATCTGGATTCACACCCAAAAGCACATATAAATTAGCACATGCCAAAGCTGCAGAACCCGCACCTGAAACTACTAGTTTTACATCGGCTATTTTTTTATTGGCTAATTCCAAAGCATTTAATAATGCGGCAGAAGAAATAATAGCTGTTCCGTGTTGATCGTCGTGCATCACAGGGATGTTCAATTCTTCTACTAAACGTCTTTCAATTTCGAAAGATTCTGGCGCTTTAATATCTTCTAAATTAATTCCTCCAAAAGTTGGCGCAATGGCTTTTACGGTTTCGACAAACTTATCAATATCGGTTGCATCGACTTCGATATCAAAAACATCGATATCAGAGAAAATCTTAAACAACAATGCTTTTCCTTCCATTACTGGCTTTGAAGCTTCGGGACCAATATCCCCAAGACCCAAAACAGCAGTTCCATTAGTAATTACGGCAACTAAATTTCCTTTGGCCGTATATTTATATACATTGTTAACGTCTTTTGCAATTTCGAGACAAGGTTCGGCTACTCCTGGCGAATAGGCCAATGACAAGTCACGTTGTGTAGCGTATTTTTTTGTAGGAACAACCTGGATTTTCCCTGGTGTAGGTTTCGCGTGGTATAGTAATGCTTCTCTTCTTTTATTGTCTTTATGCATGGTATAAAATTACTATGAATTTACAAAGTTAAAATATGCATTGGAACAATGAAATTTTATTGCTATTCTTTTTAGAAGATTTACCTTATTTTTCTAAATCAAAACGGACACGGTAGGCAACCCCTACATTAAATACAAGAGTTTTTTTTAACGGAGCGTATATTGGATTCACAAGTGACACATCGTTTGTTTTGAATTGCAATGGGTTTTTCCCCAACAAATATCCAATTTCCACAAAAATCAATATTTTTTTATACACAAAAAAATCTGTAAATAATTTCAAATGAATATCGTCATAGCGCACATAATTATGCCCTGTTTTTTCTGAAAGATTGAAAGAAACGGTATTGGTTTTAAAATTCAAACCTGCGTATAATTTATTCTTGACAATATTATATTCGATTTTATAGTTTGCTGGCAAGGTTCCATAGAGTTTAATTCGATTTGTCGCATCCCAATCAAGTCCCAAAAGAGGCACGAAAAAATCGCCAAAAGCTTCTCGATTGTAATACAACCCAGCTTTGAATTTTAATTTTTCATTAAGCCTATAGCTCTCTAAAAAATAACATCCGTATTGCCAATTGTTGGCACCAATAAGATTGTTACTATCAGATGCCCATTTTGAAATACCCACAAGAACTGTTGCCCATTTTTTATCTTTAGACACCCATTGAAAACCCATTGCCAAGGAAATATTTGATAGATTTGAAGAATATTCGATATCTTGATTAATTGTGCTGTTCATTTTTTCACCACCTATGCGAAATAACAATGCGTTTCCATTTTTAAATTCTTTTGGCAAAAAAAGGCTAAGGGAATAATTATCAATCTTATTTTGCCAACTTGGATTGTCTTTATAGGTTGTTGAAAGAGATTGAAAATTGAAACTAACCACATCTACGAATGGTTGAGATAGCAATTCGTCAGGAAGTAATACTACAAGAGTCACAAAAGCAAGTACTTTCAGTTTCATAAATTTCAATTTACGTTGAGTAAATCTCGAATACGAAATTTCTAAGCTAAAGTTAGTGAAAATTACCGCAAAAACTCAATGTTTCTTTTCAATCCCTCGAGTTTTGTTCTTTTTACCGCAGAGTTTTTAAACACTTTTTTAAAAATTTCCTCTGTTATTTCTTCCCAATCTTTTTTGGAAAAAGATAAGATTTCAGGATTAGGATTAAACAGTGGCTCGTTGTGTGCTTTTGAAAACTTATTCCACGGACAAACATCTTGACAAACATCACAGCCAAATGCCCAATCGTCGAATTTTCCTTTCATTTCTGTTGGAATATTTTCTTTTAGTTCGATGGTGAAATAGGAAATACATTTACTGCCATCAACGATATATGGAGCAACAATGGCTTCGGTAGGACAAGCATCGAGACAAGCCGTACAGCTTCCGCAATGATCTGTCGTTGCGTAGTCGTATTCTAAATCCAAATCGACAATTAATTCGGCTATAAAATAAAAAGAACCGACTTGTTTGGTGAGTAAATTGCTGTTTTTTCCAATCCAGCCCAAACCTGATTTGGCCGCCCAAGCTTTGTCTAAAACCGGTGCCGAATCCACAAAAGCACGACCGGAAACTTCCCCTATTTCAGTTTGAATAAAATGCAGTAATTCCTTTAATTTTTCTTTGATGACAAAATGATAATCTTGTCCGTAGGCGTATTTGGATATTTTATAAGACTCCGTATTTTGAATTTCGGAAGGATAATAATTCAATAATAAAGAAATCACGCTTTTGGCATCGTCGACCAATAATGTTGGATTCAAACGTTTGTCAAAATGGTTTTCCATGTATGACATTTGCCCGTGCATGTTATTGTTTAACCAATTCTCCAAACGAGGTGCTTCTTCTTCTAAAAATCCAGCTTTAGATATACCACAAGACAAAAAACCGAGGCGTTGTGCTTCGGTTTTTATGAGTTGCGTATATTTTTCTTTGTTGTTAATCACTTTTAAAATAATCCTCCTTGGATATTATTTTTAATTCTTCCCAAATGCTTGTATGCTTTTTCTGTGACTTCGCGACCACGGGGTGTTCTCATAATGAATCCTTCCTGAATTAAAAAAGGCTCATACACTTCCTCAATGGTTTCACTACTTTCCGAAACAGCGGTTGCTAATGTAGACAAACCTACTGGACCTCCTTTAAATTTATCGATGATAGTGGTTAGAATTTTATTATCCATTTCGTCTAAACCGTGAGCATCTACATTTAGGGCGTTTAAGGCGAATTTGGCGATTTCAATATCGATACTTCCGTTCCCTTTAATTTGGGCAAAATCACGTACACGGCGCAACATGGCATTGGCAATACGAGGTGTGCCTCGGCTACGACCGGCAATTTCAATCGCTGCTTCCATCGTAATAGGCATTTTTAAAATCGAGGAACTTCGTTGAACAATGGTCGTTAAAAGTTCGGTATTGTAATATTGTAAACGACTTTGAATTCCGAAACGGGCACGCATTGGTGCGGTTAACAATCCAGAACGCGTTGTGGCACCCACAAGGGTAAACGGATTTAAATTAATTTGAACAGATCTGGCATTCGGACCAGATTCGATCATGATATCTATTTTAAAATCTTCCATCGCCGAATACAGGTACTCTTCTACAATTGGACTCAATCGGTGGATTTCATCAATAAAAAGTACGTCTCTTTCGTCGAGATTCGTTAACAAACCGGCTAAATCTCCCGGTTTATCTAATACTGGCCCTGAAGTGATTTTAATTCCTACACCTAATTCATTGGCTAAAATATTGGCTAAAGTCGTTTTTCCCAATCCTGGAGGTCCGTGAAACAAAGTATGGTCGAGTGCCTCATCTCGGAGATTGGCTGCTTGTACAAATATTTTTAGATTTTCCAAAACCTGATCTTGTCCTGTAAAATCATCAAAAGAGAGCGGTCTCAATTTTTTTTCTAAATCGAGTTCTTCGGCATTATAATTATGATTGGTAGGATCTAAATGTTCATTCATGGGGCAAAGATAGAAAAAGTTTATTCGGGGAATGTAATATTGGGTTATTTGAAACGTTAAACATTATATCCTTTCGCTAAAATGGTTTTCCAATCTGGATGGCGTTTGACATAAGCGGCTACAAAAGGACAAAGTGGTGCTAAAGTGTAACCTTTCTCTTTTATATATTCCAACGTTTTAGAAACAATGGCAGAGCCCACACCTTTTCCTTCTAATTCGACAGGAACTTCAGTATGGGTTAAAAACATAATATTCTCGTTAGATAAAATAAATTCAATGAATGCGATTGCACCATTGACTTTATATTCGAAACGTTTCTTGTCTTCATTTAAAACCAGTTTACTTTCTAACATATTATTCTTTATTTTTCCCGTCTTTGTTGTAATAAACTGATAGTGCGCCTGAAGGACATTTATGCACCTGATTGACAATTTCTTCCGAAGTAGCACCTTCAGGATGAATCCAAGGCTTGTCTTTTGGTTTAAAAACATCTGCTAAACCTCGTGCGCAAATACCTGAATGAATGCACAAATCTGGTTTCCAAACGATAGTTACTTCTCCATTTGAATATTCGTGTTCTTTGCTCATAATTAATTGTATTTCTTGTACTAAAATTACAAAAAAATTGACTGTAAACTATGTTTTTATATCTTTATCGAAACTAACCAAAAAATTATGCAAGAAGAAAAACAAACTTTTAAACGTGAATTAGGTTTACTCGACGCTACCATGCTTGTGGTAGGTTCTATGATAGGCTCTGGAATTTTTATTGTGAGTGCAGATATTACCCGAAATGTAGGCAGTGCGGGTTGGCTCATTGCCATTTGGGTTGTTTCGGCATTGATTACAATGACAGCAGCTGTGAGTTACGGCGAATTGAGTTCGATGTTTCCGCAAGCTGGTGGACAGTATGTTTATTTGAAAGAAGCTTATAATAAACTGATTGCATTTTTATACGGATGGAGTTTTTTCGCCGTGATTCAAACGGGAACCATTGCAGCAGTTGGTGTGGCTTTTTCGAAATTTGCTGCGTACTTGATTCCTGCATTTAGTGAAAATAATTTCTTGTTTGAAGCGGGCTCTTTTAAATTAAGTGCCGCGCAATTGGTATCGATTGTCACTATTGTTTTATTGACATACATCAACAGTCGTGGGGTTAAAAACGGGAAAATCATTCAAAAAATATTTACCATTACTAAAATCGCTTCACTTTTTGGGTTGATAATTTTTGGATTTATTTTAGCCGCGAAAAGTGATGTTTGGAATACCAACTGGACCGATGCTTGGAATGCACAATCGTTTCATAAAGACACCAATACTTGGTCGGCTGTTTCAGGGTTTGCTTTGCTTTCCGCTATTGCAGCTTCAATGGTAGGTTCTTTATTTTCGAGTGATGCTTGGAATGGGGTAACTTTTATTTCAGGAGAAATTAAAAATCCAGAGCGCAATGTTGGTTTGAGTTTATTCTTGGGAACTTTAATTGTAAGTATCATTTATGTTTCGGCTAATTTAATGTATTTGGCAGTGATGCCTTTACAGGAAATTGCTTTTGCTCCTTCGGATAGAGTGGCCGTAGTGGCTTCGGAACATATTTTTGGGTCAACAGGAACTATTATCATTGCAGTGATGATCATGATTTCGACTTTTGGTTGTAACAATGGTTTGATTATGGCTGGTTCTCGTGTGTATTATACGATGGCAAAGGACGGTTTGTTCTTTAAAAAAGCCGCTAACTTAAATAAAGCTAGTGTTCCAGGATGGGGATTATGGATACAATGCATTTGGGCGTCAGCTCTATGCTTGACTGGAAAATATGGCGATTTATTAGACTTCGTTATGATTATTGTAATCATTTTTTACATCTTGACCATTTACGGAATTTTCATTTTGAGAAGAAAAATGCCAAATGCAGAACGCCCTTACAAAGCTTTTGCTTATCCTGTTTTACCAGCGTTATACATTATTGTGGCTACTGCTATTTGCGTGGCTTTATTAATTGATAGAACCAGTACTTGTGGATGGGGAGTGTTGATTATGCTGGCTGGAATTCCAGTATATTATTTGACTAAACCGAAAGAGTAATGTAAGATCCAAAAGCCTAGCCCAGATAGCAATGGAAATCCTTTTTTGAGGAACGAAAAAAAGATTGAAATGAATAGCTGGAAAAGCTCCTAAAACAAAAACCCGTCTTGTTCATAAACGAGACGGGTTTTGCTTTATTTTAAAATCTTAAAATTAATTTTGAGATGGATAAATTCCGTACAAGGAAATTATAAAATTAACCGCTAGAAAAGGCTGAACATTATTAAATGGCTGATTTCCTCCTGTATTTCCAATCATAGTTGATTTCATTGTAGTATTAGCAGCTGCATCTGAGTATTCTTTATCTAAAGCTTTAGTATCCGCAAACAAATTCCCAGTTGGAATGTTTTGATTTGCATCATCAGTAACCGCTGCAACAGCGTGATTGTGAGATGGCATTTGGTTTACCGTTAAGGTAACGTTTTCTGAGCCTCCTCCTTCTCCTAGGATTCTATTTGACAATCCTGACCCGGTTCCAGTATGCATTGGCAAACGACCTCTTAAATCAGGTAAAGCAAAAGTAGATTGACCATCACCACCATATGTTGTTCCTATAATAGTAAACAGAACTTCATTTTCGGCTATTGAAAGTAACTGCCCATCACAAAATACCCATCCAGCCGGAGGAAAGTTTCCTGCAAACATTTTAATTTGTCCTACATATTGGGAGTCCTGTGAAAACCCTTTTACTCCTATAAATAAGAATGTCAATATTGCTATATATAATATCTTTTTCATCTTTTACTTTTTTATAAAGTTTGACACTTGCAAACCAGCATCTGTTTTTATTCTTGCAATGTACATTCCTGCCTGCAATTGAGATACATTAATGACATCCAAATTTTCAAACTCTAAAACCTTTTGCCCTTGAATACTCCAAACAGCTATTTCATTAACTTGGCTATTGCTTTTAACAGTAATAAAATCATTAGATGGGTTTGGATAGAGTACAATTCCTAAATTTATAGCAAAATCATTAAGCGATAAAACGGTGTTTTGAACAGCTCCAGTTAAAGTTGAATTTCCTGGAGTTAAATTCCCTCCGCATTCGTTAGCCGTATGAGCAATATTCTCCACCCAAGTTCCTAAAGTTGTACTTGGAGGATTTGGTGTAGAAGTCGAAGTATTATAATAAATCAAAAATTGATCTACAAAATCTCCATCACCGCCATCAGCAATGAACTCCCATCGAGAATTCGTTGTACTCCATAAAATTTTAAACTCACAAGATCCCATTGGACAAGGTTGGCCTGTTATTGGAGTTGTAGTGTATATGTTTCTCCCTGTGACGTCAGTTCCATCAGGGTTAAAAATATAATTTTGATCACCAAATGATTCATGACAACCATTAAACGTAATGGTTTGCGCGTTTATTAATGCAAAAAACATTAATAACAATAAAGTGTAAAGTCTTTTCATAGTTTTTAGTTTTGAGATGGGTAAATTCCAGTTAATGCTATTATAAAAGTTACAGCTCTAAATGGCTGAACGTTATTTATAGGTTGACTTCCGCCAGTATTACTCAACATTGACGACTTCATTAAAGTATTCGCAGCGGCATTTGAATATTCAGGATCAAGTTGATTGGAATCGGCTGGTACGTTTCCAGTTGGAATATTTTGATTGGCATCTAAAGCCACTGCATTTACAGTATGAGAATGCGCTGGAAGTTGAGAAACACTTAAAGTATTATTTTCTGTTCCAGCCATTTGCCCTTGAACAATCGTTGTATTATTGTAATGAACCGGCACACGACCCCTTAAATCTGGCAAAGCAAATGTCGTTTGTCCATTACCACCATACATTGTTCCTAATAATGAAAACAAAGCTTGATTTAGATTTATTGGCAATAACTGCCCTTCACATTTTGCCCATCCTCGTGGAGCATAATCGCCAGAAAACATTTGTATTTCACCCAAATAATTTTCTTGAGCTACAGCTTTTTGATTACCAATAAACAAAAAAGCAAATGTTATAATGTATATTATTTTTTTCATATCTGATTAATTTCTAGGTGGAAAAACGCCTTGTAGCGCAATAATAAAAGTGACACTGTTGTAAGGTTGCATATTATTTACTGGTGCATTACTACCTGTAGGCTGAACCATGGTTGCTCCCATAGTTGTGTTTGGATTTGCGTCTGAATATTCTTTATCTAAGAGCCTTGTGTTTGCAGGCAGATTCCCTGTAGGTAGATTTTGATTCCCATTTGTTGTAACTGCATTTACCAAGTGATTGTGAGAAGGGATTTGATCGACTAATAAAGTATTTTCTGCTGTTCCCCCATTTTCACCCAAATCTCTTGGTGACAATCCAGGTCCTTGACCTGAACCTGCATGCATTGGTGCACGTCCTCGAAGATCTGGTAAAGCGAAAGTCGTTTGCCCATTACCTCCATAAGTTGTCCCTAAAATTGAGAATAAAGCAGTGTTTGATGCAATAGGTAATATTTGTCCTTCGCATTTTGCCCAACCATTTGGCGCAAAATTAAAGCCAACCATTCGTATTTCGCCAACATATGCATTCTGCGAATTCATCTTAATGTTTCCCAAAAATAGAAACACAAAGACTACAAAAAAAGTAAGTTTTTTCATAATAATTTTTTTAAAATTTCAAATAAAAGTAATTATAATAAACAAAACTTATTTAATATTATTAAGTAAAAACAGACATTTTCGATGAAAAACAAAAAACCTCGACGAATCGAGGTTTTTTATATTATAATGTTGAAATTATTTCAGTTTTTTCTTCACAGCAACTTCTGTAAATCCTTCGATAACGTCATTGATTTCGATATCGTTGTAGCCTTTAATCTGCATACCACAATCGTATCCTTTTGAAACTTCTTTTACATCGTCTTTGAAACGCTTCAAGGCAATTAAATCGCCTGTGTATATTACTACACTATCACGGATTAAGCGGATTTTGTTCGCTCTGAATATTTTACCATCCGTAACCATACAACCTGCGATTGAACCAACTTTAGAAATTTTGAATATCTCTCTAATTTCGGCAGTACCTGTGATTTCTTCTTTCATCTCAGGAGATAACATTCCTTCCATTGCATCACGTAAATCGTCGATAGCGGCGTAGATGATAGAATAATGACGGATATCAATTTCTTCTTTATCAGCTAATTGCTTAGCATTTCCAGCTGGACGTACGTTAAATCCAATGATAATCGCATCTGAAGCAGAAGCTAACATTACGTCAGATTCAGTAATTGCACCCACTCCTTTGTGAATGATATTGATTTGAATTTCTGGTGTAGATAATTTAGAGAACGAATCTGATAAGGCTTCAACCGAACCATCCACGTCTCCTTTAAGGATAATGTTCAATTCTTTAAATTGTCCTAGAGCAATACGACGACCAATTTCATCTAATGTAATATGACGTTGAACACGAACTGATTGCTCACGCATTAATTGTGTACGTTTTGCAGCAATTTGCTTCGCTTCACGCTCGTCTTGGTAAATATTAAATTTATCACCTGCTGTTGGCGCTCCGTCTAATCCTAAAATTGAAATTGGAGTTGAAGGACCTGCTTCCATAACGTTTTTACCACGCTCATCTTGCATTGCCTTAATCTTACCATGGTTTTTACCCGCTAAGATATAATCTCCAACTCTCACTGTTCCAGCCTGAACTAATACAGTTGAGATGTATCCACGTCCTTTATCTAAGAATGCTTCTACTACTGTTCCAGTTCCTGGTTTATTTGGGTTTGCTTTTAAGTCTAGAATTTCAGCTTCAAGCAATACTTTTTCTAATAATTCTTTTATACCTAAACCTGTTTTTGCAGAAATATCGTGTGATTGGTATTTTCCACCCCAATCTTCAACCAAGAAATTCATGGCTGCTAATTTTTCTTTAATTTTTTCAGGATTAGCGGTTTGTTTATCCACTTTATTAATAGCAAATATAATTGGCACTCCTGCAGCTTGTGCGTGACTGATTGCTTCTTTTGTTTGAGGCATGATGTCATCATCGGCAGCAACTACAATAATTGCAATATCGGTAACTTGAGCTCCACGAGCACGCATAGCGGTAAAGGCCTCGTGTCCTGGTGTATCTAAGAAAGCAATTTCTTGCCCATTGTCTAACTCTACTCCGTAGGCACCAATATGTTGTGTAATTCCTCCTGATTCACCCGCAATAACGTTCGTTTTACGAATGTAATCCAATAACGATGTTTTACCGTGATCGACGTGACCCATTACGGTAACGATAGGTGCGCGGTGTACTAAATCTTCTGGTTTATCTTCAACAACTTCGATATTCTCTTCGATATCGGTTGTAATAAATTCAACTTCGTATCCAAATTCGTCAGCTACAATAGTCAATGTCTCAGCATCTAAACGCTGATTCATTGTCACCATGATTCCTAGTGACATACACGTTCCAATCACTTTAGTAATTGGCACATCCATCATGGTTGCAACTTCACCTACAGTAACAAATTCAGTTACTTTAAGTGTTTTACTTCCTTCTTCGATGGCTCTTTGCTCATCATCCGATTTTTGACGGTGCGTATCTCTTTTGTCACGACGGTATTTTGCCGCTTTCGATTTGTTTCCTTTTCCTTGTAGTCTTTCTAAAGTCTCTTTGATTTGGTTTTTTACTTCCTCTTCTGTAGGCTCTACTTTAGCTACAATGGCTGGTCTGTTTCCTTTTACAAATCCTGGTTTTGTACTACGATTTGCTCCTGGACCTCCTTGTCCGCCAGGTCTATTTTGATTTGCTCCTGGACCACCAGCTGGAGTTATTCCACCTCCTGGTTTAGGCGCAATACGTTTGCGTTTGTTCTTGTTTGCGTTATTATTCGCTGCAGCATTATTTGCCCCTGGCTTTCCTGGAGTTGTATTAGGCTCAATTTTCTTTTTAGGCTTGTTAAACTGCGATAAATCGATAGTTTGTCCTGAAAAAGTTGGTCCTGAAAGTTTTTGATATTGTGTTGTGAAAGTTTCGTCTACTGGAGCTTCTTCAACTGAAGGTTTTGAAGATTCTTTTTCTACTTTTTCCACAACAGGCTTTTCTTCTTTTTTGGCTTCAACTTCTTTTATAGGAGTTTGTTTTACCTCTTCTTTAACACTTGGCTCAATTGTAGTTTTAATTTTAACTTCTGGTTTAGCCTCTGGCTTAGCTTCAACTTTAGTTTCAGGCTTAACCTCTTCCTTTTTAACTACTTCTTTTGCAACAGGCGTTTCAACTTTTGGTTCAACAGCTTTAACTGGAGGCACAACAGTTTGTTTAGGAGATAGATCTATCATTCCAACTTGCTTTGGACCTGCAACACTAGCTTTCGCTTTGATTACTTCCTGACGTTGGCGTTCTTCATCTTGCTTGCGTTTTTCTTCTATTTCATGTTCTCTTTCAAGACGCAACGCTTCTTTTTCTTTTCTTTTCTCTTCGCCAACTTCTTTTGAAGCGTCTTTGTTCCCTTTGTCTCCAGCAAATTGAT
The DNA here is from genome assembly GCA_030153045.1 of Flavobacterium sp. Taxonomy (GTDB): domain Bacteria; phylum Bacteroidota; class Bacteroidia; order Flavobacteriales; family Flavobacteriaceae; genus Flavobacterium. The sequence goes on from JASLID010000020.1 coordinate 70,846, forward strand.
TTGACAGGACGTTATATACTTCGTCAGAGATTTTCGTGTTAGGATTAGACTCAATAGTGAATCCCTTATCCTTTAGATAATCTACTGCTCTTTCTAACGAAATATTAAATTCCCTTAAAACTTTGTTTATTCTTATTGTACCTTCAGACATAAAATCTTTTTATATTATCTTTTTATTGTGGTATGCGTATGCTAATCAAGAATTTAATCTTCAAATTCTTCTTTCAAAATTCTAACTACTTCAAGAATAGTTTCTTCTTCTAAATCTGTTCTACGAACCAGATCATTTACATCTTGATTTAAGATGCTACGTGCTGTATCTAAACCAATTTTAGCGAATTCTTCGATGACCCAAGCTTCGATTTCATCTGAAAACTCAGTTAATTCGACATCGTCTTCACTATCTGCAATATTTCCTTCACGAATCACATCAAGCTCATAACCTGTTAATTGACCTGCTAGTTTAATATTGTGTCCGCCACGACCAATGGCTTTTGATACTTCTTCCAATTTCAAGAAAACCTCTGCGCGTTTTGTTTCTTCATTAATTTTAATAGAAGATACTTTAGCCGGGCTTAATGCTCTTGTAATGTATAATTGAATGTTAGTCGTATAATTAATGACGTCGATATTTTCGTTTCCTAATTCGCGAACAATTCCGTGAATACGAGATCCTTTCATACCTACACATGCTCCTACTGGATCAATACGATCATCGTAAGAATCTACGGCTACTTTTGCTTTTTCACCTGGAATACGAACTACATTTTTGATATTGATTAATCCGTCGAAAACTTCAGGAATTTCTTGTTCAAATAATTTTTCTAAGAACTTTTCAGAAGTTCTAGACATGATAATTTGTGGTTTGTTTCCTTTTAATTCAACACTTTCGATGATTCCGCGAACGCTATCTCCTTTACGGAAGAAATCGGAAGGAATTTGTTTTTCTTTTGGTAAAACAATTTCATTTCCTTCATCATCTACAAGAATAACAACTCTTGGACGAACGTGGTGTACTTCTCCAGTGTAAATATCTCCAATTAAATCTTTAAATTGTTTGTAAAGATTGGTATTGTCGTGTTCGTGAATTTTAGAAATTAAGTTTTGACGTAATGCCAAAATAGCTCTTCTCCCTAAATCGATTAATTTTACTTCTTCAGAAACCTCTTCACCGATTTCAAAATCCGGCTCGATTTTTCTAGCTTCAGTTAAAGTAATTTCTTCGTTTTCGAAATCTAAGTCCTCATCTGCAACAATAACTCTACGTCTCCAGATTTCCATATCTCCTTTATCAGGATTGATAATGATATCAAAATTATCATCTGAACCGTATTTTTTCTTTAATGCATTTCTAAACACATCTTCTAAAATCGCCATAAGCGTTACACGATCAATCAGTTTGTCGTCTTTAAACTCTGAAAATGAATCGATTAATGCTAAATTCTCCATGCCAACTCTTTAATTTAAAATGTTATTGTAACCGTTGCTTCGATAATATCACTGTAAGCGATTTTTTCGTTATGAAGCACAGTTTCTTTTCCTTTTCCTATTTTCTTAGGTTCTCTCGAACTCCACTCTACTGTTATATTCTCGTCTGAAACCTCTAAAAGCTTCGCTTCGATGGTTTGAGATGCTGTTTTAATTTTTAACGTTCTACCAATATTCTTTTTGTACTGACGAACCAACTTTAATGGCAATGAAACTCCCGCTGAAGCAACTTCTAGAGCAAAATCTTGTTCTTCTCTATCTAAATTGTTTTCAACAGCGCGACTGATGTTGATACAGTCTTGTAACTGAACTCCATTATCACCATCTAAAGTTACAATAATTTTATAACTATCTGTTATAGTCATGTCAATTAAAAATAACTCCGGATATTCTGCCAGAGCAACGCTTAAAACCTCTTTTACTTTCTCTTTAAATGCCATATTTTATAAAAAGAGGGAAGCAGTGCTTCCCTCATTATTTAAATAAACTACTAAATAATGGCGCAAATATACTATTTTTTTTATAAATACGAAATATTGTGTTATGTTAAAAAAATTCCTACCTTTAATGAAGATTTAAAAATCGAAGTGAGTATTAATCCTAAACTTATAGATTATGAAAAGAATTTTAGTTCCTACAGATTTTTCAGAACATGCCGAATATGCCTTAAAAGTAGCCGCTCAAATAGCCCGAGATAATGATGGTGAAATTTTTTTAGTACACATGCTTGAATTTCCAACTCAAATGGCTGACGCTGTAAGTCACGGGGCCGATATTCCGGAAATAATGTTGTTCATGAAAAAAGCTCATGAAAAATTAGAGGAACTGATTTCGAGGGATTATCTGGAGGGAATTAATGTTAGCGAGGCCATTAAATACGAAAAAGCCTTTGAAGGCATCGTTAAATCAAGTCAGAAACACGATGTTGATTTAGTAGTAATGGGCTCACATGGCGCCTCTGGATTTCAAGAATTATTTATGGGTTCAACAACCGAAAAAATAGTTAGAACTTCTGAAGCTCCAGTATTAATTATCAAACATGAAAATACTAATTTCAAAACAGATCGTTTTGTTTTCGCTTCCGATTTTTCAGTTGAAACTAAGAAAGCTTTTGAAAAAATTGTGAATTTTACTAATGTCTTTGGTTCACATCTAGATTTGGTGATGATAAACACCCCTAATAGTTTTAAAACATCCCAAGCCGCACAAAAAATAATGAAAGAATTTGTTGCTGAATTCCCAATAACGAATTACGCTTTACATATATATAATGATTCAAATATCGAAACCGGCATCATAAACTTTTCAAATAGCATAAATGCAGACATAATAGGAATGTGTACACACGGCCGAACAAGCCTATATCATTTCTTTAACGGAAGTGTCAGCGAAGGATTAGTAAATCATGCTTCTAAACCTGTTATTACATTTAAGATATAATACTTTCATAAAAAAAGCCCCAACTTCGTTGGGGCTTTTTTTATTTGTTCATGTGTTGCATTTCGTACACAAAAGTATCCAAATCTACATCTAACATTAAAAGAGAAAAAGCTTTATCTACAATATAATGTACATTCCCAGGAGTAAAACCCAAGGCAAGAGCGAATTTAGTTAAAATCTCTTTTTGCTTAGGCCCTAAAATATGATCCGCATAGACCATTCTAGACAAATCATACAAACGCTCTAATCGTTGCACATGCAATGAAGGCGCATTGATCGGGTATTTCAGCGGATTTTCAAGAATCTCTTCATACTCAGCGTCAGAAATCTCCAAACGGCTTTTAAGTTTATCTAAAAACTGCTTTTCTTCTATGGTTAAATCACCATCTGCAATAGCTACTCTTACAATTGCAGAAAAATGGCCTTTATTTCTGGCTTTAAATTCACTATCAAATAAATCGGAAAATGACATGTTATAAAAATTTTATATTTAAACAAAGATACTCAGATTCTTACTTTTTTGAAATCATTTTCTTAAAAAAATTCCACTTTAATGCAATTCTAAAAAATTATCAAAAACAGAAAATAAATTGTAAGTTTGACAATCCCAAAACCTAACCTTATGTCAGAATTCTGGATGTATTTTAATATTGGCCTGAAGCACGTGTTAAACATTAACGCTTACGACCACGTACTTTTTTTAATTGCATTAACCGTTCCATACGCTTTTAAGGATTGGTCAAAATTACTGATATTAGTTTCTCTTTTCACCATTGGTCATACACTTGCTTTGCTACTTTCAGTATTTGGAGTAATTATCATCAATGCTAATTTGGTAGAATTTATAATACCCATTACTATTTTGATCGTAGCGCTTTTTAATTTATTTACTGCAGGGAAAAGCAGTAAAAACGAAAGCATAACATTAATTGCCATTGTGACACTTTTCTTTGGAATAGTTCACGGTCTAGGTTTTTCAAATTATTTTAAAACCATATTACCTGGGAATGCCACTGACAAATTACTACCTTTATCTGAATTTGCTTTGGGTATTGAAGCCGCTCAGATTATTGTGGTTTTTGTAGTTTTAATTATATCCTATATTGTTCAAACTGTATTCCGATTTTCAAAAAGAGACTGGACACTTGTCATGTCAGCATTTATAATAGGCGTTGTTATTCCACTAATTATTCAAAGCCCTATTTGGAATAGATAATAAAAAATGAAAGAAAAAAAACAAAACAAATACGACAAAGCCTATTTACGATTAGCCAAAGAATGGAGTAAATTATCTTATTGTAAACGCAAACAAGTTGGCGCGATTATTGTACGTGATAGAATGATTATATCTGACGGATATAATGGCACACCATCTGGGTTTGAAAATTGTTGCGAAGACGAAAACAACTTAACCCACTGGTATGTGTTGCATGCTGAAGCTAATGCTATATTAAAAGTAGCCAATTCGACACAATCGTGTAACGATGCTACTTTATATATTACGCTTTCGCCATGTAAAGAATGCAGCAAGCTGATTCACCAGTCGGGAATTAAAAGAGTAGTTTATCATCAAGGCTACAAAGACGATTCAGGGATAGCTTTCCTAGAAAAAGCGGGCGTAACGGTACAACTTATAGAAGATTTAGAATAACATATGAAAATTGATAAAGTATATTTCCCAGTAATTATTTTTACCGCAATAGCTGTAGGGTTTTTATTGGGTGGTATTTTTATTAAAGCTCCGGCAACATCACAAATAAGCGCTCAAAACGAAACGAAACAAAAACTCAACAAACTGATTGATTTTATTGACAGTGAATATGTTGATGATGTAGACACTGATTCGATTGTAGACCAAACTGTCAACGGAATTCTAGAAAAACTCGACCCTCATTCGGTTTATATTGCTAAAAATAATGCCGAGGCAGAAGCCGAAAGCATGAAAGGAGATTTTGTTGGCATTGGCGTGAATTTTTTTGTTGAAAATGACACCGTTATTGTTATAAACCCAATAAAAAATGGCCCTTCTGAAAAAGCAGGCATTAAAGCCGGCGATAGAATTCTGACAGCAAACAATGAAAAACTTTTTGGAAAGAAAATCAATACTGACAAATTATACAGCAAATTAAAAGGAGAGATTAATTCGAAAGTAAATTTATCTATTTACCGAAAAGCCGAAAAGAAAAAATTAAACATTACTGTTACCCGAAATACCATTCCTGTAAAAAGTGTTGACGTTGCTATTATGCTGAATAAAACTTCAGGATATATTAAAATTAATCGTTTTGCCGAAACTACTTTTGAAGAATTCAAACTCGGATTAAACAAATTGATAAAACAAGGCGCCAACTCATTGGTATTAGATTTAAGAGATAATGGCGGAGGTTATCTTGAAGAAGCTGTTGAAATTGCTGACGAATTTCTAAAAGATAAAAAGCTAATTGTTTTTACTAAAAACAAAAAAAATAGAATTGACAAGACTTTTGCAACCAGCGATGGTGCTTTCGAAAAAGGCAAAATAACCATTTTAATCAATGAAAATTCTGCTTCGGCAAGCGAAATTATAGCTGGTGCCATTCAAGACAATGACCGTGGATTAATTATTGGCCGTCGTTCTTTCGGGAAAGGGCTAGTACAAAGAGACATGTCTTTTAAAGATGGCTCAAGCGTAAGATTAACGGTTGCTAGGTACTATACTCCTTCCGGTCGTTCTATTCAAAAACCATATAATCATGGAAGCGAGCAGTATTTTAATGATTTTGTGAATCGATATCATAACGGCGAATTGTATGCTAAAGACAGTATTAAAATTGCCGACACACTGAAATTCAAAACCACTAAAGGGCGAATTGTTTACGGTGGCGGCGGGATTGTTCCTGACGTATTTGTTCCTATTGAAGCCACAAAAGGGAATGAAGTAGTCCCTATGCTAATGCAATCGGGTGTTGTAACCAATTTTGTATTTAAAATTATTGATCGCAATAGAAAAGTGTTTGAAAAACTGACTTATCCTCAAATTCTTGAAAGAATAAACACTACGGATTATTATTTTAATCTGTTTAAGACGTTTGTATATGCATCAGACGCTTACATTGATTTGGATTCAAGTAAAAATTATGTGAAACGCTTTTTATCTGCTGAATTTTGCCGACAACTTTTAGGAGAAAATCAATACTACCAAGTAACACTTAAAGATGACGTGATGGTTAAAGAAGCTTTAAAACATTAAGCTATTTCCTTATACTATCATGACTGTGAGTTTCAACACCATTATTCCATAAAACCAGAATATCAGTAGCTACCGCTGCACCACTTCCAGCTGCAATGGCCAATTGGCTTCTGTGACCCGCAAGAGTTCCTGAAACATAAATTCCTTCAGATACTTTATGATCTCTATTTTTAAGTTGAATTCTGTTTTTTTCGGGCAATGATTTTTGATGTGGCTCCACATAATTCATTAGTCCTTCAATATCAAATAAATTAGAAGATCCTATTGAAACTACAATGATTTTAGATTGATACATGTTTTTATTGGTTACAATTTCAAATCCGCTTTCAACCGAAGAAACTTTTAAAACTTTTTCTTCTTCCATTTGAAGTATATGTGGATAATTATTGTGAAGTTGCTTTGTGGATTGTACAAGTAAATCGGAACCTAATGTTCCCGAAGGAATTCCATAAGCATTGTAAAATATCGCATCTTGTAATGATGATGCTTTTTGGTGGGCAATTAGACCTATCTTTTTCCCATCAACAAATGTTTTTTTATGTGCCGATCCTAAAATTAAAGCACAGGAAACGCCTGAAACGCCGCCTCCTATAATAAGAACATCAAACATTAGGATTGTCTTTTAAGCTTTTCGTCTATAGTTTTTGAAATCTTAAAGATAAGCAAGATAACAACAGCACACAAAATGGCAAAAATGCCAATAAGTGCAATCAAACTATCTCCTTCAAATAAGTTTTTGAAGTCTAGCATACTTGCGTTAAAGCCCAATAAAACAACGGCAATGGTAATAACAATATAAGTGAAGGTTTTCATTTCTATCTATTTAATAGGACAAAATTACTGTAATATTTACTAAACAAACAATCCTTTAACATTACCCGCAAATAATTTAACAGCAATAGCCAATAAGATTACTCCAAAAACTTTTCTAATTACGCCAAGACCCGTTTTACCAAGCAATCGCTCTATTTTTGAACACGATTTTAGTACCGCATACACAATAACAATGTTTAATAAAATAGCCACCACGATGTTAATCGACTGGTATTGTGCTCTTAACGAAAGTAAAGTCGTCATGGTTCCTGCCCCAGCAATTAACGGAAATGCAATAGGAACTATACTGGCAGTACTGGGTTCTTCGTCTTTATATAGTGTAATTCCTAAGATCATTTCGAGCGCAAGAAAAAATAAAACTATTGATCCAGCTACGGCAAACGATTTGACATCGACACCAATAAATTTAAGCATTTCTTCCCCAATAAATAAGAAAGTAATCATGATGATTCCAGCCACCAAACTTGCTTTTTCCGATTGGATATGTCCCAATTTATTACGCAAATCAACCATAATAGGAATAGTTCCTACAATATCTATTACCGCAAAAAGCACCATTCCTACAGTAAACACTTCTTTCCAATCGAAATTCATAGCTATTTTTTTACAAAGATATTTTAAATTCAAGCGAGGAGTCAAATAAAATAATAAATTTCTTAAATTTACTATAGTGATCATTCGTTTAATATATTCAAAAACATCATTATGAGAAACATGAAATTAACGTTCAGCCTGATTTTATCTTCCTTTTTTCTAACAATTGCTTTAGCTCAAAAACCAACGGAAGCACAAATGAAAGCCATGCAGGACGCTGCCATGAATTATGGCAAAAACAAAGTGGATGCTTCTCAAATCCCAGCCAAATATTCTTTCAGTTGGAAATACAGCATGGAAATGAAAACCAATGCCGGAAAAACTATGGTTTTTGATTATTTTTTAGAGCCGAATGCATCCTATTATGGTGCAAACATGAATCAAACAGGTTCAAATATGTTTATGATTATGGATTCGAATAAAAAGCTAATGGTAACCAGTTTTGAAAAAGGAGCTAAAAAAATGGCAATGGCTTCTAAAATTCAAGACTATCCCACAAGCAACACCAAAGACTCAAAATACACTTATAAAACACTTCCTAACAAAACCATTTTAGGATTTAACTGCAAGGGGGTTCAAGCCACAAACACTACATCAATCATGGTTTTTTATTATACGAATAACGCGAAAGTCAGTTTTTCTGAAATGTTCAAATCGCAACAAAATCAAAGCACTCCAAATGCCTTAAAAAACTTTTTTAAACCCAACGAAAAGCCTTTAATGATGTCCATGAGTTATACTGATTTAAAAGACAAATCGAAAAGCATGACCATGAAATGCATTGCATTAGAAAAGGAAACTGTAACATTTAACAAATCTGATTACCAATTTATGTAAATATTAGCAATTAAACTTTGTACTTTTGCACCTCAAAATTTACAACTCATTATGTTTCAATTAGGTAAAACCATCGTTTCCGAAGATATTCTTGAAAAAGAATTTGTATGTAACCTTTCAGCATGCAAAGGCGCATGTTGCGTAGATGGTGATGCTGGCGCTCCTTTATTAGAAGATGAAACAAAAATATTAGAAGCCATTTATCCAAAAGTAAAACCCTTTCTTCGCAAAGAAGGAATTGCCGCTATCGAAGCACAAGGCACTTGGGTGAAAGGCACCGATGGCGATCTTGAAACACCACTTATAGACAATAAAGATTGTGCTTACGTTATTTTTGACGGAAAAACAGCACTTTGTGGCATCGAGCAAGCGTACAATCAAGGACTTATCGATTGGAAAAAACCCGTTTCTTGTCACTTATACCCTATTCGTGTTAAAGATTTTAGCAGTTTTCAAGCAGTAAATTATGACCGCTGGGATATTTGTAGTGATGCCTGCAGTTTAGGAAAAGAACTAGAAGTTCCTGTTTATAAATTTGTAAAAGAAGCGCTTGTTCGTCGTTTTGGAAATGAGTGGTATGAAGAACTTGAAAAAGTAGCTGCTGAATTAAAAAAGTAATTCTTTTTTTAATCTAAATTTCAAAAAACAAACCCCTTAGTTTACAATACTTAAGGGGTTTTTTACGTTTTTAAATATCTGATTTACAATTATTTATTAAATTTGTAATAGTCGGTTTACAAAAGAGCAATTTGTTAAAAACTAACAGCAATTGTGAATAACTATGTCTTTCATTTTTAGTTTCAAATTCTAATCTTTGTAAACCCCAATCGTTACAAAAAATCAATTTCTAAATCAATAAAAATCAGTTAGCTATGTCTATTGTTGAACCAATTTTACAAGAGAACAAGAATCGCTTTGTTATATTTCCAATAAAGCATCACGATATATGGGAGTGGTATAAAAAAATGGAGGCTAGTTTTTGGACAGCCGAAGAAATTGATTTACACCAAGATTTATCAGATTGGAACAATAAATTAAACGATGACGAACGATATTTCATCAAACACATCTTGGCTTTTTTCGCAGCTTCAGATGGTATCGTGAATGAAAACTTAGCCGAGAATTTTGTCAACGAAGTACAATATGCCGAAGCCAAATTTTTCTACGGATTCCAAATCATGATGGAAAACATTCATAGCGAAACCTATTCGTTATTGATTGACACTTATGTGAAAGATGAAGCAGAGAAAGCAGAATTATTCAATGCTTTGGAAGTATTTCCTGCCATTAAGAAAAAAGCGGAATGGGCTTTAAAATGGATCGAATCCGATTCGTTTGCCGAAAGATTAATTGCTTTTGCTGCCGTAGAAGGAATTTTCTTTTCAGGTGCGTTTTGTTCCATCTACTGGTTGAAAAAACGTGGTTTGATGCCAGGATTAACGTTTTCTAACGAGTTAATTTCTCGTGACGAAGGCGTGCACTGTGACTTTGCCGTGCATTTACACAACCACCACTTAGTGAACAAAGTACCAAAAGCAAGAATCAAAGAAATCATTATTGATGCTTTAAACATTGAAAGAGAATTTGTAACCGAATCGCTTCCTGTAAGTTTGATTGGTATGAATGCTGCTTTAATGACACAATATTTAGAATTTGTTGCCGACAGACTTTTAGTAGAATTAGGTTGCGACAGAGAATACAATTCATCAAATCCTTTCGATTTTATGGATATGATCTCTTTGCAGGGGAAAACCAATTTCTTTGAAAAACGTGTGGCAGAATACCAAAAAGCTGGTGTTATGAACACAGATTCTGAAGCTCAAAAAATTAGCTTCGACGCCGATTTTTAATATTTTTTTTGCCACGAAGACACAACACGAAGGTTAAAAATACAAGTCCAACTCATTAAATTACACTAGCCCCGATAGTAGTGGAAATCCTTTTTTATAATTTGTCATACTGAGCTTGTCGAAGTACAAATTATAAAAAAGATTGAAACGAATAGCGGGATTAGCTCCAAAAAACAAACAACTAAATATTACAAATAACCAGAGACAGGGAAGGGATTTTCTGTTTCGCTAAAAAACAAAATTATGTACGTAGTAAAAAGAGACGGCCACAAAGAGCCTGTAATGTTCGACAAAATCACAGATAGAATTAAAAAACTATGCTATGGTTTAAATGATTTGGTAGACGCTGTAAAAGTAGCCATGCGTGTTATTGAAGGATTATATGATGGGGTAACTACGTCAGAATTAGACAATCTTGCTGCCGAAACTGCAGCTTCCATGACTATTGCTCATCCAGATTATGCGCAATTAGCGGCCAGAATCGCAATTTCGAATTTGCATAAAAACACCAACAAATCGTTCTCAGAAACAATGAACGAAATGTTTCATTATGTAAATCCAAGAACGAATCAGGAAGCGCCTTTGCTTTCGGAAGAAGTACATAAAGTAATACAAGAAAATGCTGAGTTTTTAAATTCACACATTATATATAATAGAGATTTCAACTACGATTACTTCGGATTTAAAACCTTAGAGCGTTCGTATTTGTTAAAAATAAACGGGAAAATCGTTGAGCGTCCACAACATATGTTGATGCGTGTTTCTGTTGGAATTCACTTAAACGACTTAGAAGCGGTAATTGAAACATACGACTTAATGTCGAAAAAGTTCTTTACCCATGCTACGCCAACTTTATTTAACGCAGGGACACCAAAACCTCAAATGTCTTCTTGTTTCTTATTGAGCATGCAAGATGATAGTATTGACGGAATTTACGATACATTAAAATCAACTGCTAAAATTTCGCAATCGGCTGGTGGAATAGGATTGTCTATCCACAATGTTCGTGCGACGGGCTCATACATTCGTGGCACTAACGGAACTTCGAACGGAATTGTTCCAATGTTACGTGTTTTCAACGACACCGCTCGCTATGTAGATCAAGGTGGAGGAAAACGTAAAGGAAGTTTTGCTATTTATTTAGAAACATGGCATGCTGACATTTTCGATTTCTTAGATTTGAAAAAGAATACGGGTAAAGAAGAAATGCGTGCAAGAGATTTATTCTTCGCTATGTGGACTTCCGATTTATTCATGAAACGTGTACAAGAAGACAGCTATTGGACTTTAATGTGTCCAAATGAATGTCCAGGACTGTACGATGTTTATGGAGACGAATTCGAAGCGATGTACATCGATTATGAAACTCGTGGAAAAGGTCGTAAAACCATCAAAGCACGTGAATTATGGGAAAAAATCCTAGAATCGCAAATTGAAACGGGAACGCCATACATGTTGTACAAAGATGCAGCCAACCGAAAATCGAACCAAAAAAATCTAGGAACTATTCGTTCATCGAATTTGTGTACTGAGATTATGGAGTATACTTCAGCTGATGAAATTGCGGTTTGCAACTTGGCTTCTATCTCGTTACCAATGTTTGTGGATAATGGAAAATTCAACCACGACTTATTATATTCTGTTACCAAAAGAGTAACTAGAAACTTAAATAAAGTAATCGACAGAAATTACTATCCAGTAAAAGAAGCCGAAAACTCAAACATGCGTCACCGTCCAGTTGGATTAGGAGTGCAAGGTTTAGCCGATGCTTTTATTTTATTGCGCTTGCCTTTTACTTCGGATGAAGCTAAAAAATTAAACCAAGAAATATTCGAAACCATGTATTTCGCAGCGGTAACTGCTTCTAAAGAAATGGCTATCGAAGAAGGACCCTATTCATCTTTCAAAGGCTCACCTATTTCACAAGGAGAATTCCAACACAACCTTTGGGGAATGAAAGACGAAGATTTGTCTGGTCGTTGGGATTGGGCTTCTTTACGAAAAGAAGTAATGGAGCATGGAGTAAGAAACTCATTATTGATGGCGCCAATGCCAACAGCCTCAACATCACAAATTTTAGGAAACAACGAAGCTTTCGAACCGTATACTTCAAACATATACACCCGTCGTGTATTGTCTGGCGAATTCATCGTTGTCAACAAACATTTACTAGAAGATTTGGTAAACCGTGGCTTGTGGAACGAAGATTTGAAACAACAATTGATGCGTAATAACGGTTCTGTTCAAGACTTGGACATTCCTCAAGACTTGAAAGAATTATACAAAACCGTTTGGGAAATGTCTATGAAAGACATTATTGATATGTCACGTCACAGAGGGTATTTTATCGACCAATCGCAATCGTTGAACTTGTTTATGCAAGATGCTAATTATTCGAAATTAACTTCGATGCATTTTTACGCTTGGCAATCAGGATTAAAAACGGGAATGTATTATTTGAGAACCAAAGCAGCAGTTGATGCGATTAAGTTTACCTTAAATAACGACAAAAAAGCAGAACCAATCGAACCTACTGAAGTAAAACCACAACTTGTTGCTGCTGAAACGGAAGTAGTAGAAATGACTCCTGAAGAATATAGAGCCATGATCGAAATGGCTAAAAATGCAGGTCCAGAAGATTGTGAAATGTGTGGATCTTAATTTGATTCAATAAATTAATATATTTGAAACAGCTATCATTTTTGGTAGCTGTTTTATTTTTAGGAGCTATTCCTGCTTTCGCCTTTATCTCGCTTCGTTACACTTCGCGAGGATATCGGCTCTATCAGGGCTAAAACTTAAAAATAGAAAGAACCTTTATCCTTATTATTTATATTATCTTAACTTTGCATGATTCTTAAATCAAGAATCTTTTAATCTACAATCTCAAATCAAATGTCAAAAGATAAAAAAGGAGTTTATACAGGACTAATAGAAAAAGACAGCGATGGAAATTATTTCTGTGGTGAATATTTATTGGACTACCAATATACTGTTGCTTCTAAATTTAAAGTAGGTGATGAAATTAATATCAAAACCGTTATCGAAAATCCAAGCGATAAGAGTTATGACAAGTATCCTAAAAAATCAAGAAATTTCTTTTTGTCGAATTTAAAAGAGTAAATTCTATCATGATTACGCTTACAAAAACCACTTCAGACAATCCTGATTTTCAAAAACTCATTGCGATTTTTGACGAATACCTTATAGATATAGATGGAGAAGAGAGAGATTTTTTTGCCTTTCACAACAACAAATATTTAGAACATGCTTTGGTTTGTTACGAAAATGAGGTAGCAGTGGGATGTGGTGGTTTTAAAGAATTCGACACCAACACTGCCGAAATCAAGCGAATGTTTGTACATCCCGACCACAGAAAAAAAGGCATCGCCAGTATTATTTTAACTGAATTAGAATCTTGGGCCACCGAACTCAATTATACTAATTACATTTTAGAAACTTCTCCAAAACTCGAAGCCGCAATTGCCATGTATCAAAAAACAGGCTACAAAATCATTCCAAACTTCGGACAATACATTGGCGTAGAAAATAGCATCTGTATGAAGAAGGAAAGCTAAAATTCGTACATTCGTAATTCTAATTTCTGAATTACAATTCCAATGATGCACTGGGAACAATTATTATCGCTAAAACGCCAAGGCGATACCAACAAACGCTTACGAAAAGAACAAGACGACACCCGATTGGGGTTTGAAGTTGATTATGACCGAATTATTTTTTCTTCGGCTTTTCGAAGTTTACAAGACAAAACCCAAGTCATTCCTCTTTCCAAAACCGATTTCGTACACACGCGATTAACTCATAGTTTAGAAGTTTCAGTCGTTGGTCGCTCTTTAGGCCGATTGGTGGGAAAAAAAATCCTAGAAAAATACCCGCATTTACAGGAAGTTCACGGGTATCACATGAATGATTTTGGCGCTATTGTCGCTGCAGCTTCTTTGGCACACGACATTGGAAATCCACCTTTTGGACATTCTGGAGAAAAAGCGATTGGCGAATATTTTTCTATTGGAAAAGGTCAACAATTCAAAGACCAATTAACTGATAAAGAATGGCAAGACTTGATTGATTTTGAAGGTAATGCCAACGGATTTTCGGTACTTACCGGTTCGCGTCCAGGTGTAGAAGGTGGCTTGCGCGTGACTTATGCTACTTTAGGCGCTTTTATGAAATATCCCAAAGAAAGTCTGCCTAAAAAACCAACATCCAATATTGCTGATAAAAAATATGGATTCTTCCAACAAGACAAAAATTTCTTCAAAGAAGTCGCTAATGAGTTGGGATTAATTCCAAATAAAACAGGAAATGACTTAGGTTTTGAAAGACATCCGCTCGCCTATTTAGTTGAAGCTGCCGATGACATTTGCTACACCATAATCGACTTTGAAGATGGAATTAATCTTGGATTGGTTTCGGAAGATTTTGCTTTAGAATATTTGATTAAATTAGTCAAAGATTCTATCGATACTTCAAAATACAATGCATTAACCACTAAAGAAGATAGGATTAGTTATTTACGTGCTTTAGCCATCGGGAGTTTGATCAATGACGCCGTAAAAGTATTTATTGAAAACGAAGAAGCAATTTTGCAAGGAAAATTCCCACATGCCTTAACCGATAAAAGCAAGTACAAAGCGCAGATGGATGACATTATCAAATTGAGCGTAAAAAAGATATACCAAAGTCGTGAAGTGATAGAAAAAGAACTAACTGGCTACCAAATTATCAACCATTTATTGGATACGTTTATTACCGCTTACAATAACAAACACGGGGATAAAACAACCAATTTTGACAATTTACTACTCAAAGTTTTACCCGAAAAATACAATTTAGAAAAAAACAATTTATATGATCGTTTATTACACATTTGTCATTTCGTTTCGATGTTAACTGATGGCAATGCTCTATTATTTAACAAGATGATTTCTGCTCATAACTAATTTTTAAAGTTAAAAAAATATATTTTTTTAAAATATTCACTATATTGCCCGCTAAATTCCAATTTTAAACCATAAATTATGAAAAGAAATTTACTTTCAACAATTTTGGCTTTACTTGTTTTTGTTACCGGTTTTTCACAAACAAAACTTGAACAAGATGCTAAAAACTCGAAAGGCAAAAAAGAAAACATTGTCGCTTCGAACGGTAATCTTACAAAAAAACAAGTTAAAGCTTTACGCAAAAAACACGCGAAATTTTTAGCCAACAGCCCTTACAAAAAAACAATGCTCATGCCTAAGAGCGAAAGGAAAGCTAATGGACTACCTCCTAATAAATATATGGAGCAAGAGTGGGAACTAACGATGGATCCTGCAAAAGGTAGACCAACAACTGAAAACTTAAGATCACTTAGAGAAAGTCTGGAAAAAGAAAGAGCTGATATGTTAGCAACTGGCAGAACACCAGGTGACGCAAGTGATAACAACTGGGCTGAGAGAGGTCCTACGAATGTAGGAGGAAGAACAAGAGCAATTATGTTTGATCCAAACGACCCTACTTTTAACACTGTTATTGCAGGCGGGGTAAGTGGTGGTTTGTGGAAAAACACAAACATATCAAGTGCTGCTTCTTCTTGGACAAGAGTAAATATACCTGAAAATTTAAATGTTTCTTGTATAACATATGACCCTAATAATACTAATATTTTTTATGTAGGAACAGGTGAGTCTTATGTAGCTGGTGATGTTAATGGAGATGGTGTTTGGAAATCAACAAATGGTGGAACTTCATGGTCTAAAGTGTTGGGTGGTGTTACTGGACCAACTGCATTTCAATCATCTTCAAATGTAACTATTAATAGTCCGGCAGGAATTGCTGGTAATTATGCTGCAATAGAAACTACAGCTTTTGGTACTGCAATTGCAGCTCCAATAACAGCAAATATCGTTTTGGTAATAGATGATACGGCACCTAGTTCAGATGGTTGCGATGGAATAATAAATGCAGCGGCCTTGTCAGGTAAAATCGCATTGATAAGAAGAGGTACTTGTAGTTTTGCCATCAAAGTTAAGGCAGCTCAAGTAGCCGGAGCAGTTGCTGTAATTATGATGAACAATGTAGCTAACGCAGGTCCTGCAGCAATGGGAGGTGCAGATGCTACAATCACAATTCCTTCTGTAGCCATTTCAAAAGAAAATGGCGATATTTTAGAAGCTGCTTTAGGCTCAGGCACAGTGAATGGAACATTAAACCCTAAAACCCCTGGAGTCCCTTCTGGGTTTATCGTACCGGGTATTCAACACATAAATGACATTGTTGTTAAAAATAACGGTGGTATATCAGAAGTTTTTGTTGCGGCAGCGGACACTTATTATGCTCCTTCAGGAAGTTCGACATACTTAGGTAGCACTTCTTACGGTTTGTATAAATCAGCAGATGCTGGAAGCAACTGGTCACAATTATCTCTTCCACTAACTGCTAACGGAAACAAACATTGTCCTAATGACATTGAACTTAGTACTGATGGAACAATATGGGTATCTACAAAAAATAGCTGGAATTTAGGAGATGGAGGAGGAAAGATTTTCTCTTCTATTAATGGTGGCTCAACTTTTGTTGACAAATATACTGTAACAGGCAATGGTGGCGCATCGAGAGTTGAAATCGAAGCGTCAGCGACTACAGCTAATAAGTTGTATGTATTAAGTGAACTTGAACAAGCAAATGCTCAAACACCTACAGTAGAAGTGAAACTTTTAGTAACTACAGATGGTTTCGCTACCGCTCCTACAGTATTAAATTTACCTGTAGGAGATGAAGCTAGAGAGACTACATATGGTTTCACAGGAGGTCAAGCTTTTTATGATTTAATGATTGAATCTAACCCAAATGACGATCAAATTTTATACGTTGGAGGAATTGATTTATATAGATCTGCCAATGGAGGAACTAGCTGGACTACAATTTCTGATTGGTACAGTAATGTTCACTCAGATCAACACGCTATGGCATTCAAACCTGGAAACCCTAACATTGGTATTTTTGGAAATGATGGTGGTGTTTATTATTCAGGAAGTTTATCAACAACTGGAACTCCCGCAACATCAAGAAACACAGGATTTAACGTAACACAATTTTATAGTTTAGGTGTAGCTCCAACAGGCGCTACTGGAGGAAACTTAGTAGGAGAATATTTTGCAGCTGGTGCTCAAGACAACGGATCACAATACTTTGGTGGTGCTGGAGCAGGACTAAACTCAAGTTTAGAATCGCAAGGCGGAGATGGTGCTTTTACTATGTTTGACCAAGGTGCTGATAAATATTATATTACCAATTATGTTTATAATTGCAGCATCAATTTAAGACCAATTCCTAATGGAACTGTAAGAACACTGGACAATGATGCAAATAGTGATTCAAATGGTCAATTTATTTGTCCAATGACATTAGATTCAAATTTAGACCTCTTATTCGCTGATTACACAACATCTGCAACTACTCCTGTATATCAAATTAGAAGATATTCTAACATAAAATCTGGTGTATATGGCAGAACTAATTTATCAAATGCTTTATTGACTACATACCCTACAGCTTTAACTGTATCTAAATACACGACAGCTTCAACAAAACTCTTAATAGGTACTAGAAACGGAAAACTATTAAAACTTTTAAATGCTAATACAGTTACTGCAACACAATCAACAGCAGGGACTGGATGGTCTGACATCACTGGCTCAGGATTTGTAGGAAGTATTTCTGATGTAGAATTTGGTCAAAATGAAGATCAAATTTTTGTAACAATGCATAATTATGGTGTAACTAACATTTGGTATACTGCAAACGGAACTGCTGCTTCTCCAACATGGGTTAGCAAAGAAGGTAATTTACCTGACTTACCAGTAAAGGCGATTTTACAAAATCCTTTAAATACTGAAGAAGTAATTGTTGGTACAGAATTAGGCGTTTGGTACACTAATAATTTTAGTGCTGCATCTCCAACATGGAAGAGATCATACAACGGAATGAGTAATGTAAAAGTTACTGATTTAGATTTAAGAAATGACAATACAGTATTTGCTGCTACTTACGGAAGAGGTATTTTCTCTGGATTATTTACTGCACCATCTCTTCTTTCTGCAAACGAAAATTCTGTAGTTAGCAATGCTATCAAAGTTTACCCAACAATAAACAATGGGAATGTGACAATTTCTGCAACTCAATTCTTCGGACAAACTAAATTAAATTTATTCGATATTACAGGTAAAAATGTATATTCAAATACAATTAGTTTAGATAATTCTGAACAAAAATTAAACTTTGGAACATTAAGTTCTGGTAATTATATTTTAAAATTATCAGGAGATAGTTTTGAAGATACTAAAAGAATTATCATTGAATAATTTTTAGTGTCAAGTAAATTAAAAAGCGTCTGAAATTTCAGACGCTTTTTTTATACCATATTATTAAATAAGGAAATCAAACTTGCAACATCAATACCACATATTTTTTGTAATTCATTGACCGTTCCATGCTCAACAAAATGATCTGGAACCCCTAATTTTTTTACTGGAATTAAATAATTATTTTCAGAGAAAAAAGAAGTGATTAAACTTCCAAAACCTCCGGTAATTACACCATCTTCAATAGTTATAATTTGATTATAATTTTGACAAATGTCATGCAACAAATTTTCATCTAAAGGCTTTATAAATGGAAAATGATAATGAGAAAACAACTCAGCATTATTCATTTCAGAAAGAGCCTTGACAACGTTATTACCAATAGTTCCTGTAGACAGAACGGCAATTTTTGAGCCTTTTTGAAGCAATTTACCTTTTCCAATTTCAATTTTCTCAAATGGTTGTTGCCAATCCTGAATTACACCGCGACCCCTAGGATATCGAATTGCAATAGGATGGTTTAAACCCAATTGTGCAGTAAACATAATGTTTCGCAATTCTATTTCATTAATAGGTGCATAAATTATCAAGTTTGGAATGCAACTCAAATAAGCAATATCAAACACCCCATGATGGGTGGCACCATCTTCACCAACCAATCCTGCCCTATCCAAACAGAAAATAACTGGTAAATTCTGCAAAGCCACATCATGAATTACCTGATCGTATGCGCGTTGTAAAAAAGTTGAATATACATTGCAAAAAACCATCATTCCTTGCGTTGCCATACCTGCAGCTAATGTAACGGCGTGTTGTTCAGCAATACCTACATCGAAAGCGCGTTTTGGAAATGCTTCCATCATGAATTTCATAGAAGAACCTGAAGGCATTGCTGGTGTGATTCCAATAATTTTTTCATTTTGCTTGGCTAATTCTACCAAAGTCAATCCGAAGACATCCTGAAATTTGGGTGGTAAATTTGCAGTAGATACAGGATGGATTTCTCCCGTTGCGGCATCAAATTTTCCTGGCGCATGGTACTTTACTTGATCTTCTTCTGCTAATTGCAACCCTTTCCCCTTTGTTGTAATAATGTGAAGAAATTTGGGTCCTTTTATCTTTTGCAGACGCTTTAACTCTTTGATTAAACCAAAAATATCATGTCCATCGATAGGTCCAGAATAATCAAAATTCAAGGACTTTATCATATTGTTATTTTTCGGATTTTTTCCTTCTTTTACAGTAGTCAAATAATCTTTTAATGCACCAACACTTGGATCAATCCCAATAGCATTGTCGTTAAGTATAACCAATAAATTCGCATCAGTCACACCTGCGTGATTCAATCCTTCAAAAGCCATACCTGATGCTATCGATGCATCACCAATAACTGCAATGTGTTGTTTTTCGATTTCACCTTTTAAGTTGGAGGCTATTGCCATTCCTAAGGCTGCCGAAATGGCCGTTGACGAATGGCCTACACCAAAAGTATCGTATGGACTTTCACTTCGCTTTGGAAATCCTGAAATTCCATGAAGCTCCCGATTGGTATGAAAAACATCTCTTCTTTCTGTTAATATTTTATGTCCGTAGGCTTGATGCCCCACATCCCAAACCAATAAATCGTCTGGTGTATTGAAAACATAATGCAGAGCGATCGTTAATTCCACAACACCTAAGCTGGCGCCAAGATGCCCTTCTTTTCTGGAAACAATATCGATAATAAAATCACGTAATTCTTGTGCCAATTGTGGCAGTTGCGATTCCTGTAACTGTCGTAAATCCGTTGGATTATTAATATTTTGCAAGAGTTTTTCTGACATGTTACAAATGTACAATTTGAAATTGTATTTTTGTTTCTATGGAAAATATTTTCACCGACGAGTATTTCATGAAAAAAGCTTTACAAGAGGCGGAAATGGCTTTTGAAAAAGGTGAAATTCCCGTTGGCGCAATAGTAGTCATTGACAATAGAGTGATTGCCCGAAGTCATAATTTGACGGAATTGTTAAACGATGTCACAGCTCATGCCGAAATGCAAGCAATCACCGCTTCAGCTAATTTTTTAGGCGGAAAATACTTGAAAGACTGCACACTTTACGTTACTCTGGAACCATGCCAAATGTGTGCGGGTGCTTTGTATTGGAGTCAGATTTCTAAAATTGTGATTGGCGCTCGAGACGAACAACGCGGTTACATTAAAATGGGTACTCAATTGCATCCGAAAACCGTGGTTGTTACTGGCGTACTGGAAAACGAATGTAGCAGTTTAATGAAAATGTTCTTTTTGAATAAGAGGCGTAACTAGCCCCGATAGAAGTGAAAATCCTTTATGTTTTTTCTTTAAAAACATAAAGATTGTAACGAATAGCGGGAATAGCTCCTAACAAAAAAACCGCTCCATAAATGGAACGGTTTAGACCTTCATCGGTGTGCAAAAAATAATTTATTATCCTTCGATAACTACTACTTGAGCAGCAACTTT
>JASLID010000054.1 GCA_030153045.1 Flavobacterium sp.
CAGCTGTCCGTTTTATCTTTTCTTGCTTAAAGAAAGCAAGAAAAGGATATCACTTCCATCTGGGCTATAACACCCGACTTACAGTAAGTCCATCTCTAATAGGTAACAAAACCGTTTCAACCCTAGAATCATTTTTCAGCAACTGATTGTATTCTAATAAAACTTTAGTGCTCAAGTCATTTTTTTCAAGTGGTAAAACCACTTTACCGGACCATAAAACATTATCTGATAAAATAATGCCGCCTTTATTCATTTTAGGAAGAATCAAATTAAAATAATTGATGTAATTTTCTTTATCTGCATCAATAAAAACCAAATCAAATTTTAAATCAATGTTTGGAATAATCGATAAAGCTTCACCTAAATGTTGCACAATTTGATTTCCCCAAGGCGATTTGTCAAAATATTTGCGTTGAAAATCAATCAATTCTTCCTTAATATCAATCGTGTGCAACTGACCGCTTTCCTGCATTCCTTCACACAAACACAAAGCCGAGTAACCAGTGTAAGTGCCAATTTCTAGAATGTTAACCGGACGGATTAATTTAGACAACATGCTTAAAACCCTTCCCTGAAAAGGACCACTTAACATTCTAGGAAGTAAAATTTTCTGGTACGTTTCTTTATTTAATTGCGCTAATAATTCAGGTTCGTTTTCCGAATGTTGCTCAATATAATGTTCTAAATCGTCTGAAAGGAAATGCATTAATATCGTCGTTTTATAAATTTGCTTCAAAGTTATCAAATTAACAATTACCCAAATCCACAAATTATCCTAAATTTGCAGCATGCAAACTGATAAAAAAGACATACGAGCATTATCTAAAGAGCAATTGCGCGATTTTTTTGTGGCTCATGGCGACAAACCCTTTCGAGGCAACCAAGTATACGAATGGTTGTGGAGTAAAGGAGCGCATAGTTTTGATGATATGACTAACGTCGCTAAAGCAACAAGAGCTATGCTCGAAGAAAACTTTGTCATAAACCACATCAAAGTGGATACAATGCAAAGAAGTTCTGATGGAACCGTAAAAAATGCCGTTCGTTTGCACGATGATTTAATTGTGGAGTCTGTTTTAATTCCAACAGAAACTAGAACCACTGCCTGTGTGTCAAGTCAAGTAGGATGTAGTTTAGATTGTAATTTCTGTGCTACCGCACGACTAAAACGTATGCGAAACTTAGAGCCAGGCGAAATTTACGATCAAGTCCTTGCCATAGATAGAGAGAGCAGATTGTATTATGACAGGCCACTATCCAATATTGTATTCATGGGGATGGGTGAGCCACTAATGAACTACAACAACGTAATTAAAGCCATTGCTATGATAACTTCGGATGAAGGTTTAGGAATGTCGCCAAAACGAATTACCGTTTCTACTTCCGGGGTTTCAAAAATGATTAGAAAAATGGCTGACGATGAGGTGAAATTCAAATTGGCTGTTTCATTACATTCGGCAATCGAAGAAACCCGAAACCAAATCATGCCGTTTACCAAAAGTTTTCCTTTAACCGAATTGCGTGAAGCTTTAGAGTATTGGTACCAAAAGACGAAAAGCAAAATAACCTACGAATATGTAGTTTGGAAAGGAATTAATGACGACAAGAAATCAATAGATGCTTTAGTGAAATTCTGTAAACACGTGCCTTGTAAAGTCAATTTAATTGAATACAATCCTATAGATGATGGTGAATTCCAACAAGCATCTCCCGAAGCGATAGAAAACTATATTATAACTTTAGAAAGAAATAATATCGTAGCCAAAGTGCGTCGCAGTAGAGGAAAGGACATTGATGCAGCCTGTGGTCAATTAGCCAATAAAGAAGTATAAAAAAATCCCTAAGAACATCTTAGGGATTTTTTATTTATATACACTAACAAATTTAATTTCCTATTATTATAGTGTACGAAACACCATTGATAGTGAAAACAGCTTCATTGTCACAAGCACCGCTACCGTAATCTAAAGTAGCTGTATTTGAATTTCTGTTAAAAGTAATTACACCTTGTACAATTAGTGGCTTGTTTACTGCAATACAGCTTAATTTTACAATTAAAGCACTTGTAATTGTGGCTGTTTGAATACTTGTGTTAGGAAAAGTAGTTGTCCAGCTCCCGGTAACTTTATAAACATTGTCTGTCCAAGATACAGTGCTGTAACCTTCAATGATTTCTCTTACTCTTTGACCCACTCTAGTAAAAACTCTTCCGTCAGGAAAGGTAGCGTTCATGTCCATGTTCATTGTTACAATAGGATGACTTGGCGAATTTGGTGTTTCAGTTGTCATGGTTCTTGTAAAAGTTTTGGTGCCGTTGAATTTGATATTGTTGTGGTAAAAATTATCAAAAGTATAAGTAATAGTGTGAGAAGTAGCATTAGGATCATACACAAAAGAGATGATGATTTTTCCTTTTAAGACATTGCCGTTTGGTAAAGTGCAACCTGGGTCTGTTCCAAAGTCTATGGTTTTTGTAACTGTTGTTCCAGGAGTTATTGCAGTTCCAAAAGCAGGTACTCTAGTAATTGTTGCGCAAGATGTAAACGTACTCGACGCATTGCTTTCAACTCTTCCGTTTGTGTTGTCTAAGTAGGTGCTGGTTTCTGCTTCGGCAGCAATGTCAATAATATCATCACTAGCAATATCAATTTTGGCGTTTATTGCAGCTTCTTCTTTGGTAATGGTCGAATCATCTGATGCTTCACTTTCTTTTGTACAGCTCGTTACAAACAAAGTTGCAATAAGTGTAATAACTAAAAATTTGGTTTTCATATTTCTAAGTTTTTAAGTTTTAGGGTTTTGACTGGTAAATTACAAAAAGGTTTAACTGTATTTTAAATTTTAACATTTTTTGAATTAAATACTTTTGTGTTATATTTGAATCGCTAATGGATATTACTTCACAAATAAAAAAACCAATCCTTGAGGAAATGGAGCTTTTCGAGAAAAAGTTTCATCAGTCAATGTCTTCTAAAGTTGCCTTATTAAATCGGATCACTTATTACATTGTAAACAGGAAAGGAAAACAAATGCGGCCTATGTTTGTTTTCTTAACTGCCAAAATGATTTCGGGAGGCGAAGTTTTAGAGCGAACCTATCGCGGTGCTTTAGTGATCGAATTAATTCATACTGCAACATTAGTACACGACGATGTAGTAGATGATAGTAACCGTCGTCGCGGATTTTTCTCTATCAATGCGCTTTGGAAAAACAAAATTGCCGTTTTAGTGGGCGATTATTTATTATCCAAAGGATTATTGCTTTCTATTGATAATGGAGATTTCGATTTGCTTAAAATAATTTCGGTAGCGGTACGTGAAATGAGTGAAGGGGAACTGCTTCAAATAGAAAAAGCCCGCAGACTAGATATTACAGAAGAAATATATTACGATATCATCCGACAAAAAACAGCGACTTTAATTGCTGCGTGTTGTGCTTTGGGAGCTTGTTCCGTAAAGCCAGAAGATGCAGAAATCGTTGAAAAAATGCGAAAATTTGGTGAGCTTATCGGGATGGCCTTTCAAATTAAAGATGATTTGTTTGATTATACCGAAGAGGCTATTGGTAAACCCACAGGAATAGATATCAAAGAGCAAAAAATGACACTGCCTCTTATACATGTGCTGAACAAGTGTACCACGAAAGAAAAGAATTGGCTGATTAATTCCATCAAAAATCACAATAAAGACAAAAAAAGAGTCAAAGAAGTTATCAATTTTGTTAAAGATAACGATGGCTTGGCTTACGCCGAAAATAAAATGATTCAATTCCAGCAAGAAGCACTTCAACTCATCGAAAATTTCCCCAATTCCCCTTACAAAGAGTCTTTAATTTTAATGGTGAATTACGTTATTGAAAGGAAAAAGTAATTTTTTATAAAATTCATTTTTTCGTAAAGCATTGATTTTATTGGTGTTTTTTATTCAATTTTAAAAATTTCAATAGGGCATGCAACTATTTTACAACCATTCTCGTCTATACTAATAGAATCTAATTCAATTGCAATTATCAATAACAATGACAATGTCAAAATATTGAAATTGAATATTGACATTGATATTTAAAATGAAGGTAATTAATTTACATCAGGAAGAAAAAGAACTTATCCAACTGGCAGTCCAAAACAACCGACATGCACAGCAGAAGATTTATTCTAAATTTTCACCTAAAATGTTAAGCGTTTGCCGACAGTACATCAAGGATTTGCATCAGGCTGAAGACGTTATGATAACCGCTTTTATGAAAGTGTTTACCAGTCTTAAAAATTTCGAACACAAAGGAAGTTTTGAAGGGTGGATTAGAAGAACGATGATAAATGAATGTATTTCTTTTATAAGAGTTCAAAAGCAGGTTAAATTTATTGATGATGAAAATTATTTTGAAGAGAGTTTCAATAATATCGAAAGTCAGTTTTCTGTGGAAGACATTCAATTTCTGATTGATAGTTTGCCCGATGGTTATAAAATGATTTTCAACTTATATGTTATTGAAGGGTACAAACACCATGAGATTGCTAAAATGTTGAATATTAACGAAGGAACATCAAAATCACAATTGTCTCACGCCAGAAAAATGCTGCAAGAACAAATTGGTAAATTAAAAAATTACAGCAATGGAACCGAATAAATTAAATACTAAAATCAGAGAAAAGCTAAATGCTAGGGAAATTCAGCCTTCTGCTGCCTCTTGGGACAGATTGGATGCGATGCTTTCGGTGGAAGAAAACAAAAAATCAAGAAAGAGTTTCAAATGGTTATACATGGCTGCTAGTATTGTTGGCTTTGTGTTTGCAGGCTTATTTTTCTTTAATCAGAATAATGAAATTCCTAAAATAGACAATAACGAGACTGTTGTGGAGGCTCATTCAGATGAGGTGAATTCAAAAAATGTAAAAGCATCAGAAGAAAAGGTTTTGCAAACTAACGAAACCATTAAAAATCAAAATGAAATCGAAGATAAAGCCTTGGCATCCGTTTCAGAATCAAGAGAGGAATCGGTAAAAGGCAATAAATCGGAAACAAGCATACAATCATTTACAAAAACTGAAATCATAAAACAAGAAGTTGTAGCCGAAGTTGTTCCTCAAAAAATAGATGAAAAGCCAAAAGAGGAGACTGTTTCAAATGTACTTTTGGCTTCGAATGAAGCAAATAAAACAGAAAAAAGGAGTTCGAATAAATCTAAAATAAAAATTGATGCTAGTGCTTTACTTTCGCAAGTCGACGGCGAAATTGAGCTTACTTTCAGGCAAAAAACCATTAAAAAAATGGTTAGGAATTTTGAAAGTGCCAGAGAAGCTGTAGTTTCAAGAAATCAAGAATAACAATCACATTAACAGTTTAAAATTAATATCATGAGAAATTTCATCGTTTACTTAGCAGTATTCCTATGCACTTTTGCGACTAAAATATATTCGCAAGACACTTTTGAAGCTAAAGCTAAAGCAATAGCCTATAATATTGAAAGAATAACAAAAGAAGAAAAAGCAGCACTTAAAAAAGCAGTCGAATTAGTTAATAATGAACTCGATAAGGGGCTTATCACAAACCAACAGGCTGATGAGCAAAAAATGAAATTAGCCGAAGCTACTGCTGCAAAAATTGAAGATGCTATTGCTGTCCAAGAAGCGAAGCTTTCGGAATTAGTTCAAGAAAAAGTAGAAGGAAGAATTGGGTCTAATGACACCGTAAGACGATTTGGAAGAACATACGGGAAAGGGATCAAAGTTAGAGTAGGTGGAAAAGACACCATTTCAAGATCAGAAAAAAGAACTACTTCACAATTGGTGTTTGCTGCTGGGGTTAACAATTTGGTGACAGATAAAATGGCTGCACATTCTGATTTTAGATATTGGGGATCGCATTTTTATGAATTTGGCTGGTCATACAATACTAGAATTTTGAAGAATGATAATTTATTGCATTTTAAATATGGTTGGTCAGTGGTTTATAACAATTTACGTCCAACAGACAATCGTTATTTTGAAGAAGATGGTAATCAAACGAACCTGCAAACAGCAACGATAAACTTAAAGGATTCTCGTTTTAGAAGTGTAAATTTAGTGGTACCGATGTATTTAGAATTTGATTTTTCTGGCAATAAACACAAAGATGGCAAACCTTTTTTTAAGACTCATAAAGGCCTGCGTTTAGGATTAGGAGGTTTTGTTGGGGCGAATTTAAAAACAAAACAGATTTTGAAATTTGATGACGAATTTGGAAATTCAGTGATTCAAAAAACAAAAGGAGATTTCAATACAAGTGATCTAGTATATGGAGTTGGTGCTTATTTAGGGTTTAAACAAACCAGTTTGTATGTTAAATACGATTTGAATCCACTGTTTAAAAATAACGTTGTTGATCAAAATAACATCTCATTAGGTCTGCGTTTTGATTTGAATTAATTTTTTTTGGTTTAGTTTGTATACGTTAAAAAGTGTTTCAGCAATGGAGCACTTTTTTATGTTTTATGGAATAAATTAAGGTTATGATTTTTTAAGAAAAAGGCTGTTATAATAACAAATAGATAACAGAAATAGATAATTGTTTTAACACGCACCTCATAATTTTGTCCGTGATAAAAAACAATTTAACCTACTTCTTTTATGAAAAAATCATTACTCTTTATAACTGTATTCTTCTGCTTTATATCTTCACAAGCCCAACAATCTATTGGAATTACAGGCGAAACAAATTGGTTTAACAATTGGACAAACTTTAAGCCTAAAACAACAATATATCAAGACCCTACTCATATACTAAGTGGAGAAATCAGTAAGAACACCGTATTGTCTAAAAAGAATGTTTACTTACTGATGAATGTAGTGTATTTAACAAACAATGCAACATTAACCATCGAACCAGGGACAGTGATTCGTGGTGATTATAATACATGCGGGACTTTAGTTATTACCAAAGGAGCTCAAATTATAGCCGAAGGTACTGTTACAGATCCAATAGTTTTTACTTCAAATAAAGGAGACTCAGAAAGAAAGCCTGGTGATTGGGGTGGGATAGTGGTACTGGGCGATGCGCCTATAAATAAATATGGAGGTATAAGTTCAATCGATTTTAATTTAGATCCCAAACACGCTTCTTATGGTGGCGAAAACAAGGAAAGTAACTCCGGTATATTTAAATATGTCAGAATCGAATTTTCAGGCAGAAAATTAAATTCGCATAAAGAATTAAATGGGTTGTCATTAGCTGGAGTGGGAAGTAAAACGAAAATTGATTTCGTCCAAATTAGTTTTTCCAATGATGATTCTTTCGAATGTTATGGGGGTGATTTAAGTTTAAATAATCTAATTTCATTTCGAGCTACCGACGATGATTTCGATTTTACACAAGGAGCACAATGTAAAATTAACAACAGTGTAGCTATCCGATTTCCTTTTTCGTCCGACATTTCAAGATCCAGATGTTTCGAAATCGATTCTTACGACAAAGTCGAAAATTTCGATTTTTCAAAGAAAATGACAACCATAATAGCTAATAACATATCACTAATTAATAACGAAGAGAATAGCCAAGGATTAGTTAAAGAAGCTATTTATGTAAAAACAGATAGTTTTTTAACCATGAAAAACAGCTTGATTTCAGGTTTTGAAAAAAGTATTTTAATTGATGACAAACTTTCAGAAGTTAAAAATATAGAAAAAATAAAACTTGAAAACATACTGTTTAATAGTTGTAATGGAAATATTGTTACCGAGACAGGTCAAAATAATGACTTAGTAATGAATTGGTTTAGCAATGATAAATTTAATTTAAGATGGTCTAAAACAAATAAAGCAGAATTGTTTGAAGAGTCCGAAATTAAAAAAAATCCCGACCTAAGAATTAAAACCGCAAATATCACTACAAGTCGAGTGGCTTCAAATTAATTTTTTTATTGGCACGATTATTGAAAAATTGTTTCGGCTATGAAATACTTTTTTATTTATCTTTACAGGCTCGATAATTATCTCGTTAATTAATTTTGTTATTCTTTATTTCTTATAAAAGAATATTAACTAATGTTTATCTGTGTTTTAAAATGAAAAGTATTTTGTAACTTTAAATAAGAATCATTAAAAAGACCCCATATGAAAATTAAGATTTTACTACTTGCTTTGTCTACATTTTATGTAGCTAATGCGCAAAAAACGAAAGGAATAACTGGTGACTCAAACTGGTTTAATGGTTGGACAAACTTTAAGCCAAATTCAGCTGAATACGGTCAAGCAACACAAATTTTAATAGGAGATATTAAAGAAAACATGACGCTTACTAAAGGAACTGTCTATTTGCTAATGGGAACGGTTCATGTTGCTAAAGGTGTAGTGCTTACTATAGAGCCGGGAACAGTAATTAGAGGTGATTTTGATACTATTGGTACGCTAACAGTAACAAAAGGAGCTAAAATTATGGCTGAAGGTACCGAAACCGATCCTATTATATTTACTTCAAACAAACCGTCTGGAAGCAGAAAGCCTGGGGATTGGGGCGGGGTGATATTAATGGGTGATGCGCCAATAAATAGACATGGTGGAGTATCATCTTCATTCTATGATCCTAATCCGTTGTATAATACTTTTGGTGGGCCTAATGAGTTAGATAACTCTGGGGTGTTAAAATATATAAGAATTGAGTTTGCAGGAAAAAAAATCGAATCAAAAGCAATTGCTTTAAACGGACTAACACTTGCGGCAATTGGTGGTAAAACTAAAATTGACTTCATACAAATTAGTTTTGCAAATGATGATTCATTCGAGGCTTTCGGAGGGAATGTAGATCTTAATAATGTAATATCCTACAGGGCTTTTGATGATGATTTTGACTACTCAATGGGAATTCAAACCACAGTTAGCAATAGTATAGCTATACGTAATCCCTATACTTCTGATAACACAAGATCGAGATGCTTTGAGATTGATTCGTATGATAAAGTAGAAAACTATGATCCTGCTAAAAAGAAAACATTAGTTAAGCTAAACAATGTAACGTTGCTGAATAGTGAAACAGGTACTGCTGATAGTATGAGCTTGATAAAAGAAGCTATTTCTGTATGGTCAGATTCTTTTCTTGAAGTTAATAGATGTGTTGTAGTTGGATTTTCAAGCTTTATCGCTTTTAATGATAAATATTTAGAAGGCGACAACTTTAAGAAAGTAAAAGTTTATGATTGCTTGATTGATAGTTGTACAGAATTGTTTACCAATGAAAAGTTGTTTAAAGCAGAAAGTGCAAATAATTGGTTTACACAACAAGATAAACTATTAGAGGTTTCTAAAGTAGGAATGAGTAATTTATTTAAAAATACTGATCTAAAAAAGAAGCCTGATTTTAGACTTAAGTAAGAAATCTTCATCCGAATATTATATTTTAAAAGCGCTTGTAAGAAAGCGCTTTTTCATTTTCTAATATCTCGACTAACTTTGTATCTTTGACGCTTTCAGATAAAGATGATTTCCAAGAGTACCATAGACACCGTTTTTGAAACCGCCCGAGTTGAGGAGGTTATTGGCGATTTTGTACAACTCAAAAGAGCAGGAAGTAATCTAAAAGGATTAAGCCCTTTTTCCGATGAAAAGTCACCTTCCTTTATGGTGTCGCCAGTAAAGCAAATCTGGAAAGATTTCAGCTCAGGAAAAGGAGGCAACGCCGTTACGTTTGTGATGGAACACGAACACTTTTCGTTTCCGGAAGCCATTAAATATTTGGCTAAAAAATACAATATTGAAATTGAAGAAACGGAACAAACGATTGAAGATGTAGCCGAAGCCAACGAAAAAGAAAGCATGTACTTGGTGTCAGAATATGCTCAAAAATTCTTTCAAAATACCATGTTAAATACTGACGAAGGAAAATCTATCGGTCTTTCTTATTTTAAGGAAAGAGGATTTACTTCAGAAACAATAAAAAAATTCGGACTGGGTTATTCACCCGAAACGTGGGATGCTTTTACAAAAGAAGCGCTGGGTCAAGGCTATAAATTAGATTATATAGAAAAAGTAGGGTTGACCATACTTCGCGAAGATGGAAGACATTTCGACCGATTTAAAGGTCGCGTCATGTTTCCTATTCAAAGCATGTCCGGTCGTGTTTTAGGGTTTGGAGGTCGTATTTTAACTTCCGATAAAAAAGCTGCTAAATACCTTAATTCACCCGAAAGTGAAATTTATCATAAAAGTAAAGTCTTATACGGTATATTTCACGCCAAACAAGCCATTGCAAAATTAGACAATTGCTTTTTGTGTGAAGGTTATACCGATGTCATTCAAATGCATCAAGCAGGAATCGAGAATGTGGTTTCTTCTTCAGGAACTGCACTTACACCAGATCAAATTAGGTTAATTAACAGATTAACTAAAAACATCACGGTACTGTTTGATGGTGATGCTGCAGGACTTCGTGCTTCAATTCGAGGGATAGATTTAATCCTGGAAGAAGGGATGAATGTAAAAGTTTGCACCTTTCCAGATGGTGATGATCCTGATAGTTTTGCTAAAAAAACACCTCAAGAAGAATTACTCAAATACCTTGATGAAAACGCCATGGATTTCATTCAGTTTAAAGCTTCTTTATTAATGAAAGATGCAAAGAATGATCCTATAAAAAAAGCGGAACTCATTAGGGATATGGTTATGAGTATTTCTAAAATTCCAGACCGTATTAAGCGAGAAATTTATGTTCAGGAATGTTCTCGTATTATGGATATTTCCGAGGAGGTTTTATTTAATACCTTGGCGCAATTAGTTCAAAAAGACATTTCAAAAGCTGGAGAAAAACTAAAGCAAGATCAAAAAGCATTTGAAGTTCATAAAAACGAAAATGTATCTGTTAATGTAAAAGTGGATGTTCTGTATGAACTCGAAAGAAAAATTATCGAAATCTTACTGCTTTACGGAAATAACGAAGAAGATTTTGAAGATTTTCTTTTAAAAAGTAACGATGAAGGTGAACTGCATGAAGTTAAAGAAGTAAACAAGTATAAGGTTTTTCAGCGAATTTATTTGAGTTTACACGAAGATGAGGTGGAACTGGCAAATCCTATTTTTAAAGCCATTTACAACGATTTGATTCAGTATTTTAATGAAGCTGAAAAGTTTGAAATAGAACAATATTTAATGCGTCTTTCACCCGAATTGTCTCAAGAAGTTACCACTATTTTGATGGATGACGAAAGGGTTGCATTACACAATTGGGAAGCCAAACAAATTTATGTAAAGCAAAAAGACCAAACCATAGGGCAGTACGTTTCGGAAACAATACTTTCTTTACGTTGGTTTTTGGTCAATAAAATTATAGATGAAATAAAAACATCCATTTCGCCTGAAATGGATGCTGATAATTCTGATAACCTATCTATGGTTATGGATTATTCCAAATTAATCAATAATTTCTCGAGTAAATTGGGAAGAGTAATGTCACGCTATAGCTAAACGATTTCTAAAGTTTTGGCTTTGTTTACTAAATCAACTAAATTAGTCACATTTAACTTAGCTAATAATCTAAGTTTGTAGGTGCTAATTGTTTTTTCGTTCAGATTTAAAGCTTCGGCTACTTCTTTATTTTTCTTTCCATTAGACAAATAACGTAAAACTTCTATTTCACGGCTGGATAATTTTCGATACAAACGTTCAGATTTGGCTTGTTTCGAAATTAAAGCCATATTGCGTTTTACCGCTTCACTAAATATAATGGCGCCACGATTTACTTTAATTATTGTTGAGGCTAGTGTATCTAGTTTTTCTGATTTTTCTACGAATGAGGACACACCTGCTTTAATAGCATTTGGCGCATAAACCTGTTCGTTAAGATTAGAAAAAAGTACAATTTTAAGTTTCGGGTAGTTTTTTAATAATGTCTTTATAAGATTTATGCTTGAAAGACCGTCGAGTTCTAGGTCTAAAACTAAAACATCGATATCCTTACGTTTTAGCATTTCTTCTACCATATCAAAATTATCCACGATACCTACCAATGAAATATCAGCATGCTCCTTAAAGTATGATTTAATTCCAAAATGAACTACGGGGTGATTGTCTGCAAGACCTATCTTTACCATGGCTAAAAAGTATTAATGTTAAACAACAAAGCAGGGGATAAAGATACGAAAGTTTTTACAATTTATTGTAAATCAAGTAATATTTTACTTATAAGTTACATAAGTGTAAATTATAAGTTATCCCTAAATTCATTCGGAATTACACAAACCGGGATTGGATTCATCTTATGTTGGTTGATGGTGTTTAAACGTTTGTAAATTTCAAACACAATTTTTTCTCTGCCTGTGAAATCATTAGCGTTTTTTCCTTTTTCTAGTTCTTTCATCGCCCATTCTAGTTCAGGGTAACTAGCGCCTAATTGGTCTTCATCGCTTCGGTCATCACCAAACAACCCATCAGTAGGGGCGGCTTTCAAAATAGATTCAGGTACTTGCAAATAAGTGGCAAGAGCACGAACATCGCTTTTCATTAAATCGGCAATAGGACTCAAGTCAACACCACCATCACCATATTTGGTAAAAAAACCAACACCGAAATCTTCCACTTTATTTCCAGTACCTGCAACTAATAATCCATGAATTCCAGCTAAATAGTATAAACTGGTCATTCTTAAACGCGCTCGGGTATTGGCTAACGATAAATTGAGTTTGGCTTCATTGTCTGAAGTAGGCACTTCGGTTTTAAAACTTTCAAAAACTGGAGTTAAATCAATTCTCGAATCAGAAACGTTTGAAAATCGTTTTTTAAGCTGTGCAATATGCTCATTCGCTCTATTAACATGACTTTGCGCTTGGTGTATGGGCATTTCTACACAAAGTGTGGTTAAGCCGGTCTGAGCACATAGTGTTGAGGTTAGTGCC
The DNA here is from genome assembly GCA_030153045.1 of Flavobacterium sp. Lineage (GTDB taxonomy): Bacteria > Bacteroidota > Bacteroidia > Flavobacteriales > Flavobacteriaceae > Flavobacterium. The sequence continues at coordinate 12,853 of JASLID010000054.1, forward strand.
GAATCTATTCCTCCTGAAATCCCAACAACAAATCCGTTTACTTTAGCCTTTTCAGCATAGGCTTTAAGCCAGTTTACGATATGTATGTTAACTTTTTCGGTATTAATAGTGCTATTTTTTTGCATGGTAACGCTGAGTTTTAAAAACGAATGTATATTTGCAAAAATAATAATTTTAAACCGAATTCGTTTCGGTTTATATTAGTAAGTAAAAGACTAAATAATTCATGAAAAAATATATTTTAATCATAATTGCTTCAGTTGCATTATTTTCTTGTTCTCAAAAAAGCAAAGTACAAGATGAAGCTGAAGAAATTCCTGTTTCAATAAAGGTAGATCGTTACGATAAGGCTTTTTTTGAAACGCCTCCAAATCAATTGTATAAATTAAAAGCACAATACCCTTATTTTTTTCCGCCAACAGTTTCTGATTCTGTTTTGATAGAAAAAATGACGAATCCGTTATGGAGAGAGTTATATGCCGAAGTGGAGAAAAAATACAGCAACTTCGATAAAGAAAAAGAAGGAATCGAAGATTTGTTTCGATATGTGAAGTTTTATTATCCTAAAACAAGAATTCCTAAAGTGGTAACTTTAATCCACGATATGGATCCGGATTATAAAGCAATTTATACTGATAGTCTTTTAGTTATTTCATTGGAAATGTATTTGGGTAAAAGTCATAAGTTTTATGAGTACCCTGAATATTTGAAACAAACTTTTGAGCCTTCTCAAATGTTACCAGATATTGTTCAAAGTATTTCTTACAGTAAAGTAAAACCACCAACAGAAAGAGATTTCTTGTCACAAATGATTTATGCGGGGAAACAATTATACTTAAAAGATGTCTTGCTTCCTGAATATTCTGATGAAGATAAGATTTGTTATACTTCCGAAGAAATTAAATGGTGTGAGGAGCATGATGTTGATGTTTGGCGTTATTTCATTGAAGAAAAATTATTGTACAGTACAGATCCAAAATTAACCCAACGATTTATTTCTCCGAGTCCGTTTTCTAAATTTGGGTTGGTTTCAGATAACGAAACGCCAGGACGAATAGGAACGTGGGTGGGATGGCAAATTGTACGTTCATACATGGACAACAATGACATCCCGATGCAGAAACTAATGGTTATGGATGCCAAAGAAATATTTCAAAAATCTAAATATAAACCTACTAAATAATGGCAGTTACAAAAACATCTGATATTAAATTTCAAATTTCGCTCGACGAAAATAATGTTCCTGAACAATTGCATTGGACAGCACAAGATGGTGGAATTGCAAATGAAGAGGCTAAAGCCGTGATGCTTAACATTTGGGATAGTAAAGCTAAGGAAACCATGCGTATTGACTTATGGACGAAAGACATGCCGGTCGATGAGATGAAAATCTTTTTCCACCAAACGCTAGTGGCTATGTCCGATACTTTTGAACGCGCCACTGCCGATGAAAAAATGAGTGCTACTATGCGCGACTTTTGTGATTATTTCGCTGAAAAATTAGAATTAAAGAAATAAAAAAGTCCCGATGTAAATCGGGACTTTTTTATAAGCTAATTTTTTTTCAATTTAAAAATTGAAACTACTGTCGCTGTTTTTAAAAATTTCTTCGTTAACACTTCCAATATAATCTAAAACCTGATCTTTTCCTGTTCCTTCAGAAGCGGAAGTCACAAAGTGTTGTGGCATTTCTTCCCAGTTGTTCGCTAATAAAGCTTTTCGGTAAGCAGCAATTTGTTGTTCTACTTTTCCTTTGCTGATTTTGTCTGCTTTGGTAAAAATGATGCAAAACGGACATTCGATTTCTCCTAAATAAGTAATAAATTCAAGATCTATTTTTTGAGCTTCGTGTCTGATGTCAATCAAGATAAATGCACAAACCAATTGCTCTCTTTTTTCGAAATAATCGGTGATAAACTGCTGGAAAACTTCTTTGGTTTTTTTAGAAACTTTAGCATAACCATAACCTGGTAAATCGACCAAAAACCAATTGTTATTAATCTTAAAATGATTAATTAACTGCGTTTTTCCTGGTCTTCCGGATGTTTTTGCCAAGTTTTTATGATTGGTCAACATGTTAATCAATGATGATTTTCCCACGTTCGACCTTCCGATAAAAGCATACTCCGGTAATGGGTCCTTCGGACACAGACTTACAATGGAATTGCTAATTATAAACTCGGCGGTATTAATTTTCATTTATTATTTTTTATGCTAAAAAGCAGTATGTAATTGTAATTTATTTGAACACGTAATGTTATTCTAGTGCTCGGCTTTTGTTGTCAGCCATTCGTCAAGCAAACGGTTAAACTCGTCTGGATGTTCCATCATAGCGGCATGACCACATTCTTCAATCCAATATAGGGTAGAATTAGGTAAAAGTCTATGAAATTCTTCAGCAACATCAGGTGGTGTTACTTTGTCATTTCTTCCCCAAATAATTCCTGTAGGAACGTGCATTTTTGGTAAATCTTTGGCCATATTATGACGAATCGCACTTTTAGCAATAGTCAACGTTTTAATCAGTTTTACACGATCATTTACCGTGTTATAAACATCATCAATAATTTCTTTAGTGGCAATTTCTGGGTTGTAAAACACATCTTCAGCCTTTTTTCTAATGTATTCATAATCGCCACGTTTTGGGTAACTGTCACCCATGGCGCTTTCGTATAGTCCAGAACTTCCTGTAATGACTAGTCCAGAAACTAATTCAGGATACATTTTCGTAAAATACAAGGCGATATGTCCGCCCAATGAATTTCCTACCAATATAACTCTGCCAAATCCTTTGTATAGAATAAAATCTTTAACGTATTTCGAAAAAGCTTTTACGTTTGTTTTTAGTATGTTTTGTGTATATAATGGCAATTGAGGAATGACCACTTTATAGCCTTTACTTGGAAAATAATTGGCTACACCATCAAAATTACTCAACCCACCCATTAATCCGTGTAAAATTATAATTGGAGTGCCTTCTCCTGCTTCAAAATACTCGTATTTGCCGTCTTTTATTAAGTTATTCACTGTTTGTCAGTTTGTTTATTCGTTTTCTACGCAAATATAGAATTAAAAAGCGAAATAAGAATTTTTGCATTTCATTTCTTGACCAGCTAATTTTTTATGTTGATAAGTTAATCGTCTAATTTTCAGCATTTGTAAAATTTTTAAAAGTCAATTCTGTTGAACTAAAGTTAAAATTACTATCAAAAATTATATATTTTTTAAGAATAATTTTCAAAATGAATTGGAATGCTGATGAAATTTCACAAAATCTAAAATCAGATAAATTTCAATTATGACTTTCTTTTTGATTCAAAATGGTAAAACTTATCAACAAAGTGGTAATTTGTGGTAAAATGTGGTAAATAATTTTTTATATTTGCTCAGTATCAAATAAAATCATAACTGCTTGAATACCATTGTAGGAACATACGAATGTAAGGTTGATTCTAAAGGGAGGCT
>JASLID010000055.1 GCA_030153045.1 Flavobacterium sp.
CAGCTGTCCGTTTTATCTTTTCTTGCTTAAAGAAAGCAAGAAAAGGATATCACTTCCATCTGGGCTAGTAAACAAACAATATGCAACAAGCTATCCAATATCTATCCAAGAAAGATGTAGTTTTTCAGCAAATCATCAATATGTATGGTTTGCCGGAAATCATTCCGTCGCGACCACAAGGTTTTGAAACTTTGGTATTGCTAATTTTAGAGCAGCAAGTTTCTATCGACTCGGCAAAAGCCACTTTTCTTCGAATGCGAAATGCCGTTGAAAGCATTCAACCTTCGGTTTTAACTGTATTGTCGGAAGAAGAGTTTAGAACTTTTGGAGTAAGCCGACAAAAAGCAAAATACATCAAATGCTTATCGGAAGCCATTTTAGATAAAAGCCTAGATTTAGAAAGCTTGTCCTTAAAATCTTCAGATGAAATCCGTTCAGAACTTATCAAAATAAAAGGAATTGGCCATTGGACCATCGATGTCTATTTAATGTTTAGTTTGCAGTCGCCAGATGTATTGCCATTGGGTGATGTAGCTATTGTAAATACGATGAAAGAACTGCTCAATCTTCACGACAAACAAGAAATGGAAGAATACGCAAAATTGTGGTCGCCACATAGAACTATGGCGTCTTTCTTGCTTTGGCACCACTATCTTCAAAAAAGAGGGCGAAAAATAACGTATCAGTACTAAAATTAATAATCTCTTTACCTTAAATACTTGTAAAAAGTTTTTTTTGCCGTACTTTTGCACCCTCAAAAAAGCAAAAGATTAAAAAAATGACAGCTGATAAAGTAAAAACTTTCGACGTTTTAGTTGAAATTCCAAGAGGTAGTAGAAATAAATACGAGTACGATTTCGATTTAAAAAGGATGCGTTTCGACCGTATGTTGTTTTCTTCAATGATGTATCCGGCAGATTATGGTTTTATTCCAGAAACCTTAGCTTTAGATGGAGATCCTCTAGATGTATTAGTATTAGTAACTAAACCAACTTTTCCTGGTTGTGTTATCGAAGTGAAGCCAATTGGTGTTTTCCACATGGCAGATGACAAGGGGCCGGATGAAAAAATCATTTGTGTACCGGTATCTGATCCAATTTGGAATTCTCTAAATGATTTATCAGATATTAATGATCACTTATTGAAAGAAATCGAGCACTTTTTCCAAGTGTATAAAGACTTAGAAAATAAAAAAGTTGATGTTGAAGGTTGGGGAGATGTAAAAGAAGCAAGAGAAATTATCAAACAATGTGTTGATCGTTTTGAAGCTATTGAAAACAAACCGGCAGGATTATTCAGTATCAAATAATTGTTGATAACATAGTTTAATAAAAAAGCAACATTTTAATTAAAATGTTGCTTTTTTATTTATATTGGTAGTTATATTTACTAAATTAATTAACTAACCAACAAACAAATTATGAATTCAATGATGATTTATGTGCCAATAATTATGGCATTCATAGGCCTTGCTTTTATGGCAGCCAAAAGAGCTTGGGTGCTCAAGCAAGATGCCGGAGACGGTAAAATGAAAGAGATTTCAGACCACATCTACGAAGGCGCTTTGGCCTTCCTTAAAGCAGAATATAGATTATTAGCCATATTTGTAGTTTTAGCAAGTATCGTTTTAGCTGGAATTACTTTTGTTCCAGGTGTACAAACCCATTTATTAATAGTAGTTGCTTTTATTTTTGGAGCCTTTTTCTCGGCATTGGCTGGAAATATGGGGATGAAAATAGCAACTAAAACCAATGTTAGAACGACGCAAGCTGCTCGTACTAGTTTACCTCAAGCTTTAAAAGTTTCTTTTGGTGGTGGGACGGTAATGGGATTAGGTGTTGCTGGTTTAGCAGTTTTAGGTTTAACTTCTTTCTTTATTTTCTTCTTCCATTTTTTTATGGGTGGAACATGGACTTCTTCTGAAGACATGACCGTCGTATTGGAAACATTAGCGGGATTCTCTCTTGGAGCGGAATCTATTGCTTTGTTTGCACGTGTAGGCGGTGGAATTTATACCAAAGCTGCCGATGTTGGTGCCGACTTAGTTGGTAAAGTAGAAGCTGGTATTCCAGAAGATGATCCTCGTAACCCTGCTACCATTGCAGATAACGTTGGAGATAATGTTGGAGACGTTGCAGGTATGGGTGCCGATTTATTCGGATCTTATGTTGCGACAGTATTAGCAGCCATGGTTTTGGGTAATTATGTTATCAAGGATATGGGTGGGAAAATCGATGACGCTTTCGGTGGAATTGGACCTATTTTATTGCCAATGACTATCGCCGGTTTCGGAATTTTATTCTCTATCATTGGAACCATGTTGGTAAAAATCACAAGTAACGATGCCAAAGAAAAACAAGTGCAAGGTGCGTTAAATGTTGGGAACTGGGTTTCTATCGTTTTAACAGCCATTTCTTGTTTCTTTTTAGTGAAATATATGTTGCCTGAAGTAATGACCATGAAATTCTACGGAGAAGCTGCACAGCAAATTTCTTCTATGAGAGTGTTTTATGCTACCATTGTTGGGTTAATAGTAGGAGGAGTTATTTCTTCTGTGACTGAATATTATACAGGATTAGGGACGAAACCAGTATTGGCTATCGTTCAAAAATCAAGTACTGGGGCTGGAACTAACGTAATTGCTGGTTTGGCAACTGGAATGATTTCAACTTTTCCAACAGTATTAATATTTGCCGGAGCAATTTGGATTTCTTACGCTTTGGCTGGATTTTATGGTGTGGCTTTAGCAGCATCAGCCATGATGGCAACTACAGCGATGCAATTAGCAATCGACGCTTTCGGACCAATATCTGATAACGCCGGTGGTATTGCTGAAATGAGTGAATTACCAAAAGAAGTACGTACACGTACTGATATTTTAGATTCTGTTGGAAACACAACAGCAGCAACGGGTAAAGGTTTTGCTATCGCTTCGGCAGCATTGACTTCATTAGCGTTGTTTGCAGCTTATGTAACGTTTACAGGAATTGACGGAATTAATATTTTCAAAGCTCCGGTTTTAGCTATGTTATTCGTAGGTGGAATGATTCCAGTGGTTTTCTCTGCTTTGGCAATGAACTCTGTAGGTAAAGCTGCAATGGATATGGTGTACGAAGTACGTCGCCAGTTCAAAGAAATTCCAGGAATCATGGAAGGAACTGGAAAACCAGAATATGGTAAATGTGTGGAAATTTCTACAAAAGCTGCACTACGTGAAATGATGTTGCCAGGTATCTTGACTATTGGTTTCCCTATTGCAATCGTATTATTAGGATTAGTAGTTTATGGAGATAATCACCAATTAATCGCTGAAATGTTAGGAGGTTACATGGCTGGAGTTACTGTTTCGGGTGTGCTTTGGGCTGTGTTTCAAAATAATGCTGGTGGAGCTTGGGACAATGCTAAAAAATCTTTCGAAGCAGGTGTAATGATTAATGGAGAAATGACATACAAAGGTTCAGATGCTCACAAAGCTGCTGTAACTGGAGATACTGTTGGAGATCCATTTAAAGACACTTCTGGTCCATCGATGAATATTTTAATAAAGCTAACATGTTTAATTGGATTAGTAATTGCGCCTATTTTAGGAAACGGACATTCTGAAGGAGCTACAAAAGATGCTTGTTGTGCTGCTAAAACAGAAATGAAGCATGAAATGAAATGCGATGTTTCTAAAATGGCTACAATGACCAAAGACGAGTGCGCTAAAATGTGCGACGAAATGGGTTGTACTGCTGAAGAAAAAGCAATGTGCATGGCTCATTATGATGCTGATGGTAAATTTGTAGGTGCTAAAGACTGTAAAATGGCTTGTTGTAATGCTTCAGAAGCTGGAGTGAAAAATGAAATTCGCAAAGAAATTTCTGTTAAAAAAGAAAGTGTGAATGGAAAAGTAAAAGCAACAGTGATTACTTCAACTACTGAAAATGGAAAAACGGCTGAAGCTACCGAGGTTTTTGAAGGTACTGAAGCAGAAGTTCAAGCTAAATTAGATGCTTTGAAATAAAAGCAAAACTGAGATTATATTAAAAACGCCCCGAAATTTCGGGGCGTTTTTTGTTTTAAATCGTTTTTATTAGGTTTAGAACAATCCGTTGATTTCGGCATCAATCCGATTAAAAATCATTCCAAGATCTTCTGGATTATTTACAAAATCAATATTGTCAACATCAATAATGAGTAATTTCCCTTTTTTATAGCTTTGAATCCAAGCTTCATAACGTTCGTTCAATCGGCTCAAATAATCAATTGAAATAGTGTTCTCGTACTCACGCCCACGCATGTGTATTTGCTTTACCAAGTTAGGAATCGAACTTCTTAAATAAATAAGCAAATCAGGTGCTTCTACAGTAGTTTCCATTAATTCAAATAAAGAAATATAATTTTCAAAATCTCTATTGGTCATCAATCCCATGGCATGCAAGTTAGGGGCAAATATGTGTGAATCCTCATAAATAGTTCTGTCTTGAATTACTTTTTTACCACTTTGACGTATTTGTAAAATTTGACGAAAACGACTATTCAAGAAATAAATCTGAAGGTTAAAACTCCAGCGCTCCATTTGATGGTAAAAATCGTCTAAATATGGATTGTCAACTACATCTTCAAAATGAGGTTCCCATTTAAAATGTTTGGCTAAAAGTTTTGTCAGTGTTGTTTTTCCCGCTCCAATGTTCCCTGCTACAGCTATATGCATTATGGTAAATTAATTATATAATTGGTAATTCCTTCGTCTGTAAAAATAGCTAAATTTTGGTTTTTGTAGTAAAAACTTTTAAAGCTTTTTTCAATATCATTTATAGGAATTGATTTGTTCTCTTCGATGTCAAAAAAGTATAAAATATCGCCCTTTTTATACAAAACCAATCGCTCATCACAAATAAAAACTTGGTCAAAATTTGGGATTTGGGCTAATAATTTTTTCTTACCAAAAATGTCATATCTGTAAAATTTGTTATCTACATCAATCCAATAAAAGTCGTTAAAATCGGCAGTGTATTTTTTGATTGCCTTGTCAAATGGCTGGCCAATAGGTTTGTGTGAGTTTTTACGATAATTAAATAATCGTAGTTGTTGGTTGGTTGAATCAAAAATCCAGAAGTTGTTTTGTGAAGAAAAACCGCAAACCGAAACAATCATGCCACCTAATTTTTCTAAAAAATTAATTTTTTGTACTTCATTCAGTTGATTGTCTAAAGCAATTACAACATTGAAATTTTCGTAAAAAAGAATAATTCGCAAAGGATTTTGAATATCTACACTCGAAAGTTTACCTAAAGAAGGGCTTTTGTATTGGAAAGTTTCTGAGCCTTTAATTTTAAAAAGAGTATTGTTCTTTATGAAATATTGGTAATCGTACGAATCTTGTCCAATAAATTGATCAGCTTCAATAATTACGGTGCTCATTCTAGAAGCGACAGGATCATTGTACTGTGCCAGAACAGATGCGGACAGGAGTAGGAATAATGCTAAAGTTTTCATAAAAGCTAAGTTACAATTAAACTTTATATTTTTTAAAAAGTCATATCTTTTTATTTAACAATCCTTTAGTAACAAATCACAAATTCATTCGTCATATTTGTTCATACATTTTAAAAGCAAAAAGAAATGATAAAATTTATTACCTCATTAGTTCTGTTTATTGTCGTTACAACGGCTTCATTAGCTCAAGATTTCCAAGGAATGGCAGTTTACGAATCAAAAACCAGCACAGCCGATTTTAAATCAAGAATGGAAGGAAATAAAGATATTACTCCCGAAATGCAGAAAATGATTGAAGAACGTATGAAAAAAGCTTTCGAAAAGACTTTCATCTTAAACTTCGATAAAACGGCATCTATCTATAAAGAAGAAGAGAAACTAGACGCTCCCGGAACCCAAGTTAATATGAGAATGATGGGCTCTATGATGGGTGGCGGTGGAACGCATTATAAAAACATCAAGCAAAAAACTTTTACTGTCGACAGAGAAATGATGGGTAAAGAGTTTTTAATTCAGGATTCATTGCCAAAATTAGATTGGAAAATGAGTCAGGAGACCAAAGAAATTGGTGGTTATATGTGTTTTAAAGCCACAGCGACTCAAAAAGCAAGTCAGTCTGATTTTAGAAACTTCAGAATGAAAAAGCAAGAGGAAAACAAAGACAAAAAAGAAGCGTCGGCTTCAGAAAAACCAAAAACAACCGACTTCATGAAAGAAGGTGAAATTCCAAAAGAAATTGAAGTCATAGCTTGGTATACGCCTGAAATTCCAGTAAGTACAGGTCCAGAAAACTACCAAGGTTTGCCAGGTTTAATCCTTGAAGTTAGTGCAGGAAAAACGACCATTTTATGTTCGAAAGTGGTTATGAATGTTAAAGAGAAAAAAGAAATAAAAGCTTCCGATAAAGGTAAAATGGTTACTCAAAAAGAGTACGACGAAATTGTAATGAAAAAAATGGAAGAATTCAGACAAATGAATGAAGGAAGAGGCGGTAATGGAGGCGGAATGCAAATAAGAATGAATAGATAAAACCTCAAAAATTCATGAAATATTTATTTGGGTTTTTATGCATTAGTTTCTCATTTGTAGGATTTTCTCAAAATGTCCGTTTTGAAGGAATTGTAAAAGATACGGTCAATGCTCCACTTGAAATGGCGAACGTCATGGCTGTAAATCAAGCTACAAAAGCAGTCGATGCTTATTCGATTACCAATGATAAAGGGAAATTTCTTTTAAACCTTAATGCAAATTCCAATTATACTATCCGATTTACATTTTTAGGATTAAAGACTAAAAATTTATCCATTTCGACTAAAACCGAAAATATTTCTCAGAATGTAACCTTAACGGCCGATGCAAATGAATTAGCAGCAGTAGAAATTGTCCGCGAAATGCCCGTTTCAGTTCGTGGCGATACCATTATTTATAATGCCGATTCGTTCAAAAACGGAACCGAACGCAAACTAGAAGATGTGCTAAAAAAATTGCCTGGAGTCGAAGTTAATAAAGATGGTGAAATTGAAGTAGAAGGAAAAAAAGTGCAAAAAATCATGGTGGAAGGCAAAGATTTTTTTGATGGAGATACTAAAATTGCCACCAAAAATATTCCTGCCGATGCTTTAGATAAAATTCAAGTACTTCGAAACTATAACGAAGTTACCAATCTGAAAGGTCTTGAAAACAATGAAGAAAATGTAGCCATTAATATCAAACTAAAAGAAGGTAAAAAGAATTTTTGGTTTGGCGATATGACTGCTGGAATTGGGGTAGGACATGAGGATGACCGACATATATTGAATCCCAAATTATTTTATTACAGTCCAAAATACAGCGTTAACGTTATTGGAAACTTCAACAATATTGGCGAGTTGCCCTTAACGGCTCAGGATTATTTTAAGTTTACCGGCGGATTTAAAAACATGATGAAAAAAGGAGGGACAAACTTTAATGTTTCTTCAAACGATTTAGGGATTTTAGGATTGCGTAATAATAGAGCGAAGGAAATTGATACTAAATTTGGGGCAGCCAACTTTAGTTATAACCCTTCTAAAGCATGGACAATTAGTGGGTTTGGTATTTTTTCTGCTAACGAGACAGAAATTGAAACCAATACTAAAACGACCGGTTTGCCTGATAATAAAGAGGAAGATAAACAAGACATTTCGACACAACAGAACAGTTTGGGGATGTTTAAATTGAGTTCGAGTTATGTACCTTCCACAAAAGCGCATTTCGATTACGATGGATTATTCAAACTATCGGACCAAAAAGAAAATACCAGTATTTTTTCAAGTATTTCAAACGATATTTTTACGACTAAAAAACAAAACCCATTTACATTCAATCAAAACTTAAACTATTATTACACACTCAACGATAAAAATGTCTTTGCGTTCGAGCTACAACATTTATTTCAGGAGGAAGATCCTTTTTACAATGCCAATTTATTTAAAGGATTGTTTGTAATTCCACCACCTTTTATTTCGCTTAGCGACTACAATAATTCTCAAACCCGAAATGATGTCAATCAAACTAGATTTGTTAAGACCAGTAAATTAGATGGGAAATTCGATTATTACTATATGCTCACGCCAAAAAGTAATATTAATGTAACGATTGGAAATACGTATTCGTATCAAAATTTCAATTCGCATATTTTCCAGGTTTTAGATGCTGGAAATCAAAATAATCTAAATGCAGCCGAGAATAATAATGACGTAAATTATGCTTTCAATGATGTTTTTCTTGGATTGCATTATAAGTTTTTACTAGGAAAATTCACGTTCAATCCTGGTTTTAGCGTTCATAATTACCAAACCATTGACGAGCAATTAGGGACATCAAATGCCAATTCATTCCATCGTTTTTTACCTGATGTATATGCTTTGTGGCAATTAAAAAAATCAGAAACGCTAACCTATAATTTTTCATTAGCCAATAATTTTACCGACATTAATAAATTGGCCGAAGGCTATTTAGTTCCCAATTACAATAGCTTGTTTAGAGGAAATAGAAATTTAGAAAATTCATTGTCACAAGTACATGCTCTTCGATATTTCAAATACAATATGTTTAATTTCGAAAATATCTTTGCTGCTATTTCGTATACAAAACAAGTGGAAGCTGTTAAAAATAAAGCCTTGTTAAACAGCATCAACCAAACATCATCAGCGGTTAATATCGATTCAAATTTTGCTGACGAAGCTATTTCCGGAAATGCCAATTACGGACGTTCCTTTCTCAGGTATTATAAAGCTTCATTAGGAGCCAATTTAAATTGGAGTAAGTTTAACAACATCAGGGTGTTTCAAGATAACACCGAAACAATTCAAACCACGGAATCTTTCAGTCAAAATTACAACTTGCGTTTCTCGACTAACTTTAAAGAAATGCCAAATCTAGAATTAGCCTATAATTATTCAATTAGCGATAATTTTAGCGATACCTTTTATACAGATGCGCCTTCGGTTAAGTTAGAATATTATTTCTTCGATGCCTTTTCGTTTACTTCAGAATACACTTTTTACAACAATCGAAATAAGTCTAAAACAGTCAATAACGAATACGATTTTCTGACTGCTAATTTGATGTATCAAAAAAAGAACAGCAAATGGGAGTGGAAATTATCTGGGACAAATTTGTTGAATACGAAGTCTTTAAACGATAGTAGTTTCAATCAATTAGGAGGGTCAAGCAGTTTTTCGAGTTATGTTGTACAACCTCGATACTTGATATTGAGTTTGAAGTATGATTTGTAGCTAATCCTGCGCCCGAGGCTGAAAGCCGAACTGGCGAAGCAATTCGTTGCAATCTTTTATTTTTTGGCAGCAAAAAACAAAAGGATTTCCACTGCTATCAGGGCTAAAAAACAAAAAAAAACCTGACTAAACGAATAGTCAGGTTTTTTTGTTTCAAATTTTAAATAAAAAATTACAAACTGTATTTCACCCCAATGTTGATTCCTAGAGTGTTATAATTGTATGAAGTTTTAGGGGCCTTCATTGGTTGGTCTGGATTTGAAGAATTAAAAGTTGAATTATCAACATACTCATATTCTTTATTTATGGTGTTTAAAGTATATAATTTGTCAACACCGTTTTCGGTATACTTTGTTACTTCTCCTTCTTTTGGTGCGTAATTCAAATTGTTCAGGTTCAACTCTCCAAATAAAGACAAGTGGGGAGTAAGTCCAAAACTCATACCCAATCCAGCATGAAAACCAAGTGCAATTCCACCTTTCGCTTCTATTTCTGCGTCAAATAAACTACTCCCGTCATATTCTACATATTCCTCAATTACTTTTCCTGAGCCAATAATAGCACCAAACTTTGCGTAAGGATTAATCGTTGAATATCCTCCTGATAATACAAATGTTGGTTTAATTTGAAGCATTCTTGAATAAAGCTTTTGAGTTGAGTAAACTCCGCTCAACTCAGTTTGTTTTGCTTCTGTTTTGCTCCCCATTAAATAATCAACTTCTAATTCGGTGCCAAAGCGATCGTTAAACATATAACCAACTGTTGCGCCAAAATTTAAACCTTTGCCTAAATTTACATCTACAATTTCGTATTGGTCATCACCACTGGTTTCGGTTATATTCCAAAAAGGAATAGGTTTTGCCGCTAGTGGAGTTTCGTACTCACCATGTTGTGAACCACCAGTTGCAAAATTATAGCCTATATTGGTTTTAAAATAAAGGCCTTTGCTATCTGCTGGAGTTTGACTTTCTTGAGCATTTACATTTTGTGCAAATAAAGCAGCAATTACTGCCAAACCTAAAATTAATTTTCTCATGTTTTTTTGTTTGTTTGTTAATTCGGCACAAAAATATTTTTAAAATTGAGATTTTAACTATAACGCATAAAAAAACCGACTAAACGTCGGTTTTTGTCGATATGATTTACTTTTTTTACAATCCAAAAGCTGTTTTTACTTGATCTACGAAGTCTAATTTCTCCCAAGTAAATAATTCAACAGTAACAGTTTTTTCTTTTCCGCCTGGTGCTTTAAAAGTTTTAGTAACTGTTTCTGGTTTACGTCCCATGTGTCCGTAAGCTGCAGTTTCGCTATAAATAGGGTTTCTTAATTTCAAACGTTGTTCGATAAAATATGGACGCATGTCAAAAATAGCTTCTACTGTTTTAGCAATCTCTCCATTAGTCAAATTCACTTTTGAAGTTCCATAAGTTTCAACAAAAATTCCCATCGGTTTTGCAACTCCAATAGCATAAGAAACTTGTACTAAAATTTCATCAGCAACACCAGCAGCTACTAAGTTTTTAGCAATGTGACGTGTAGCATAAGCCGCAGAACGGTCTACTTTAGAAGGGTCTTTTCCAGAGAAAGCACCACCACCGTGAGCTCCTTTTCCACCGTAAGTATCTACAATAATTTTTCTACCTGTTAATCCAGTATCTCCGTGAGGTCCGCCAATAACGAATTTTCCAGTTGGATTAATATGATATTGAATTTTATCATTGAATAAATGTGCGTATTGAGGATATTTTGATATAATTCTAGGAATTAAAATATCAATGATGTCTTTTTTAATTTTTGCTAACATTTTTACCTCTTCATCAAAGTCATCATGTTGCGTAGAAATTACGATAGCATCAATACGAGTTGGTTTGTTGTTATCATCATACTCTAACGTTACTTGCGATTTGGCATCAGGGCGTAAATAGGTTATTGCTGAATTCTCTCTTCTTAATTCGGCTAATTCCTGTAGTAATTTATGAGATAAATCCAGTGCTAAAGGCATATAATCTGCCGTTTCGTTTGTTGCGTAACCAAACATCATTCCTTGGTCACCAGCACCTTGCTCTTCTTTGCTTGCTCTGTCAACTCCTTGGTTAATATCAGCTGATTGTTCGTGAATTGCTGAAAGAACACCACATGAATTGGCTTCAAACATGTATTCGCTTTTTGTATATCCAATTTTCTTGATAACGTCACGTGCAATTTGTTGCACATCAAGATAAGTGTTTGATTTTACTTCACCAGCAAGGATAACTTGACCTGTTGTAACTAAAGTTTCGCAAGCTACTTTCGACTCTGGATCAAATGCCAAAAAATTATCGATTAACGCGTCTGAAATTTGATCAGCTACTTTGTCTGGATGTCCTTCACTTACTGATTCTGACGTAAATAAATATGCCATAATAAAATTATTTTTTAAATTAATTTTAGCGAAGAGAAAAATGTGATTGCAGGGGAATTGCTAAAGGAGGGTTTCTGCTTTAGCATTTTTTAACGAGGTTGCAATCAGTACAAATTCTTCCTCACGATTTTCGACTGCAAATGTATGAAACGAAATTGAATTCCAAATTAATTTTGCTTTTTTTTATAAAAATACTTCTAAATCAGATTTTTAGAATAACTTAAGGGAAGTGTAGATTTTTTTATTTTGCAATTTCAATTATTTAGAAAAATAATCTATAAAAAGTAATTTTAATAACAAAATTTAGAAAAATAATCTAAAATATTTGTATATGTAGAAAATTATTCTACATTTGCCCCATCAAAATTGAGGTAAGAATGAATTTAACAATGCGCAATATGTGTTATATGATGTGGAAAACTTCCGCGGAGGACGCTATTGCATAATTTTAAATTTTTAAAATATTCAAGAAACCTCTGCAAATTGTAGAGGTTTTTTTATTTAAACCAAAACACACAACAAAACTTAAATTATTAGTACCGAATTAGAACAAGATGAAAAGAACAGCAGCAAAAAATTATATGATGAGAAAAATGATGTGCATGTATATGCGATACGTCCCTCATTATTGTTGCCAAAATCGGATGAGTTAATCTCAACTTACTAGTTTAAAACTGTAAAGTCCTTTTGGTAACATTTCCAAAAGGATTTTTTTTATTCTGAATTTATTTCAGAATCCTAAAAATTACAGATCAATTACTAATTCATTAAAAATTTAAGAAATGACAATATTATATAAAAAAAGAAAAATAGTTCAACCGCCCGTTGCCATAAAAATCGCAACCGCCAAACTCAAATCATTAGAAAATCTATTGATTACAGAAAATGAAGAAACACTGGAAATCTCAGAATTATTGCTTTTGCAAATCAATTCAGGAGAAAATGAAATCCTTTTTATCTAATTAAAACAAAAAAAATGAGCAATAAAATAATAAATATATCAGGAGTTTCAGAAAACAACCATCAGTTTGTGGTCAAATCACAAGGGTTTAATGTAAAGATAAGCAACAATGTAGGTAATGACGAGAGCAATGATCCTAGCCCAGAAGAGTTCTTGCTGGCTGGTTTTGCCGGTAGTATAAATGCAGTTGGAAAACTAATCGCTGCTGAACTTGGGATAGAATTGGAATCGTTATTAGTTGAAATTTCAGGCGAACTGGAAACGAGCAAAGCAGAAGGAATTCAAGCAAGTTCGAGAGCAGGATTCAGAAAGATTGAAGTGGTCGTGAAACCAACCAGTGATGCGCCACTCGGACTATTAAAACTATGGATTGATGAGGTGAAAGAAAGATGTCCGCTAAGAGATAATCTGGTAAACACAACACCAGTTTTATTGACTTTGTTGAAAGAATATAATGCCGCATGAGCGGTTAAAATACAATAGATTCTCATTTGTAATCTATCGTTTTTGTTTTTTGTTTGATAAAGGCTGTCTTCAAAACAGTTTGGAGGCAGTCTTTTAAAAAAGTAGAATTATGGAGAATTTAAATAAAATAGACCTTTTTGATTTTGATTTAGAAGTAGGAAAACGAATAAAATATATTCCGCTTTTTTATCAAACGTTTGGAAAACCAATCGGGTCGGCACCAGTGGTTTTAGTCAATCATGCACTAACCGGAAATTCTCAGGTAACTGGCGAAAAAGGTTGGTGGAAAGAACTTATTGGAGATGAAAAAACTATTGATACCCAAAAATATACGGTGATTGCTTTTAATATCCCTGGCAATGGGTTTGATAATAACCCAAGTAATTTGATAGTCAATTATCATGATTTCACGGTTCGTGACATCGCTAGGATTTTTTGGGAAGGGCTGTTCTATTTGAAAGCTGAAAATGTTTTCGCAGTAATTGGCGGAAGTCTTGGTGGTGCGCTGGCTTGGGAAATGGCAGTTTTACAGCCTAATCGGATTCAGAATCTAATTCCGATTGCGGCCGACTGGAAAGCTACCGATTGGATGATTGCTAATGTTTTAATTCAAGACCAAATTCTGAATAACTCAAACGATCCCATTTCGGATGCTCGATTGCATGCCATGCTTTTGTATCGGACACCACAATCGTTCAACAATCGATTTCAAAGAGAAAAACAAAATGATTTGTCCATTTATCAGATAGAAAACTGGCTGATCTGCCATGGGTGTAGATTGAAAAAACGTTTCAAGTTGCAATCTTACAAACTCATGAATCATCTGCTTAAAACCAATGATCTCACCAAAGGAAGAAAGGGTTTTTTGGAAGTTGTGAGTAAAATTCAAAGTAGCATTCATCTGGTATCTATCGATACTGATTATTTTTTTACAGCCGATGAAAATCGGGAAACGCATCAGGAACTAAAAACAATCAAAGACAATGTTTTTTATCATGAAATTAAATCGCCGCACGGGCACGATGCTTTTTTGATAGAATTCGAACAACTGAATAGCTTTTTAAAACCAATATTTAATTAAACACAAAACAAATAATAAAAAACAAAACACAATGAAAATACTAAAATTTGGAGGAAGATCACTTTCCAACGGAGAAGGAGTAGAGCAAGTAGTCAATATAATTGCGAAACGGTTTTTCGATGGAGAACCTATTTCTGTTGTTGTTTCTGCCAGAGGAAATGCTACTGATGATCTAATTGATATATTAAATTTGGCTCAAGCTGGAAAATCATACACTCAACTTTTTGAAGAATTTGTAAAATATCAAACATATGATTTAGAGGAATCTACTTTTTTTAATGAGTTTTCAACTTTAGCAAAGTTGTTTGAAGGTGTAAGCTTATTAGGAGATTATAGCGAGAAAATTAAAGACCAGGTCATTGCCTATGGAGAAATCTTGGCGGCAAAATACATCACTCAAATTTTAAACCAAAAAGGACTGAAAGCAAAATTTGCCGATGCCAGAGAATTCATTAAAACCGACAGCAATTTTGGAAATGCACAGCCTATTGAAACCATTTCTAAAAAGAATGTCCAAAAGTTCTTTGTTTCTAAGGAGGAAGTTTATGTGGTGACTGGTTTTATCGCTTCAACAATTAATGGAGAAACAACTACTTTAGGAAGAAATGGAAGCAATTATACGGCTTCATTACTGGCAAATTACCTCGATGCTGAAGAATTTCAAAATTTCACTCACGTTGATGGTATTTACACTGCGAATCCAGAATTGGTTTCCGATGCTAAAAAAATTGCAAAACTATCTTTTAATGAAGCGAATGAACTGGCTAATTTTGGCACACAAATTCTGCATGCTAAAACCATCATTCCATTAGTGGAAAAAAATATTCCGCTTAGAATTCTAAATACTTTTAATCCGGAAAACGAAGGAACATTAATTACCGCTGAGCAAACCGATGAAGGAATTAAATCACTTTCGGTTTTAAATAATGTGTCGCTACTGAATTTAGAAGGAAGAGGCTTACTTGGAAAAACAGGTGTTGACGCCCGAATTTTCAGAGTGATGGCCGAAAATAATATTAGTGTAAGTATTATTTCGCAAGGTTCTTCAGAAAGAGGCATTGGAATTGTGGTCAACACCGACAGAGCTTCAGATGCATTAATTGGTTTAGAGAAAGAATTCGAAACCGATTTTTACACCCGAGACGTCAACAGAATTACAGTCGATGATAATATTTCTGTCATTTCAATTATCGGTCAGGATTTAAGTACTTTCCATAAACCATATACGGCTTTAATCAAAAATAAAATTGTTCCAATTCTTTTCAATAATACCACAACAGGTAGAAATATCAGTTTGGTTATTGTAAAATCGGATTTAAAAAGAGCTTTAAATGTAATTCACGGTGAAATTTTCGGTGTAACCAAAAAAATCAATATCGCGGTTTTCGGACACGGAGTGGTTGGCGGAACATTAATCAATCAAATCCTGACTTCGGCTAAAAAAATTGAAGAAAGAAAAGGGATTAAATTGAATCTTTTTGCCATTGCCAATTCTGAAAAAGTATTGCTGAAAAGTAAAGGAAATAATGAAAATTGGAAGCAAGAAATTGCTGAAAGTGGTTTAAAATATACCATTAATGATGTAGTGAATTTTGCCAAAGAAAATCATTTGGAAAATTTAATTGCTATTGATAATACTGCAAGTAAGGATTTTGCTGAAAATTATTTTGAGTTGATTGAAAATAGTTTCGATTTGGTTTCTTCCAATAAAATTGCCAATACTTTGAGTTATGATTTTTATAAAAAGTTAAGAAAAACATTAGCTAAAAACCAAAAGAGTTATTTGTATGAAACCAACGTTGGTGCTGGATTGCCTCTAATTGACACTATTAAATTATTACATCTTTCAGGAGAAAATATTACCAAAATCAAAGGGGTTTTCTCAGGTTCGTTGAGTTTTCTTTTCAATAATTTTTCAAGTGAAAATAAAAAATTCAGTGAGGTTTTAAAAGAAGCCATCAATAACGGATATACCGAACCAGATCCAAGAGAAGATTTATGCGGAAATGACGTAGCGAGAAAACTTTTAATCTTGGCTAGAGAACTAGATCTACAAAATGAATTTGGAGAAATTGAAATTGAGAATCTGATTCCGGAAGCGCTTAGAAATTTAACAACACCAGAATTCTTAATCAACCTGAATCAGTTAGATGATTATTATGATCAGATAAAACTGAATCAAAAAGTAGGGAATGTGTTGCGATATATTGGCGAATTGTCTGGTGATCTGCAACAAGATAAAGGTGTTTTGCAGGTTAAATTGGTTTCCGTTCCGGAGAGTTCTGCTTTAGGTCAACTGAAAGGTTCCGACTCTCTTTTCGAAATTTATACCGAATCATATGGTGAAAGACCAATCGTTATTCAAGGAGCCGGAGCTGGAGCATCGGTAACTGCAAGAGGAGTTTTTGGAGATATTTTAAGAATTGCTGATAAAGGATAATAAGATGAAAATCACACTAAAAAGAATCAACGAAGATTACCATTTCGAACTGCAAAACGAACGCGGACACAAAGTCTATTTAGACAGTCGAGCTGAGTTTGGTGGAAGCGATTTGGCGCCAAGTCCAATGGAATTATTGCTAATGGGAGTAGCCGGTTGCAGCGCAATTGACATCATTTCCATCTTAAAAAAACAACGACAAAACATCACCAGTTATTATGCTGAGGTGGAAGGCGAAAGAGTTCAGGTGGATGAAGCAAAACCTTTTAAAGCAATAACAGTTACTGTATATCTTGAAGGAACTGTCGATGAAGAAAAAGCGGCTAAAGCAGCACAGCTTTCTTTTGAAAAATACTGCTCGGTATCTAAAACAATCGAGCCAAACGCAACTATATATTACCAAATAAAAGTAAATAAAAAACAAAATGAGTAATTCACAATTTGGGTTCGAAACCCAAGCCATTCGCACACAAACCGAACGTTCTCAGTTTTTAGAACATTCGACACCATTATATTTAACCTCAAGTTTTATTTTTGAAGATGCCGAAGACATGAGAGCTTCTTTTGCGGAAGAAAAAGAAAAAAATATTTATAGCCGATTCACCAATCCAAACACCACAGAATTCGTTGAGAAAATCTGTAATATGGAAGGTGCCGAAGATGGTTATGCTTTCGCAACTGGAATGGCAGCAGTCTATTCCACATTCGCCGCTTTATTAAATTCGGGGGATCATATTGTTTCTGTGGGAAGTGTTTTTGGGTCAACACATACCTTGTTTACCAAGTATTTTCCAAAGTGGAATATTACAACGAGTTATTTCGATATCAATAAACCCGAAACGATTGAGCAGTTTATCCAGCCAAATACGAAAATCCTTTTTGCTGAATCACCAACCAATCCTGCGGTAGATATTATTGACTTAGAATTATTAGGTCAGATTGCTAAAAAATACAACCTGATTTTAATCATCGACAATTGTTTTGCCACGCCATATATTCAGAATCCGATAAAATTTGGAGCTGATTTGGTCATTCATTCTGCTACCAAATTAATTGATGGTCAAGGACGTGTTTTAGGCGGAATCACCGTAGGTCGCAAAGAATTAATCCGTGAGATTTACCTGTTTTCAAGAAATACAGGACCGGCATTATCACCTTTTAATGCTTGGGTATTATCAAAAAGTTTGGAAACGCTTCCAGTTCGTGTCGAAAAACATTGTGAAAATGCTTTAAAAGTGGCTGAATTTTTAGAAAGCCATCCTAGTGTTAAACAAGTAAAATATCCATTTCTGAAATCTCATCCACAACATGAAATTGCTAAAAAGCAAATGCGTTTGGGTGGAAATATCGTCGCTTTCGAAATCAAAGGCGGAATTGAAGCAGGTAGAAAATTTATTGATAAAATCCAATTATGTTCTTTATCGGCTAACTTAGGAGATACTAGAACAATCGTGACACATCCTGCCTCCACAACACACAGTAAATTGTCGGAAGAAGAACGTTTGGCAGTAAGTATAACAGACGGATTGGTTCGTGTTTCCGTTGGACTGGAAACCGTAATTGATGTGATTAATGACTTGAAACAAGCTTTAGACTAGTTGGAATAGGAATTGAAAATTCAAATAAATAGAAATATAATTTATAGAATGATATTTTTATAGTTTATAAATCTATTTTATGATTAAAAGATATCGTATAGCGGAAAATATTTCAGAATATCAATTTTATTATTACATTTGCACCGTTCATAATCATATTGATTGTTATCACGAAAGCTGGAGGGAATAGACCCGACGAAAGCTTAGCAACCCTTTACTACAAAGAAGGTGCTACATTCTATCTCGTTTATTAAACGAGAGCAGATAACCCGAGAATTTTCTCCCTTTCCACGATAATATATGTATTTTTTTGAAGCTTAATCCCGCTTTTTGTTGCAATCTTTTATTTTTTAAAGAAAAAAATAAAAGGATTTTCACTGCAATCGGGGCTAATAAACAACTCATTTTTGTAAAATAAACTTAGCGCCTTAGCGCCTTAGTGGCAAAAAAAATTATGTCAGAAATAACAAAAGCAATAAAAGAAAGAATACTAGTTCTCGATGGAGCCATGGGAACCATGCTGCAACGCTACAATTTCTCAGAAGAAGATTTTCGTGGCGAGCGTTTCAAGGATTTCGAACATTCTCTAAAGGGGAACAACGATTTATTATCCATCACACAGCCTGAAGCGGTCAAAGAGGTGCATCGTCAATATTTTCAAGCAGGTGCCGATATTGTTGAAACCAACACATTTTCTGGTACAACCATTGGTATGGCCGACTATCATCTCGAAGATTTAGTCTATGAATTAAACTATGAATCGGCTAAAATAGCCCGTGAAGTAGCAGATGAATTTACGGATCGACCTCGTTTTGTTGCAGGTTCTATAGGACCAACCAACAGAACGGCTTCTATGTCACCTGATGTCAATGATCCGGGTTATCGCGCTGTCACTTTCGATGATTTGCGAATTGCTTACAAACAACAAACGGAAGCGTTGATTGATGGGGGTTGCGATCTGCTTTTGGTGGAAACTATTTTCGATACGCTAAATGCGAAAGCAGCTTTATTTGCCATTGAAGAAGTTAAAGAAGAACGAAATCTTGATATTCCCATCATGGTTTCAGGAACAATTACTGATGCTTCTGGGAGAACTTTGTCAGGTCAGACTGTGGAAGCTTTTTTAATCTCAGTTTCGCATATTCCGTTATTGAGCGTTGGATTCAATTGTGCTTTAGGAGCCGATTTGTTGAAACCTTATTTGAAAACATTGGCACATAATACATCTTTTAACGTTTCGGCACACCCTAATGCAGGATTGCCTAATGCTTTTGGAGAATACGATGAAACGCCTCAACAAACACAAGCATTAATCAAAGAATACCTTGAAGATAATCTGATTAATATTATTGGAGGTTGCTGCGGGACAACTCCGGACCATATTAAATTAATTGCCGAAATCGCCAAAGAATACAAACCGAGAAAAGCACAAATAATTGCCTAATGAAAGTGGATAAGGAAAGAAAAAATTTAGAATTATCAGGGTTAGAACCCTTAATTATTACGCCCAGCAGTGTTTTTGTAAACGTTGGGGAACGTACTAATGTGACAGGTTCCAGAAAATTCCTCCGATTAATCAAAGAAGAAAAATACGATGAAGCACTCGATATTGCAAGACAACAAGTAGAAGGCGGAGCTCAAATCATCGATATTAATATGGATGAAGGAATGTTAGATGGTGTTCACGCCATGACTAAATTCCTAAATCTGATTGCTTCGGAACCTGATATTTCGAGAGTGCCCATTATGATCGACAGCTCCAAATGGGAAATCATTGAAGCGGGATTGAAAGTTGTACAGGGAAAAAGTGTCGTCAATTCTATTTCTTTAAAAGAAGGAGAAGAAGCTTTTATTAAACATGCCCAACTTATCAAACGTTACGGAGCAGCAGCTATTATTATGGCTTTTGATGAGGTGGGACAGGCCGATAATTACGAGCGCCGAATTGAAATTTGCCAACGCTCGTATGATATATTAGTCCATAAAGTAAATTTTCCTCCACAGGACATCATATTCGATTTGAATATATTTCCCGTAGCAACAGGAATGGAAGAACATCGCTTAAACGCATTGGATTTCTTTAGAGGAACCAAATGGGTAAGAGAGAATTTACCTCACGCACACATTAGTGGAGGTGTAAGTAATGTGTCTTTTTCTTTCCGTGGAAACGATACGGTTCGTGAAGCCATGCATTCGGTTTTCTTATATCATGCCATCCAAAATGGAATGACTATGGGAATCGTAAATCCGGAAATGTTATCTATTTACGATGATATTCCTAAAGATTTACTGGAACATGTGGAAGATGTAATTCTTAACAGAAGAGATGATGCTACGGAAAGACTTTTAGATTTCGCCGAAAATGTAAAAGGCGATGTCAAAAGCAATGAAAAAGCAGTTCAGGAATGGCGTTCAGGAACTATTCAGGAGCGATTGACACATTCACTGGTCAAAGGTATTGATGAATTTATCGAATTGGATATTGAAGAAGCCCGATTGGCGGCCTCAAAGCCTATCGAAGTCATCGAAATCAATCTAATGACCGGAATGAATGTCGTGGGCGACTTATTCGGAAGCGGAAAAATGTTTTTGCCTCAAGTGGTAAAATCAGCCCGGGTGATGAAAAAAGCCGTAGCCTATTTATTGCCTTACATCGAAGCGGAAAAAGACGGAACATCAAGCTCAGCTGGAAAAATCCTAATGGCTACAGTAAAAGGTGATGTACACGATATTGGAAAGAATATTGTTGCTGTTGTTTTGGCTTGTAATAACTACGAAATTGTCGATTTAGGGGTAATGGTGGCTCCCGAGAAAATCATTGCAGCAGCTATCGAACACAATGTTGATATCATTGGTTTAAGCGGATTAATTACACCGTCCTTAGACGAAATGGTATATCTCGCGAAAGAATTAGACCGTCAGAATATTAAAATTCCAATCATGATTGGTGGCGCTACTACGTCTCGTGCGCACACTGCCGTGAAAATTGCGCCTCAATACAGAGAAACTGTAATTCACGTCAATGATGCATCCAGAGCGGTAACCGTGGCCGGAAGTTTATTAAATAGCGATAAGAAAATATATGCGAGCACGATAAGAGCCGAATATGATGCTTTTAGAGAAACTTTTTTAAACCGTTCGCGAGATAAGAATTTCTTAACGATCGAACAGGCAAGAGCCAATAAATTACAATTGGATTGGGATAATTATACGCCAGTGAAACCTAATTTTATTGGAGTAAAAACAATCGAAGTAGCTTTAGAAGAATTGGTTCCATACATCGACTGGACGCCGTTTTTCGGTTCCTGGGAATTGTATGGAAAATATCCAGGAATATTAACGGATAATGTAGTAGGGGAACAAGCAACGATTTTATTTGCCGATGCACAAAAAATGTTAAGTCAACTTCTTGCTGAAAAATGGCTACAGGCAAAAGGTATTTACGGGATTTTCCCCGCGAATCAAGTCAATGACGATGATATCGAATTGTATGGAAATGACGGGAAAGTATTGGAAACGTTTTTAACCTTACGCCAGCAATCGCAAAAAACAAAAGGAGCGCCAAATATTGCGTTGTCTGATTTTATTTCTCCGAAAAATAACGGAAAAGAAGATTATATGGGTGCTTTTTGTGTCACAACAGGTTTTGGTGTCGATGAAAAAGCCAAAGAATTCGAAACACAGTTAGACGACTACAATTCCATTTTAGTTAAAGCATTGGGAGATCGTTTTGCTGAGGCTTTCGCCGAATACCTGCACGAGAAAATCCGTAAGGAAATTTGGGGTTATGCTTCCGATGAAAATCTGACCAATCAAGATTTGATTAAAGAAGAATACAAAGGAATTCGCCCTGCGCCAGGTTATCCGGCCTGTCCGGATCACTTGGAAAAACCAACGATTTGGAAATTACTGAATGTTGAACAAGAAATAGGAGTGACATTAACCGAAAGTATGGCGATGTGGCCTGCTTCTTCCGTTTCCGGATATTATTTCGGAAACCCTGAAAGCAAGTATTTCGGACTCGGAAAAATAAAAGAAGATCAGGTGATTAATTACGCCAAACGAAGAAACATAAGTACAGAAAAAGCCATGAAATGGCTGAGCCCAAACATAGCCGATTAAAACAGTCATAAAGCCAAATGTCATAAAGTCCCACAAGACTTTCGACTTTCGACTTTAAGACATTAAGACATAAATAAATGAAAGTAACGCAACATCTCGAAAACGCTTTAGGAAAATCTCTTTTTTCTTTCGAAATATTACCTCCGCTAAAAGGTCAGAATATCCAATGTATATTTGATAATATTGCACCTTTAATGGAGTTCAAACCACCGTTTATCGATGTGACCTATCATCGTGAAGAATATGAATATAAAGAATTGCCAAGCGGTTTATTGGAAAAGAAAATCGTAAAAAAACGCCCGGGAACGGTTGGGATTTGTTCGGCAATTCAAAACAAATATCAGGTCGATGCCATTCCGCATATTTTGTGTGGTGGTTTTACTAAAGAGGATACTGAAAATTTCCTGATTGATATGGATTTTCTAGGAATTGATAACGTAGTAGCGCTGCGTGGCGATGCTGTAAAAAGCGAAATCTATTTTAAACCTGAAAAGGAAGGAAATGTGTATGCATCTGAATTGGTTTCACAAATTAGCGATCTAAATAACGGAATCTATCTCGATGCTGATTTGCAGAACACCAATAAAACCAATTTCTGTATAGGAGTAGCTGGTTATCCCGAAAAACACATGGAAGCGCCAAGTTTGGACAGCGATATTCATTTTTTGAAAAAGAAAATAAAAAACGGAGCCGATTATATTATCACGCAAATGTTTTTCGACAATAAAAAATTCTTCGATTTTGTAGCCAAATGCCGTGCTGCAGGAATCACTGTGCCTATTATTCCAGGATTGAAACCTATTGCGACGAAGAAACAGTTGAATTTAATTCCGCACCGATTCAGCATAGAATTACCTGATGATTTGATTATGGCTGTCGTTAAGGCAAAAGATAATGATGCGGTAAAGCAAATAGGAATCGAGTGGTGTACACAGCAAAGTAAAGAATTGGTTGCAGCAGGAATTCCTGTATTGCATTATTATTCTATGGGAAAAGCGGATAATATTAAAGCGATTGCAAAAGAGGTTTTTTAGATTAACAGTGTACGTTAGAAATTACATAAGCTAAAAACAAGAGAGGGCTTAAAAAAATAGATAAAGCAATAAAAGATGTTAAAAGGTAGTGCTTTGGTTTATGAATAAAAAGTATAATTATAGCCGAGACATTAATTAACAGGACGGCCAGTGTCATAAAAACAAGTAATGGACTGTCTATTAAATTCAATAAGGCTGAAAGAATAAACGCTAAAACTTCAATAATTAAAACAGTAATTACATTTTTATTTAAATTCTCTTTCATTATAAAATTACTTTGTCTTCTCTCTAAAAATCGCTTCTAAGTTTTTATTCTTCAAATTCAACTGTAAAGTTTTCAAACTATTATGGTGAGCGAAATCAAAAACCGCCGGACGCATGTCGTCTTCGGTTGTAAATGTCAATTCCCAAATATTATTATTGGTGTTAACGAACGATTTAATGTTTGGTAATTGACTGAATAATGCTGAAGAAATGGGTTTATCAAACTCTACTTCGATGGTCTGCTCAGTTATCTCGTTCATTAAGCTTTCCATATTCTTATCCGTCACGATTTTTCCGTGATTGATAATGATGACACGATCACAAATAGCTTCTACTTCCTGCATGATGTGTGTCGATAAGAAAACAGTTTTGTCTTTACCGATATTTTTAATCAATTCACGAATTTCCACCAATTGGTTTGGGTCTAATCCCGTAGTAGGTTCGTCCAAAATCAATACATCAGGATTGTGCAGCAGCGCTGTGGCTAATCCCACACGCTGACGGTATCCTTTCGATAGTTGTCCTATTTTTTTATGGCTTTCAGGTGTTAGACCAGTCAAAATAATTACTTCTTCAATACGTGCCTTTCCTACTTTATATACATCGGCATTAAAAGCCAAATATTCTCTCACATACAAATCCAAGTACAACGGGTTGTGCTCTGGCAAATATCCTACAGATTGCTGAACTGCCTTTTGATCTGAATTTACATCATGTCCGTTTACATTCGCCTGACCTTCATCAGCATTAATATACGTCGTCAAAATTTTCATCAACGTCGATTTTCCCGCTCCATTCGGGCCTAGAAAACCTACAATCTCTCCTTTTTTTACTGAGAAAGAAACACTATCTAACGCTTTTTGCGCTCCGTAATTTTTAGAAATATTTTGAACTTCAATTGACATAATTCTCGATTTGTAGCAAAAGTAAACAGAAAATAAATTAATTAAATAATTTTTAGTAATTAATCACAGATAACCCTATTTTTACTCTAAATCTGAATCTATTTTTAA
This sequence comes from Flavobacterium sp., assembly GCA_030153045.1. GTDB lineage: Bacteria > Bacteroidota > Bacteroidia > Flavobacteriales > Flavobacteriaceae > Flavobacterium. The sequence goes on from JASLID010000055.1 coordinate 24,620, forward strand.
TTCAAAATAACATTATGAGAAAGAGTATTCTTGTTTTTTCATTGCTGGGACAATTGATTTTTGCCCAAGAAAAGACTAATATTTCAAAAGAAGAAGTAAAACGTATTGAAACCGAATTGGCTTCTGATAAAATGCAAGGAAGAGAAATTTTTACACCTGGAATAGATTCAGCATCCGCTTTTATCGAAAAAGAATTCACAAAAATTGGACTTTCTCATTATCAGAAACTCAATAATTACAGACAGGAATTTGAAGTTAAGAGCAAATCTGCAAATAATGTTATTGGTATTTTGCCAGGCAAGTCAAAACCAAATGAGTTTGTTATTTTTTCAGCTCATTACGATCATTTAGGAACAAAAGATTCTGGAGACGACAAAGTGTACAATGGCGCCAATGACGATGCTTCGGGTGTTACCGCTGTTATTGCCTTGGCCCAATATTTTAAAGAACTCAATCAAAATGAACGAACTATAATTTTTGTCGCCTTTACAGGAGAAGAAGTAGGTGGTTTTGGTTCTAAATATTTTTCTCAGGGAATAAATCCAGATGATGTTGTCGCCATGTTTAATATCGAAATGATTGGAACAGAAAGCAAATGGGGTAAAAATTCAGCTTTTATTACTGGTTTTGAAAAATCAAACTTTGGTGAAATTTTACAGAAAAATTTAAAAGGGTCTAATTTCAGCTTTAATCCTGATCCATACCCTGATCAGCAACTTTTTTATCGCTCAGATAATGCAAGATTGGCTGCTTTAGGGGTTCCTGCCCATACAATTTCTACTTCTAAAATGGATTCGGAAGAAAATTACCATCAGTTAAGTGATGAGGTTTCTACTCTCGATTTAGACAATATGGCCGAAATCATAAAAGCAATTGCAATTAGCTCGCAAACCATAATCAATGGTACTGACACTCCTTTAAGGGTGAAAAAAAGATAATTTGTATTGTTTTTTAGAAAAAAATAGAAAAAAATTTTTTTAGACCGTTTTTTTTACTAGGTTTGCCTCTCAAATAACGCTTAAAAAAGCAATGATTACAAATAACACATTTTTTAGCAACAATTCTTTTTATTTCTATTGGAAAATGGAGAGGGATTGTCGTATGGTTATTTGATTAGAAAATTAAATTAATAATTATAAATATACAATCCCGATGTCTTCATCGGGATTTTTTTTTGCTCATATGGAAACAAAAATCGCAATACAGGGAATTAAAGGCTCTTTTCACCATCAGGTTGCCGAAGAATTTTTTAACGAATCAGCTTTACTTGACGAATGCATGTCGTTCGAAAACTTGGTTAAAAGCCTGAAAGACAACAAGACTCAAAAGGGAGTCATGGCTTTGGAAAACTCCATTGCTGGATCGATAATTCCAAATTATGCACTAATCGACAATAACGATCTGCATATTATCGGAGAATATTATTTGGACATTCACATGAATCTGATGGTCCTAAAAGGACAAAAAATCGAAGATATTCATGAAGTGCATTCTCATCCCATTGCCTTATTGCAATGCGCGGTTTTCTTCAAGCAATACCCTCACATTAAATTGGTTGAAAGCGTCGATACAGCCGAAACTGCAAGAAGAATCAAAGATGGGAATATCTTGGGAATTGGAGCAGTAGCAAGCCCAATCGCAGCAAAAATGTATGATTTAGATATTATTGCAGCCGGCATTCACACGGTAAAAAGCAACAAGACAAGATTTGTAATTGTCAAAACCCAAAACAAGGAAATTCCAAAGGAAGAGATCAATAAAGCATCAATAAAATTCGAATTGGATGATACTCCGGGAAGTTTAGCTACCGTGTTGAATGTGATGAACAACTGCAAGCTGAATTTGACTAAAATCCAATCGATGCCCATTATTGAAACGCCTTTTCAATATTCATTCTTCGTTGATGTGGTTTTTGTAAAATACAAACATTATGAAAAAGCAAAGAAAATATTAGAACTAATGACAACACACTTTAAAGTTTTAGGAGAATACAAAAACGGGAAATTATGATAACACCAGCAAAACGATTGGAGCAAGTACAGGAATACTATTTTTCCCAAAAATTGCGCGAAGTAGGTAAATTGATTTCTGAGGGAAAACCCATTATCAATATGGGTATTGGAAGTCCTGATTTGAAACCGGATTGTAAAGTTATTAAAGCCGTGCAAAATGCTATGGATGATCCGAAAGCCCATCAATATCAAAGTTATCAGGGATTACCGGAACTGCGAAAAGGAATGGCGGATTTTTATGAGACTCATTTTGGAATTTCTTTAGACTGGAATTCAGAATTTCTTCCGTTAATGGGTTCTAAAGAAGGAATTATGCACATTTCAATGGCCTTTTTAAATGAAGGAGACGAAGTTCTGATTCCGAATCCAGGTTATCCGACCTATGTTTCTGTTACAAATCTGGTAGGAGCCAAACCTATTTTTTACGATTTGAAATCTGAAAATAATTGGGAACCAGATTTTGATGCTTTAGAAAAGCAGGATTTATCGAAAGTAAAAATAATGTGGGTGAACTATCCCAATATGCCAACAGGCGCTTCGGGAAGTTTAGAATTGTTTGAAAAACTGGTGGCTTTCGCCAAAAAGCATCAGATTTTATTAATCAATGACAATCCGTACAGCTTTGTTTTAAATGACAATCCAATTTCAATTTTGCAGGTAGAAGGAGCAAAAGAAATCGCTTTAGAACTGAACTCTTTGTCGAAAACGTTCAACATGTCGGGATGGCGCGTTGGAATGGTTGCAGGAAATTCAAAATTAATTGATGCTGTCCTTAAAGTGAAAAGCAATATGGATAGCGGGATGTTTTACGGCATTCAAAAAGGAGCAGTCGAAGCATTAAAACTGGGAAAACTTTGGTTTGAACAGCAAAACGAGATATACAAAACACGAAGAGATTTGGTTTTTGAATTGGCTGATAGTTTGGGTTGTACCTATGATGAAAATTCGGTTGGTATGTTTGTCTTTGCAAAATTACCAGAAGGCATATTCTCTGCAGAAGAATACGTAGACAAGTTGTTGTATGAAAACGATTTGTTTATCGCTCCGGGAACCATTTTTGGAAGTAACGGAGAAGGATACATTCGATTCTCATTGTGTATTGAAGAAGAAAAAATTAAAGAAGTTTTAGCAAGAATAGCCGTCGAATCGGCGATACATTTATAAATTTGTAACAAATTGAAACTATGGAAAATAGTAAATCATTACGAACGTGGTTAGACGATTTTAACTTAACACATCCGTTAGTAATTGCTGGGCCTTGTAGCGCAGAAACAGAAGAGCAGGTATTGAAAATTGCACACGAATTAAAAAATTCCGATGTGAGTGTTTTTCGTGCAGGAATCTGGAAACCAAGAACACGCCCGGGCGGATTTGAAGGAGTGGGGGAAATTGGACTGAAATGGCTTCAAAAAGCGAAAGCCGAAACAGGTCTGCTTATAGCAACTGAAGTAGCCACTGCTGCTCATGTAAAATTAGCTTTAGAGCACGATATCGATGTGCTTTGGGTTGGAGCACGAACAACTGTAAATCCATTTGCTGTTCAGGAAATAGCCGATGCTTTGCAAAATACAGATAAAATTGTTTTGGTAAAAAACCCGGTAAACCCGGATTTGTCTTTGTGGTTGGGTGGCGTTGAACGTTTGTATAATGCCGGAATTAAAAAATTAGGCGTAATTCACCGTGGATTTTCTACATACGAAAAAACAAAATACAGAAACATGCCGGAATGGCAGATTGCGATCGAACTGCAAAGCCGTTTCCCTGATTTGCCATTAATTTGCGATCCGTCACACATTACAGGAAAAAGAGATATGATTTTAGAAGTTTCACAACAGGCATTAGATTTGAATTATGACGGATTAATTATCGAAACACATACTGATCCGGATAATGCGTGGAGCGATGCATCACAACAGGTTACTCCAGATGCTTTGAAACAGATTTTTATCGATTTGCGTATCAGAAAAGTAACTGACGAAGCAGATGATTACAATCAGAAAATGGGCGGATTGCGTGCACAGATTGACGAAATTGACAGCAAATTGATCGAAAGTTTAGGCAAGCGAATGAGAATTGCCGACAAAATCGGGGAGCTTAAAAAGGAGAAAAATGTAGCTGTCCTGCAAAATAAACGTTGGAATGAAATCCTTGGAAAAATGGTTTTAGAAGGCGAAGAGAAAGGATTAAGTGAGGAATTTATTCTTAAAATGTTCAAAGCAATTCACCAGGAAAGTATATCCCATCAGGAAAAAGTTATAAATCGCAAATAAGTTTTACCTTTGTGGCATGACAGGAACCGTTTATAAATCTACAGGAAGTTGGTACACGATTAAAACCGAAAAAGGTGATTTTTTGGAATGTCGTATTAAAGGTAAATTCCGAATGAAGGGAATTAAAAGTACCAATCCAATAGCTGTGGGCGATATTGTTGATTATGAGCTGGAAGAAACAGCTGATGTTACGACAGGAGTGATTTCGAATATTCATGAAAGAAAGAATTATATCGTTCGAAAATCAGTCAATTTATCACATCAAATGCACATTATTGCATCCAATGTTGATTACGTTTTTTTGCTGATTACGATAAATAATCCGCCTACAACGACCAGCTTTATAGATCGGTTTTTGGTTACTGCTGAAGCCTACGGTATAGAAACTATTTTGGTTTTCAATAAGATTGATACTTACGATGATGCCATGCTTGACGAGCAATTGTATCTCCAATATATTTATGAGCAAATTGGTTATAAATGCATGAGAGTTTCTTCAACAGAAGACAAAGGAGTAGATAAGCTAAAAGAAATGATGGTGGGCAAAGTGAGTATGTTTTCGGGTCATTCCGGTGTTGGAAAATCAACATTGGTCAATGCAATGGAACCAAGCCTGCATTTGAAAACCAAAACGATTTCCGAACAAAGCAAACAGGGACAACATACGACCACATTTGCTGAAATGTATGATTTGTCATTTGGCGCACATATTATTGACACGCCCGGAATTAAAGGTTTTGGAGTTGTTGATATGGAAAAAGAAGAAATCAGCGGGTACTTTCCGGAATTTTTCAAGTTGAAAGACAAATGCAAATTCAATAACTGCTTACACAAAGATGAGCCTAAATGTGCTGTGAAAGAAGCTTTGGAAAAAGACGAAATTTCCTGGTCGCGTTACAATAGTTACCTGAAAATATTGGAAGGTGACGACGAATCGTACCGTACCGATATTTATAATGCAGATAGAATCGCCAGTGATGAAACGAGGAATAAGCAATAAGAGATGAAAGCAGTTATTCAACGAGTTTCTCAAGCTTCCGTTACCATCAATGAAAATAAAGTTGCCGAAATCAGAAAAGGATTGTTGGTCTTAATTGGTATTGAAGATGCTGATGCAACAGATGACATTCAATGGCTGACTTCTAAAATAGCCAACCTCCGAATTTTTGCTGATGAAAATGACGTGATGAATCTGTCACTCAAAGAAGTGAATGGAGAAATGATTGTTGTGAGTCAGTTTACATTGCATGCATTGACCAAAAAAGGGAACAGGCCTTCATATATTAAAGCTTCAAAACCGGACATTGCCATTCCATTATATGAGAGTTTCGTAAGACAAATGGAACTGGAATTAGGAAAGAAAGTACAAACTGGCGAATTTGGAGCTGATATGAAAGTATCGCTCATTAATGACGGACCTGTAACTATAATTATTGATAGTAAAAATAAAGAGTAATGAAATCTGATTTTGATTATAAAAAATTTCTGTTAGAATTTCTTTTCAACGGACTTATCGGAACTTCGCTATCGTATTTTTTTCAATTCCACGATTGGAGTAGGGCATTAGTGTTTGGAATCTCATTTGGATTATTGATATCTATTTTCTACACCTTTATTTTACCAAGACTTAAAAAATAATAATATGGACATAAAAAACGCACAACTCGACGTAGATAATTGGATTAAAAACCACGGTGTTCGTTACTTTAACGAATTGACTAATATGGCACAACTTACCGAAGAAGTAGGAGAAGTAGCTCGTATTATTGCCCGTCGCTACGGCGAACAGTCGGAAAAAGAAAGCGATAAAAACAAAGATCTTGGAGAAGAATTGGCCGATGTGGTTTTTGTGGTCTTATGTTTAGCCAATCAAACCGGAATCGATTTGCAAGCTGCTTTCGATAAAAAATTAGATTTAAAAACCAATCGTGATCACGACCGTCATCACAATAATGAAAAACTGAAATAGCTGTGAATTTACTTCTGCAATCATCAATCGTTAATCGTCAACCATCAATCAGTATTTCCGGTTCTAAATCAGAAACCAATAGGTTGTTGTTGTTGCAAGCGTTGTATCCGAATATCACGTTAGATAATGTTTCCAATTCTGATGATTCTGAAGTGATGATCAAAGCGCTTTCTTCTTCTGAAAAAGTAATCGACATTCATCACGCAGGAACAACCATGCGATTTTTGACTGCTTATTTTTCAACACAAGAAGGCAAAGAAGTTACTTTAACTGGTTCTTCCCGCATGAAAGAACGTCCTATCAAAATTTTAGTTGATGCATTACGTCAACTTGGTGCAGAAATTGAATATATAGAAAATGATGGATTTCCACCATTGAAAATCAAAGGAAAAAAACTGACTTTAAATCAAGTGACTCTTCCGGCAAATGTAAGTAGTCAATACATTTCGGCGTTGCTTTTAATTGCACCAAAACTGGAAAACGGATTGGAATTGACATTAGAAGGTAAGATTACATCCATTCCATATATTAATATGACTTTGGCTCTGCTGAATGAAATTGACATCGAAACATCATTCGTTGAAAATAAAATTACTGTCAGACATACTGAATCGGTAACAACTTCTCAAGTGTTAACTGTTGAAAGCGATTGGTCATCGGCATCTTATTTCTATTCAATTATTGCTTTGTCATCGGTTGGAACCGAAATTACATTGTCAAGCTATAAACAAAGTAGTCTTCAGGGCGATTCGGTTTTAGTGAAAATTTACAAAGAATTTGGAGTTGAAACTACCTTCGGAAATAATTCGATTGTTTTAAAGAAAATCGATTATCCATTACATACTATAAATTGTCAGCTGAACGATTCTCCGGATATCGCTCAAACCATTGCAGTAACTTGTTTCGGATTAGGAATAGGTTGCCATTTAACAGGTCTTCATACTTTAAAAATTAAGGAAACCGATAGGCTTGAAGCGTTGCGAAATGAATTATCAAAATTAGGAACAATTATTTCAATTACTGATGATAGTCTTACTTTGGAACCGTCTAATGTGATAAATGAGAATGTTAGAATCAAGACGTATCAAGATCACAGAATGGCTATGGCCTTTGCTCCATTAGCATTAAAAACGGATATTGTTATTGAAGAGGCCGAAGTAGTCTCAAAATCCTATCCAAATTTCTGGAACGACTTAAAAGCAATAGGGTTCAATATTTCGGAAGAATAAAAACCTCAGAACCTTAGCGTCTTAGTGTCTTAGCAGCTATTTCTAAAAATAAAAGCCAAAACACTTGACAACGCCTATCTCACAATCGTATATTTGCAACCTAAATAAATAGACTTCATGAAATTATCTCATTTCCAATTTAATTTACCAGCCGAATTATTAGCTGAGTTTCCATCAGAAAACAGAGACGAAGCACGTTTAATGGTCGTGAACAGAAAAGCAGGCACCATCGAACACAAACTTTTTAAAGATGTCTTAGAGTATTTTGATGAAGGAGATGTAATGGTTTTAAATAACACCAAAGTATTTCCAGCGCGTCTTTACGGAAACAAAGAAAAAACAGGAGCAAGAATCGAAGTTTTCTTATTAAGAGAACTAAATGCAGAACAACGCCTTTGGGACGTTTTAGTAGATCCTGCTCGTAAAATCCGTATCGGGAACAAATTGTATTTTGGCGACGACGATTCGTTAGTAGCTGAAGTAATCGACAATACAACCTCTCGTGGAAGAACATTACGTTTCTTATACGACGGGTCTTACGAAGAATTCAGAGCAAAATTATTAGAATTGGGTGAAACTCCAATCCCTAAATACATCAACCGCGAAGTAACACCAGAAGATGCTGAGCGTTACCAAACTATCTACGCTAAAGAAGAAGGAGCTGTAGCGGCACCAACTGCCGGTTTGCACTTTTCTAAACATTTGATGAAGCGTTTGGAAATCAAAGGAATTAAATTTGCTGAGGTGACATTACACGTTGGTTTAGGAACTTTCAACCCAGTTGAGGTTGAAGATTTGTCTAAACACAAAATGGATTCAGAAGAATTAAAAATCACGCAAGAAGCTTGTGATATCGTAAACAGTGCTAAACTAAGAAAAAGTCGTATTTGTGCTGTAGGAACTACTACCATGCGTGCTATGGAAAGTTCAGTTTCATCTGCCAGAACATTAAATCCTTTCGAAGGATGGACAAATAAATTCATCTTCCCTCCACACGATTTCAGTTTGGCAGATTGTATGATTACCAACTTCCATACACCAAAATCAACATTATTAATGATGATTTCAGCATTCTGTGGACACGATTTAATGCGTAAAGCTTACGACGAAGCCATCAAAGAAAAATACAAATTCTATTCTTACGGTGACGCGATGTTAATTATCTAATAGTCATTGCGAGGAGGGACGACGAAGCAATCTCTTCAATAGAATACAAATCCCAGCAGCAATGTTGGGATTTTTTTTGGCGTGACCACAAGGGTCGGGCTTTACACTATATCTTTTGTTTCATTGCATTACACAAAAGGATGCCGTTTCAATCCCTCACGCTAAGAGATACCTGACTGCCACCGGCAGTCCTCCTTTTAGTTTCAAATCTCAGGTAAACGGCTGTTATTTTTAATTTAAAATCACCGTTAAAACTTAGAACCTTAGCTTCTTTGAAACTTAGTCACTTTTTTCTACTTTTACGCCACAAACAACATAATCCATGACTTTTCAAAATACACGCGAATTTGCACAACAACTTGACGCTCAAGACGAATTAAAAAGCTATCGTAACGAATTTATTTTTCCGCAACACAATGGTGAAAATGTGATTTATTTCACGGGAAATTCTCTTGGGCTCCAACCCAAAAGAACCAAGAATTACGTTGATGATGTCATGAACGATTGGGCAAATCTCGCAGTTGAAGGTCATTTTTATGCCGAAAAACCTTGGTGGGATTACCACGAGCGTTTCGCTAATCCGTTAAGTCAAATCGTGGGTGCAAAACCATCGGAAGTAACGGTAATGAACACTTTGACAGTGAACTTGCATTTGTTAATGGTGTCGTTTTATCAGCCTACCAAAACCAGATATAAAATCATTTGCGAAGAAAAAGCATTCCCTTCAGATCAATACATGTTTCAGAGTCAGGTTAATTCGCATGGCTTAAAACCAGAAGATACTATTGTTGAAATCAAAAGAAGAGATGGAGAACACAACATTCGTTTAGAAGATATTTTAGCTAAAATCAATGAAGTAAGTGATGAGTTGGCTTTGGTCTTAATTGGAGGAGTGAATTACTACACGGGTCAAGTTTTCGATATGAAAACTATTACTGAAGCTGGACATAAAGCAGGAGCAATGGTCGGTTTCGATTTGGCTCATGCTGCCGGAAACATCAAATTAGAATTACACGATTGGAATGTCGATTTTGCTGCTTGGTGCAGTTACAAATACATGAACTCAGGACCTGGAAATGCTTCAGGATGTTTTGTTCATGAAAAGCATCACCACTCAAATTTACCAAGATTTGCTGGCTGGTGGGGGCACAATAAAGAACGTCGTTTCAAAATGGAACCAACTTTCGATCCAGTTCATGGTGCCGATGGTTGGCAAGTAAGTAACCTGCCTATTTTATCTTTAGCACCTTATTTAGCTTCGGTGGAAATGTTTGCTGAAGTAGGAATGGATAGATTAATTGCCAAGAGAAATAAAATTACGGCCTATCTCGAGTTTATTTTACACGAAATTGATAAAGAAGTTGATAGTACTTTTGAAGTTATTACGCCTCAAAATCAAGAGGATAGAGCGTGTCAGTTGTCAGTTTTTCTTCACGGAGAAGGAAGAAGTCTTTTCGATTATTTAATGAAAAACGGCGTTATTACTGATTGGAGGGAGCCTAATGTTATTCGATTGGCACCAGTTCCTTTGTATTGTTCGTTTGAAGACATGTACAACTTCGGACAAATACTAAAAGCAGGAATTGTGAAATAATCAACATTTTTTATAAATTTTGTTGTTTTTTTATTAATTATTCTTTTTTTTTGTAAAAAAATTAATCATTATTAAACCAAACTACTATGAAAAAAACATTACTAAGTTTATTCTTTTCATTGGGAATTACCGCAGCTCTTGTGGCACAAAGTTCTCCAAATGAAAAGCGAGCAAAAGATTATATTGCCTCTAAAACATCAGAATTAGAGATTCAGCCTGAGCATCAATTTAAATTGAGATTTGTTAGAAAAGGACTAGCAGGTGAAACACTAAGATTTCAACAAATGTTGAACAATGTTCCTGTTTTTGATTCTGAAATTGTAGTCAACTTTTCACCTAAAGATGAAATTGTATACTCTTCAAATTCATATGATAAAACAGTTCAGAATATTGATGTTGTTCCCGCAATAACGGAGCAAAAGGCAATTCAGATTTCAAATTCAGAATTAAAGTTTTCTGGAAATATTACTTTTCAAGAATCTAAATTATTCGTTTATAACAAGATACAACCAACTAAATTAGTTTATAGAGTGGTTACTGCTGCTGAAGATAAAACAGGAAGCTGGGAAGTAATTGTTGATGCAAAAACATCACAGGTTATCAGCGTAAAGGATATCGCTTTTTATCATAAAGACCGTAAAAAAGAGAAAGAAGATTCTAAGAAAAAAACAAATTCAGAGCCTAAGAAAGAAAGTAAAGCTCCTCTAGCTTATGTTTCAGGAACAGGAATGGTATTTGCTTCAGATCCGCTTGGTGTAAACCGTAGTGCTTACGCAGGACAATATGTTGATGGTAATGATGCTACAAACGCTTCATTAGACGCTGCAAGGATTTCAGTTACCTTACCGGAAATTGATTTGACAGCAGGCGTTTATAAATTGAAAAGCTCATATGTAGAAATTAAAAATTTGTCAAACCCTAATAAAGGATTGTTTACACAAGCTACTAGTACTTTTAACTTTACAAGATTCGATGATGGTTTTGAAGCAGTTAATGTTTTTTATCACACGGACAACAGTTTAAGATATATTAACCAGACTTTAGGAATTGTTTGTGTACCTCTAACTGCATCACACGCCGGGATTTTATGGATTGATCCAAGTGGAGAAAACGGAGCTGATAATTCGCATTATTCAAATGGAGAATTACACTTTGGTGAAGGATGTGTTGATGATGGAGAAGATGGAGACGTTATCTGGCATGAACTAGGACACGGCCTACATGATTGGATGACTGGAGGTTCTTTATCTCAGGTAAATGGCTTGAGTGAAGGTTGCGGTGATTACTGGGCACAGTCTCATAGTAGAGCTTTAAATCAATGGCTTTCAACAGATGCAGCATATCATTATATGTTCAACTGGGATGGTCATAATGCATGTTGGGGAGGAAGAACAACTAATTACGCAGCGTTATATCCGGGAGGACTTGTAGGCCAAGTACACTCAGATGGTCAGATATGGGCTACTTCTTTAATGAAAATATGGGATGTTATTGGCCGTGAAAAAACGGACAAAGCGTTTTTAGAAGGATTGGCGTTGACGAATAGCTCAACCAATCAGCAAAATGCTGCTATCGCTGTTAGACAGGCTGCATTAAATATGAATTATTCTTGTGCAGATGTTAAAACTATGACAGATATATTTACAGCAACGGGATATGTTATGCCGGCGTTACCACTTTCTATAAACTGTCCAGCGAATCAAACGGTAACAGCAGGAGCTGGGAATGTTTATACATTGCCAAGTTACCTGACTTTAACCAATGCTATTTCTACTAATTGTGGTGCAACAGTTACACAAAGCCCAACTACAGGAACGGTTTTAGCTCCAGGAGTTTATCCAGTAACAATGACGGCAACTAGTGGGTCATCTGTAAACTGTAATTTCACATTAACAGTTCAGGCTGCTTTAGGAGTTGATGAACAATTGAAAAATAATTTGACAATTTACCCAAATCCAGCGTCTACTCAAATTACAATTAAAGGAGATTTTATCGCTGATCAAAATATCACAATCTATAATGTTTTAGGACAAAAAGTGATGCAAAGTTCACTTAAAAGTAATGAGAATGTTATTGATATTTCAGGCTTAGCTTTAGGTGTTTATACTATTAAATTTAATGAAAGCAAAGCTTCTGTTAAGTTTGTGAAAAACTAAGTTTTTAAAAGTTTAATTATATAAAAATCTGTTTCATTAATTTGGAACAGATTTTTTTTTGAAATTGTCTCGATTTCTTTCTAGTATCATATTAACCAAATATCTTTGCATTAAATACTTTAACCAATTGTGGTTAACAGAATACTTTTTAAAATGACTAAAGAGCAAAAAATACAAAACTTTGATCCATCACAACCTGGATTAGCAGATGCGACCATTTTTGGTTTGCCATTTACACCCGAAGAAAGCGAAATCATCATTATTCCTGTGCCTTGGGAAGTAACCGTAAGTTATGGAGCTGGGGCATCAGAAGGACCTGAAGCAATACTTGATGCTTCTTTTCAAGTAGATTTATTACACCAGCAATTTCCTGAATTATGGAAATTAGGAATGTATTATGACGAAGTACCAGAACACTGGGCTAAAAATTCTGAAAAATATAAAAGTTTAGCGCAGCCTATCATTGAATTATTGGAGAGCGGAGAAGCTGTTGAAAATTTTCCTGCATTGCAATCTGATTTAGATAAAATCAATAAGGTTTGTGGCGAATTGCATGCTGAAGTGAAAGAACGCGTTTTGCATTGGATGAACAAAGGCAAAAAAGTGGTTTTATTAGGTGGAGATCACAGCACACCTCTTGGGTACTATCAAGCTTTGGCTACCAAACACGATAATTTTGGTATTTTGCATTTAGATGCTCACATGGATTTACGTATTGCTTATGAAGGGTTTACCTATTCACACGCTTCTATCATGTTTAATGCTTTGCAAATTCCTCAAATTACAAAGTTGGTTCAAGTTGGAATCCGTGATTTTTGCGAACAAGAAGTAGATGTTGTAAAACAACAAGGCAATCGCGTTATTGTTCATACAGATATGGATTTAAAAGCTGAAACTTTTGAAGGTAAAACCTGGCAACAACAATGTGATGAAATTATTTCAGCCTTACCGCAAAAAGTATGTGTTTCTTTCGATATCGACGGAATGTATTCATGGTATTGTCCCAATACAGGTACTCCGGTTCCGGGAGGTTTCTCTTTCGAACAAGCAACCTATTTGTTTGATAAATTAACTGAAAGCGGAAAAGAAATCATTGGATTCGACTTAGTAGAAGTGGCTCCTGGTGATGACGATTGGGACGGAAATGTAGGTGCTAGAATGCTATTTCACATGTGCGGTATGTTGGCTAAAAACAACGGAATGAATGTGGGAGATAAAATAAAATTCTATAAAAAGTAAGCGAAATCATGTAAATTTTAAAGAGTGTACCTGACGTTACTTTGTAATGTTATTAATTCTTTAAAATTATTGATTATGAAAACTATATATTTAGTTGTTTTATCTCTGGTTATTTTTTCTTGTCAAAATCAAACAAAACTAGATCTTGAAAAAGAAAAACAAGCCGCCATTGATT
>JASLID010000070.1 GCA_030153045.1 Flavobacterium sp.
AAGAAAAAGTGAAACACAGGATAAAACTTCTGAGAAACAAGGTTTCTTTACACATGATAATATGTCAGGATTAGCAAATACTATGAAGTCATATTTAGATGATCCTAACTTGAAAAACGATGATGATATTAAGTCTTTAGATAAAACAAATTATTTTGAAGTTATAGACTGTATTGAAGTCGATAGAATTGATAATATTCAAATTAACGTTGCCGAAGTTCAAAGTGCAAAAAAATTCCTAAACAGTGTTTTAGGGTTTAGTATAGAAGGTGAAAAATTGATTAACCCTAATGAAAAGGATAAGTTTTTGAGCTTAAGTGAAATTCAGGAATCTCATAACGGAGTTATTCCGGTAGAATTAGCATTAAAATCATTCAATTTTGAGAAAAGCAAAAGTATTCTTGAATCCTTGAATTTAGATTTTGAAGTTCAAGGAGAAACCATAAGGTTAGAGAAAGAATATGCTGGTTATCCGTTAACCTTGTTGCATGACTAAAATTTTTAGCGTAGAGCTTTTAGCTGAAAAAGTAAAATTAATAGCATTTTTAAAAAATCCTATTAATCTTAAATATTGGACTGTACATACCAATTTGGTTGTAATTGAAGATATGTGCTATGAAATTACCAGTTCTACCGGAGAAAAAACAAAAATAAGTGTAACCAATACGAATCATTATTCAGATGATTCCCTAGATTTCACATGGATTTTAGAAGGGAAAATTAAAAAACAATTTCGGTTTTTAATAAGAAATGGAATCAATGGTAAAATGAGTGTGCAGGTATTTATTCCTTCCATAGCTTTAAGTAAAAAGTTATTAGATCTTCAAAGTTTATTAAACGTTGAGTTTAAAATATTGGAACAGCTTCTAAATGATGGAAAATACGAACTCACGGAATCTGAGAAAAAGATAATGAAAGAATACCATGATAAATATGTTAATGACGGAGCAAGTGTTACCTAAATTCGAAGGAAAATTCAGTAACGAAGAAGATGCCTTAGCAAAGGTGAAAACAGATTTTGGACAAATAATTACTGTAAATTCTGTTGGGTGTTTGAACCCTAAATCAACAGAAGATGTACAAAAGATAATAAACTATTGTAATAGAAACGAAATTCCAGTTAACACAAGAGGGATGTCTCATTCGGCAAGTGGTCAGTGTTTAGTAGATCAAGGTATAGTTATTAATATCAAGACCATGAATAAGATTCTTTCCATAGATTTTGATGGAAAAACGGGCTCTGTTGTTGTAGAAGGCGGTATTACTTGGGAAAAACTTGTAAGAGAAACGTTAAAACTAAATGCAACCCCACCCACGCTTACCGATTGGCAAAAATTGACTGTAGGAGGAACCATTTCAACTGGAGGATTGGGCTTTATGAGTCATGATTCTGGAATCCAGGCAGATAATGTTCTTGAGTTAGAAGTTGTTTCTGGCGATGGTGAAATTAGAATGTGTTCCAGTACTGAGAATAGTGATCTTTTTAACCTTGTAAGGTCTGGATTAGGACAGTTTGGAGTAATTACAAAGGTTAAAATGAAATTAAATCGTGCTCCAAAAATAATGCACGTTACAAAATTACTTATTGATAATGCTAAGGAGTTTCATGATTTAAGTACTCAACTACTAAAAGAACCTGATTTTGAATGCATACATGCTTTTTTAATTCCCAATACAAGGGTTGAATTTGGAAAGAAAATGGGGCAAACCGTTGTTGCAGAAAATTCCGATTACTTTGCTGAAAAGTGCAAAAACGAAGAGGAGTTTACCTTTTTTGTAGAATTGGTACAGTATGAATATGAAGATCAATGTTTTTTAAAAAAGGAAATTCCTTTGAATGGTTTAAAACAGAGTTATCAAGAAGATTTTTTTAGCTATGTAACAAAAGAGCCACCTTTAATAATTACTGAAAAGGAGAAAGGGAAAACAGCTCATCCGGAGTTAGCTACTTTTATCCCGTTTTCACAGTTTTCTGGTTTTATGAATGAATTTCAATTGATGCATAAAGCCGCAGATATGAGCGATGGCCCTGTACTTTTTATTCCAATGAAATCGTCAAGCATTCAAACTCCTTTATTTGTAAAGCCTGAGGAGGATTTTTACTTTATTGGAATATTAAGAAACGCCTACCCAAATACAAAAGAGCGCATAGAATATTTAAGTGAATTGAACAATGAATTGTATCAGATTGCTTTAAAATATGAAGGAAACAGATATCCTTGTGACAGTATTAATAAACCTGGAAACCCAGAAGAATGGGCGGTACATTTTGGAAGCCAATGGCCTGATATGACAGCTGGTAAACTAAAGTTCGACCCTAAAAATACCTTTCGCTCCATGTTAAATATATTCCATAACTAGAATAGTTCAATTTATATTATGATTTTTTTAGATAAAAATGAGTTCCCGTCTGATCTCCCAAAAAGTATCAAGGAAGAGGTAATTAGTGAGCTAATAATTTCTGACTGGAACAGATATCCGGTTGCAGAGTCACAAGAGCTTATAGCTTTAATTGCGCAGTTAAATAGTGTTCCTACTGATTCATTGATTCTTGGGAATGGATCTTCTGGCTTAATTATGAGATTCTTAGGAGAACTTTCAAAGCACTATAATAGAATTGTTACACCAAATCCAAGTTTCGAACTATTTGATATTTGCCCAAAATTATTCGATCTAAACCATATTCCTTGGGATTTTAATAATGAATTAGATTACGATTATGCAGGATTTCCCAGAGGCAAGAATTCAATTTATGTGTTTTGTACACCAAACAATCCAACAGGAACTTTAATTGATCCAATATTTGTAGAAACTGAAGTAGCTAACGATCCATCTAGTGTTTTTATAATCGATGAGGCATATGCAGAATTTGCGAATGATTCATACGCACATTTGACTCAAAAATATAACAATGTCATTGTTTTGAAAACATTCTCGAAAGCTTTAGGAGCTGCAGCAATTAGATTAGGGTATGCTATGTGTTCAGATACGATCAAGAACCAATTGAAAAAAAATGATCTTCCCTTTAAGTTCTCACCGTTTACTATTATTTCCGCCAAAGTGTTACTAAATAATTTTGAGACAGTTATTCAACCTAAAATTGAAAGAATTATTGAAGCCCGTGAAAAAATGTTTCATACTTTAAATGAAATGCTTTTAGAGGGGGATGTTAAGGTTTCTAAATCTCATGGAAATTTTATTCCGATTCGGTTTTACAATGAGAGCTTAAAGAATGAATTTATACAGCGATGTACTGACTCAGAGATAATAATTGGTAAAGTTAGAAATCATCCTGATTTTTTTCGAATAACAATCGGATCAGAACAAGAAAATAATAAAATCATTCGAATTATAGAAGGTTTAGTTTTAAAGCCTATTTGTATAGACAATAGAGTATAGTAGTTGATTACTCCCTATTCTATAAATATACAAGGCAGTCCTAATGGGCTACCCTCTGGACACAAATATTTTTTTTCTTTGAGATAAAAAGTGCAGACAAGACATTTTGAAGATTTAAAAGACAAGCGATTGTTGAATAGAGGGAATTCTATTCTCAATCGCTTGTTTTCTAATAGCGTTTATTCCATCCGTCTATTAGCTTCGAGCGATTCTGAGGCAAAAGCGATGTACCGCTTGAGGAAAGCTGTTTATGAAGTAGTTTTTATTGAATTATTTTGTTTATTACTACAGTTTTATCATTTGCTGTTATAAATTGATTCGTGTTAGCAAAACAATTATTTACCTTCAAATCTTTATTTTGATATTTAATAATCCCTTCTAATGATATTACAGCTATTCCAAATTTATCAGAAAACGCAAGGATTGAATTTAGTTCATTGCTAAATTCAATTTCAGCACTTACAATATCTAACTCTTCTACTTTTATTTTTTTATTTAGTACTGCTTGTTCATTTATAAAATCATAAAAATGAATTTCACAAGGAGAGTTTGCATCTGCGTCATCATCTCCTTCTGTAAAAGGATTATATGCGACGGCTATTGTCTGCTCATTAATCCAACAAACAGCTCTGTTCTCATGTTCCCAACTATCAATTGGAATGTCTGTTATTCTAGGATTATCTATAAAAGACGCTAAATTATAAATGCGATATGAATCACACGAACCCCAATTCCAACCAGCACTTAAAAAATAGTTATTGTCTGGAGCTATTTTCAATTTACCAAAAAAATATTCATATGGTGAAGGCCATGGAAGGTTGGCTGCTTGATTGTATTTTTTGTTAAGCTCAATATGTTTTTCCTCCGCATTTTCTTCAATTAAGGACTTTGAAGCGGTTAAAACTTGTCTTGTATCAAGATTCATTATTTGTATGTGATTCCAATCTATTCCATATATGATATGAGGAATATTTGCTTCATTCTTAAATAAAGCTATGGGATAGCATGAAATGTCAGCATGATATTCTTTTCTCCACAAGTTGATAGCATGATACTCATCTGAATGATGAACAAATGCATGCCTTTTAAAGTCATTAGCTACCACTACAATTTCATCCAATGTATAAATTGAAGTTTTTGCTGCAATGTCAAATCCACCATCAGAATAGCTAATATTACTGTTCACTGAAAATAAATATTTTCCTTCCTTTTTGTCCAAATCAAATCGGATTACTTTCCCGGAACTCATTAGCATTACAATTTCGTTAGGTTTCGATATTGTTGCAGTTATAATGCTTTCCTCAGTGTCAAAAGTGACTTCGTACAGTTTCTCAATTTTCATTTTCAATATTCTATTCTTTGTGTAGGTTAATCTGCGGTAAATTTTTTAGAAGCTAAAGTTAAGCATAGAGTGTTTCCCTGATTTTTATTAAAGTCGTTATTGCTTTTTCAGCATCCGGGCTTTCCTGTAAGGTAGTCGTTTCATAAAGATTCTCGATAGAAGCAATCAATCCATCCGCCATTGCAAGCAAATCATCGTATTCCCTGTTTCCGGCTTTAATGTTGAGTAATTCTTCTCTATTGGTGACTCTGATATTTAATTTTCCTGTTGAAAGTATCTGCTCCGCCGTCTGCAATAGCCTGATGGTATGCATCATGTTCTTGCTGTCATAATTCTTTCCGTGCTGCTGATTGGTATTGTAACGGTCGTCGTTTCTTTTTTCTATCCAATCCCAATATTCTTTGTATTCTTTGCAATATTTTGAATAGCCATCCTGATTGCAGGACAAATACGCCATTTCTTTTTCGCCTTTAGGAATAGAAGAAAGCGATACTTCATTAGAGCTTTCTTTTTGAGTAATGCCTTTGTATCCTAAAGTAGTTGAAGCGTCATAAAATAAGGCATACATTCCTTTAGAATTGGGCAGGTTAATCAATCCGCATTGCGATTGATTATAGTTGTTTTCCGCCAGCCATTGTGGCAAAGCAACACTGTCATATCCTTTTAAAACGTAACAAAAATCCAATAGGCTTTTCTTTTCTTTCTCCATGGGGTTGACTATTTTCTTCTTCAGGCCCCTCGCCTTCTTGATTTGCGTTACAGCATAACCGGCAAAACTGTCTTTGCATAGTTTGGACAGAAAGTCTTCTATTTTCAGGTTTTCCATTAAAGGATGTTTGTATAAAATACAATCTTCTGGAGTCGCTAGGATTTCTAAGATATTAGGATTATTACGAATGAGCAGTTCTACAAACCGTCCTATTTCATAATAGACTTCATCGTTAGTTTCGTTGCTGATTTGCGGAATATAATCGAGTCCATAAAACTGGTCTTTAGGTAGGTAATACACGCCTTTGAGGTCGGTGTCAGAGGTAGGTGTGTTGAGTCCGAAGGATTTGCTTCCGGAAATGACTTCGAAGAGGATTAGGTTGTTATTTTTAAGATCAGTTATGGTCATTTTACTTTCATAATATTTTAAAAAACAGCATCAAGAAAATCTTTATCTGAACATTTTGTTGGACAGGATTCTAATAAACAAACAAAATAATAGAAAATTAAAGGTCTATAATTTTCTATTATTTTGGGTTCACCAATCACTTTTTTCTGATATTTCATAGTATTAAAATCTACATCATAGTTTTTTAATGAATTTACATCATTAAAATTGGGTAATGAGACTTCTTCATTTACCCAAATTGCTGATTGAGTGATAGTATCATTTTTAAATGAAGAAGTAACAATTGTTTTAATTCCATTTTTTAAAAATGGGGAAACATTATATTCATTTATACAATCGTTTTTAAAATCTACATTGTAACAGGAATAAAAATTGTTGATATAGGTATCATATGAAACCGGCCCTTCTGGTATATCTAAATAATCTATATGATACAAATATAATTTTCCGGTTTTACTATTTTCATGAAAAAAACTATCACCATTATAATATTTATCTTGGTAAATCACACCATAAATCACATCTCCAATTTTAGAATAGACCACTTTCTTTTTTAATGCTTTTGTGGTATCAATTCTAGCTTTCAACAACTCATGCGTTTCACAAAAGATGAATTTATATCCTTTTTTCGACAAGTCATCCATCAATTTTCCTTGTTGTGAATATGCCTTTGTAAGGGTAAATAAAATCAATACAGTATAGAAAAAAAATCTGTTTTTAATAATCATTACTTTTATGGTTACTGCTTTTATGCTTTTCTTAATAAATTCTGATCTAAGATTTGCTTCCGGAGATGACTTCGAGGAGAAGGAGGTTTTGGATGGTCATTAATTATTTTGAATCTAACTTTTAATTCGGTTTTTATTTTTTATCACAAAATAATAATAAAAGTGCGGATAATATAAATATTTATATGAGAGATACGATTTTTCTAATCTATCATTTAATTCATAAAATAATTTATTTATTTTCTTTTTTTTGATTAATAATTTATTTGCATTTTCTCTTTCGTAAATAATGAATTTCCCATTCTCCTTAGTGTCAATACTTAGCTTATTATTTTCAGATTTCATGATTTTTTTTAGGTAAATTGAATCCATAAATAAATTATTAGTTTGATATAAGTAGTTGTAAACTTCATTAAACAAAGTTTTATTATCATTAAATACTGTCTTTTTTCTTATTGAATCTGTAAACTTTAAATCGTCTAGGAATACATTATTGAATCTTTTTTTAATTTCTATTAAACGTTTCTCTTCAATAAGGTCATTTTTATTCAATTTTAAATGTAAATTCATGGAGTTGTTATAGTTCTCTGATAAATTTTCAATTGCTATAGAATCGATTTTTCTTGCTATTCTTTTATTATGGACATATTCATTATCAATCATTGATAGTATTTCATATGAGGGGAATATAGTTTCTATTCTAACTGTTTTATCATTGATATTATGACTTAAAACTAAAAAGTAATTATCGTTAATTTCATTATCTGATTTTTTGTAATTATAGATGAAGTGATGAAATTCTTTAATTGGACTTTCCAAACTTAATTTTTCATTGATTATTAAATATTCAGGTATGTTAGAAGTAATAAACATAAAACTAAGTTGAAAAAAATAGTTGATTAGAATCCATAATAATTTTTTATACCACTTAATTCTAACTAAAAAAGGCAAAACTATTAAGAACAACAGACCTGAAATCGTTTCTATATTATGTTGTATTATATATAATCTTTCAATTTTAAATTTATCAGCCATATTGCACAGCAAACTAATCAAAGATGCTATTTGTATATTTATAATAATAAACAATCTAATTATATTAAATCTATTAATATTAAGCTTCCATATTTTATTAAAAAAAAGATACGGAAGTAACAAAACTGAAAAAGGAATTAGGGATATTAAACATAATTCAAGAATAAGCCAATACTCGCTACCTTCTTTATTATTTGATGATAAGAGAACTACAATAATTCCAACACAAATTATATAGAAAACAGTATCATTTAACGAACTACTGTGATTATATAAAATATCACGCCATGTTTTGATAGGTCTTATGTATATATTAAGAAACTTAGTTATATACCTACTAAAAGTACTTACATTCTTGTCACTTAATATTTCTAAATCACTAATTTCCATAAATAAATTATACTAAATTAATTTGAATTGAAATCATACTCCTATATTCGATTTTATCATTCCCCTAAAAAACTCATCCAACTCCCCACTCACCTTCTTCCCACCACTTAACTTACCTGCATTCTCACCATTAAACTTTATCGCCTCCATCAAAAAATCCGTTATCAATGTTTCTTTCGGGTGTAAATATTTTTCATCCTGATTTGCTTTAATAGCCATCAATTCTAAGGTTTTGTCCTGTATGTTCTGTGGTGCTATCGGCAATAATTCCATAAAAGCCACCGGAGGAAAACTGTTGTTCTCTATGATCCATTTTCCGGCTAAAGCGGTACGCAGGGCGTAGAAATAACTTTTCAGTTTTACTTCTTCGGCTTCACATACGTCCATGAAATTCTTGGTGGTTCCTAAATAATGGTGCAACGTCGCTATGGGTGAAAAGCAATCCTTCGCAAACGACTGCATTTGTTTCAGGAAAGCATCATCCTGTTTGTACACCACAGGCGAGAACAACCATTCCAGCAAAGGTGCGTTAGATTTTGACAATAACTTTATGGTTTTCCGTAAATCCCAACCGGAACCGTCTAAATCTTCGGCCGTCATAAATTCTATCACATCGGGCTTTTCCCAAAGTGATAGGTAATAATTGGGCTCATTTTTATAGATAAAACGGATGTCATAATCGCTGTCTGGTGAGGCAAATCCCCAAGCACGGCTTCCGGATTCTACAGCGTACAAAACACTTACGTTTTTCTGTAGCTCTATTTCCTGTAGTTTATCTAGTATTTTATCTTTCATGGCTTCTTTCAAATGTAACTAAAATAACTATGCCCGCTTATTTTTCTTACAGACATAGTTAACATTATTTCTTCTTCAATTGTTTATAAATACCCAAACGTTTTATCCATTTAAACTACCGCGACTTATGGGTTGCACAGGGCGGATCCGAACCGGCATCTTTTGGGTATTATTTCTTTCTTTACACCTGACAGGTTTCAAAAACCTGTCAGGTGTAATAACCTTTTCTTAAAAATCCCCATAAAACACCTGAAAACAAGGCAATTTCAAATCGTTTCGCCACATATCGACAACCTGATCCCTATCGTCAAGTACAAATTCAACAAAGTATTTGTCTTTAATTTCCTGATCAAAGATTTCTTTCTTGATGATGCTGTCTTTTCGGTTATCGGCCGTTTTTCGCATCAAAAGCACATCAAAATCAATGTTGTGGTTTTTCAAAAAACGCAGCGTTGGTTCCTTGTACCTATCTTCACGACCTGAAAGTAAAATAATCTGATGCCCTGCTTTTTTATAATTAATCAAAACATTGGCCACCGGTTCATTTAAGGTATCTTCATCAGACTTACTGGCATCGAAAGGGTTTCTTCCGTTCATTAAAGCCAAGGTTCCGTCAAGATCACAAACCAAGGCCTTTGGCAATGATACATCCTGAATTGCATATTCTATATCCTTTTTTGCTTTTCTGATAGGCGCAAAATCAAACTTCTCTTTTAAGATTTGCAATTGATGAAACATACTTCCAATGGCTTTTTCTGGGACTTTTCTGCTTCTTTTTTCGTTGCGTTCCAATAATTCTTCAAGAGGCAAATCGAATAGTTTGAAAGTAATGTTTCCATAGGCAGCAAATTCGTTTATATGGTTCTCCAAATATTCTTTTTTGGTATGGCAGTTATCTAAAATGACATTCCAGCCGTTTTTAAGCAAGGTCTTTACCTGCTCGTTGATCATTTTTGTAATCATACCTTCCGCATCTTGTTCCAAAACCTGTTGGAATTGCGAGAAACGGATTTCGTCACGGCTAATACGCATGGTTTTGGATTCCGTTTTTACAATCCATTCAGAATAGGTGCTTTTTCCGGAAGCCGGGCAACCAACTAATATCGTTAATGTAGGTGTTTTTCTCATTTTTATGCTTTATTACAATCGTGGGTCCAACGCTTTTTCTATGGCTTCGTCGTTAATTCTCTTTAATAATAATATCTTCATCAAATAATTATCGGAGTTGATACTCTTATACGGAATTTGAAGCATTTGCTGATTGATTTCCCAACCGTTGATGGACTGTTCTAATTTTTGTTTTATATTTCTTTTGTTTAAATAGTACTCGAAATCGGCCTGGAAATTAATTCCGTAAATCATGGTCAAATAATTGTTATTTCTCACTTTAAAGCATGGAGCTAATCCTTTGGTATAGCTTTCAAGCGGCTTAATCATGATGCCTTCCTCGTTGTTTTCACTTAATTTTTCAAAGAAAGTGTATATTTTTTTAATATTGGCTGTTTTGTTTTTTTCTGTAAATTTTAAATGTAAAAAGGGATCTTCATTGATTTGACTGTACGTCAAATTGCTGTTTGGTATCACTTCCCTCCCATCATTGAAAACAATTTTTAAGATGTTAAACGGCTTAAAATGTACTTTCTCTTCTTTCCCAAAAGTGTCAATTTGTGTTTTAAAAATCTGCAATGATTTTTGCTGAACGTTTAAATCTAAAACCTTAAAATCGGTTAAAGCTTCATACTGACGCACAATATGTGGTTTATGTTTCGATCTGAATTCTTTTGAAGATAATTTCTGTTGGTCTTCTTTATAAGTTACAAAGTTGACAGCCGCTTTTACCTTCGCGATTTTCTCATACAAATTGCTGCTTTTCAAATACTCGTTATGTGTTTTTTGAGCATCATAGTAGGCATAGTATTCCTTTTCGATTAATCCACCACCAAGGACTTTCCATGGCAAAAGTTCTGAAGCAATCATGATCGTGTCAAATTCTGGATACAGTTCAAGCATTTTTTGATGTAAATCGGTGATGCTTTCTCTGGCTTCTTCCAAATCAATATGATCTATTTTATGCCCGTTACGAGATACAAAATACGTTTCATTGCTATCTTTCTTCAAATAAATGGTACAGTAGGAGCCCATGTATTTTTTTTGAATTACCAATTCGTTAGTATTGTTCTTTAAAAAATAAGCCACTGCTTCTTCAATACTTTCTATTTCACCATTGTTTTTGCTCTTTGGTGCCGGAGAAATCGTTGGCGAAAAATCATTGACCCCGTTTTTGCAAAACCAATCTACTCTGTTTCTTGTTTTTATGTCTAACATCTTTTTTTTATTTGGAATGAACAATAATGGCACTTGTTGGATAAACTCCGCTGACGCAGTCCCCTATGCCATGATACTCTTGCTGGTTTGGAAAAATATCAGCTATTAAATCGATAAATTCCTGCTTTGATAATTCAAAATCATGGTCGTCGTGTCGGAACTCATCGACCATTTCGTAATTGACATTGAATTCGTTATTGGGCGTGGTAATGAACAGTCGGGTAAATTTCGTGTTGTCTCTGATCCATATTAAAAGCGCTGTAGCCTCTTCTAAAGGATTGTGTTCAATGACTTCACTTAAAATAATCTGACCTTCAAACCCCTTCATTTCTTCTTTGTCATTTATCCATAATAAATTGTCAATATTGTCCTGAGCTATAATTTTATCGGCTGTAGCCTTAAAATCAACTTCATCATAGCCATGATAATTTTGCTTGAATCCTTTTTTATACAAATATTTGAAATACTGCATTTCACCACATCCAAAATCTAAGACTTCCGTAGAAAAATCTATTTTATCACAGATAAATGCTTTTCGGGACTGATGCGTATCGGTAAAAACAAATTGGATGTTATGATTAAAATAGCTTTCCATGTCTGGTTTCAACATTTCAAATTGTTTTGGTGAACGTAAAATCCTTTTGATAAAAAGATAAAAAACGAAATAAGGTATCCCTTTAATATTGGTGATAACCGTTAAATACTTTTGAATAAAACTATCATCAATGTAAGTGTAAACCGCATATCTGTTGGTAAAATGAACGAACAATGACACCATTGAAAATTTTTGAATCGCTTCACGTACCGTATTCCCTTCTATTTGCAAAGAATAATTGTTGCCAATCTTGTGCGTTAAGAATATGCCATCAATGTATTTAGATAATAAAAACCTATTGTCATTGTACCATCCGGAATCGATGAAAAAAATTGGTACTTCAATAGTTGCTTTCATATGGTCAATTTCTTCATAGGTTTTATCCAACCAAGAAATCACAGTCGAACTCAAAAGCTCATTTTCTTTATACAAATGATTAAAAAATTCGGTTCCAATGTTCAATGCTAATAACGGACTACAGAAACTCTGAAAATCAATCTGATTGCCTTCTTCTGGTAAGTAGCTATGCTTTACGTCCTGAAAAAAACAATGGTATTCGTTACTGGAAACGGCATTCCCAATTAAAATTCCATTTTTTAATTCCTTAAGATATAAACCTTCATCTGTGGAAGGGTTTTTATGTAAAATATCTAATAAATAGCTATTCTCTGATTTTAATATGATAACCATAATTTCTGTTGTTTTATTTTAACACTACAAAGGTGAAAATGAACTGCGCAGTTATTTTGCGTAGGTAAATTATTTTTATTTTTGCGAACCCGACAGCTTCCAAATTATCTGTCGGGTTGAATTGCAATTTTGTAACCCTGATGAGATTCGAACTCATATTCCCTCTCGGGCATTGCGGCTCTAAATACGCTTCCCTACTTTCCCTCACGATTTCGGTGCTTCTGTAAATTCTACCCATTAGTCCGCGCAGGTCTAACCGGAATATCCGCAAACACTACAGTAAGTCAATTTTGCTGTAGGCTTTTCCTTTTAAGCTACAGGGCCATTTTTCATTAAAAAAACTTTAGAAAATCATAGCAATAGCTCAATTCCTGAGTCATTTTGTTGTTATCGGTATTCATTATGAAATCTTCAATAAATACCATAAATTCCTGTTTATTAGCTCGTATCCATTCTAAAATCAAATCTGATAATTCAATGGGTGTAAAACCACTTGATATACGGGTTCCCTTTCCGTTGATATCATGAAGTAAAATGGTACTTATCATACCCATTCCGTTTTCATTTAAGTCGGTTATCCAAATATCCAATAAAGGCTCAATGGGAATTTGCGCAGTATGAAACATCGTTAGTATCGATACCATTCCTTCCCCATCTGGTAGCGACTCTCTCGAAATGCATTCGGTTATAAAGGCAGCAGCAAACTCTTCTAGTATGTTTTTCTCTTCCTTTTTTTGCCAAAACAAATCATTGTTGAAATTGAGATTTTTCAGACTTAGTGAAATATCTACACATGATGCAAATTCAAAATGTTGCATCAAATCAAGATAGCGTGGCAGAAAGTATTTGAATTCTGTCATATTATACGCAGTTGCCTGTGCTCCATCGTTGTATTCATGGATTAATTCTACAGGAATTTCATTCAGCGGTAGCGTGAGTAATTTTCGGGCGTCTTCAGCACTTATGCAGCAATCAGTGCATACATTGGTAATACTCATCGGCTTTGGATAATCAAATAAGATGTAAGCTTTCGAAACGATATTGGCTAATGACATAACTTTTTATTTTGTTTGATGGTACAAAGTTGAAAACATACTGCGCAATTATTTTGCGTAGTAAAAAAGGAATGGTATTTTTGAATAAATAATTGCTATGGATTTACAGAAGATATTCACCAAACTCCTTTTAAATATTGGTTTTACCGAAGAACAGACCTCTGATAAATGGTTTGAATTGGAAAAAGCCTATTCCAAAAAAGCGAGACATTATCACAATCTGAATCATTTGGCCGAAATGATTCAGGAGTTCAATACCTACAAAACAAAGCTGAAATACCCGAATGAGGTTTTGTATTCCATTTTTTACCACGATTACATCTATAACAGCAGTAGGAAAGACAATGAGCTTAAAAGCGCTGAATTTGCAGTTAAAATACTTCCAAAAGAGACTAATATAGATTCGAAAATAGTTTTTGATATGATTTTAGCCACCAAAGACCATCAGAATAACGGCATTGAAGATGAAAAATGGCTTATCGATTTTGATTTGAAAATCCTGTCGAAGGATTGGGAAGATTACAAAGTATATTTTGAACAAATCCGAAAAGAATACAGTATCTACCCTGATTTTTTGTACAAACCCGGAAGGAAAAAAGCCTTAGAACATTTTTTAGAAAATGAATTCATATTCCAAACCGAAGAATTTAGGACTTTATATGAATCTAAAGCAAGAGAAAATATACTTTCAGAAATTTCACTGTCATAGAAATAATTCAATAATTTAATACATGGAAAAACAAATTCAAAAACACACAAAAGTTACTCTATATTATGCATTAGGGCAAATTTTTGGAAGTGCTTCATTTTATGGAATACGATCAATTATTGTGATTTATCTGATGAGTGAAACAATAAAAATGGAAAGAATGCAAGCCATCAATCTATATAGTTGGTTTGGAATAGCTCTTTTAATTTCACAAGTTATAGGTGCGTTGCTAGGTGACTTAGTTATTGGAAATAGAAAAGCGATCATACTAGGTGGCATTTTTCAATCCATTGGAGCATTATGTTTCTGTATTCCTTCAATTTTAGGGGGTTATATAGGGCTATTTTTTGTAGTGTTAGGAAATGGATTTTATAGAACAAACATTGTGTCAAATTTTGGGAAAATTTATTTAAATAAAACGAAACTTCTTGATTCGGGATTTGCTATTTTTTACCTGGCTACTAGTATAGGTTCTTTTTTGGGTGTTCTTTTAATTATATACCTTGTAGAAGATTTTAATTTTAATATAGGTTTCTTGACTGCTGGAATATTTGGATTATTATCAATTTTCCCAATTTTAATTTCAAAAGAGAATTATCCAATAGAGATTTTGAAAGAAAAAAAATATTCAAATCAATTAATTTTAAAAATTTCAATTTTATTACTAGTAGTTGGTTTATTTTGGGGAACTTACGAGCTAGCTAATATCCATTCAATCGGTTTATTGCAAAATTTAGGTGAAATTTCATCTATAGGAATGAAACAAGAGTTTTTACCGTATATAAATTCTTCTATATTCATAATACCCATCTGTATTATAGCAATAATTGTATGGACTTTTTTATATAGTTCGAGTTCATTCAAATTAATAATTGGTTTCTTTTTAGCTGCTATTTCTTACTTCTTTCTAGTATGGATTCCCGAATTAAGTTCACAAAATCAGATAATTCTATATGCTTTAACAATGTTATTATTAAGTATTTCTGAGATACATATCCAACCTATAATTAGTTCAATTCTTACGAAACATACCAATCCAAAATATTTAGCTATAACTTTTTGTATTTCACTACTAGTTACCAAGTTCGTTTCTGGAGTTTTTTTAAAATTATCTCAAGACTGTATAAACAATACGACTGTAGAACTAATATTTTCAATAATTATAATCACTGTAATTAGTATTGGGTTTATTATTTATTCTATAAAAAACAAAAAAAATGGCGCAAAATAAAAATGCATTAATTCGCTATAAAACCATCGATAAATGTTTGCAGAACAACTATCGTCAATGGACATTAGACGATTTAATGGACGCCTGTTCCAATGCGTTATACGAATACGAAGGAAAAGAAAATCCAGTAAGTAGAAGGACGGTGCAGCTTGATATTCAACTGATGCGTAGTGAGAAATTAGGGTACAATGCGCCAATTGTCGTTTATGATAAGAAGTTTTACAAATACGATGAAGAAGATTTCACGATTACGGATATTCCATTAACGGAAACCGATATTAATGTATTAACAGAAACCGTTTCGATGCTGAAGCAATTTAAGGATTTTTCGCTTTTTAGTGATGTTTCAGATATTCTTCAGCGATTAGAAGATAAGATTTATTCGGAGAAATCGCATACGCAACCTGTCATCCATTTAGATAAAAATGACAACCTGAAAGGATTACATTTTTTAGATGAAATCTACCAGGCAATAGTTAAAAAAGTAGTTCTGGTAATCACTTATAAATCATTCACATCCAGAGAAGAAAATAAATTTAATTTTCACCCATTCATATTAAAAGAGTTTAATAACAGATGGTTTTTAATTGGTAAGAAAAAAGGAAGTCAACCCATAACAAACTTAGCTTTAGACAGAATAGTGGCTATTGATTTCGATTTTAACATTGAGTATTTAGATGAGAAATTTAATGCTGAAGTATTTTACAAGAATGTTGTTGGAGTAACCGTTAATACAGGATTAAAACCTAGGCGAATTGAGCTTTGGGTAGACAAATTGAACGCACCTTACGTACTTACAAAGCCAATACACAATTCACAACGACTTATCACTCAAAATGAAGACGGTAGTATCATCATTCATTTATTTTTGATTGAAAATTATGAATTTCAACGACTATTATTAGGCTTCGGAAATGGATTACAAGTATTGCGTCCTGCTAACTTACGCGAACGCATGAGAAAAATATTGCAAAACGCATTGGTACAATATGACGATGCTTCAAATAGTATGTAATTTAAAATTCCAAAGCCATATCAAAGCCGTATCAAAGCCGTATCAAAGCCGAGTAAGACCAATGTAATAATATTACAATTCCTAGTTTTTTACAAATAACAACTTTTATAATCACCACATTCTCCATTTACCTATTTATCATCTGACACTTCAGATCATCATAAAATAAGCCATGTAAATTAATAGCAACGATACACTCATGGTTGCTGTATTATCAAAGTTTAATTCGTTTATTTTTAGTTTTAAAGTTTGATTAACATTCAATTAATAGATTCATTCTTCTTGCTTCCTCCCATCTTTAAAATCTTGTAGATAAAAGATTTAACAAATAATATGGGAAAACCTTTCCCAATTGTAAAAACATGCTTATAAATTAGCTATGTAAGAAAATTATTACTTTTTAAATATTTCTTACTTATACTTAAAAAAGAAAATTGGATACTAATAGGGTAAAACAATTGAAGAGACACAAAAACAAATAAATAATTTAAATCAACTACTAAACATGAAAACAATTGAAAACAACGTAACTGTAGAAAAGACTAAAGATGTGGAACAATCTACTTTCCAGTTTCGAACACCGGCAGGTATTCAGGACTTTACAGACAATCCGATCAAACAAGAAGCAATGAATGATTCTTGGAGTAATAATCTGGATGGATTTACACAACAAGGAATGTTAAACAATCCTTGGAACTCAACAAATACTCCGGAAACTTCAAACTATTACAACCCTATTGACAACAATCCGGCAAGTCAAACAGCGAGTATAAAATGGGGAGCGTTTCCAGGAAGACTTGGGTATAATTTTCCTAATGCAACCCAAGCACAGTTGGATCAAATGGCCGATGTTGGAAACATGTCAGGACAAATTACGAATTCTCCTTGTAGCACAAATGGTCAGCAAGTAGCTTATTTTCCGTATGGGCCACGTGGTTGGCAGGATGAATATTGCGAATGGGCTGTAACCCGAAATGCAAAAAATCAAATTACGAGAATTGATTTTACTTGTGAAAACCCAGAATATTGGAACACTTTATGGCAAATTGATCCAAATAAAGTATTGGAATTATACCAAACTATTTTGAATAAGCCACAAATTACATTAGCCGATTTAAGCTTACCTAATGTAGTGAATCCCATAACCAATAAGCCTGCATATAATCCATTAAACAAATGGAATTCAGGAACCGTTTCTGATGATACAAAAGGCGGTGCAATACATCTTACCAGCACACCAAACACATTGCAAACAGAAATTGGACTAGCCACTACATCAACAGTACAGCGTTTTAACCCGCCTACAGAACCATATGGCACTAATACGATGTGGCCTTCTTCACAATACAACGATTTAATTTGTGTGGGTGTTTTTGGGCAGCGTTTTCGTAACAGTGATCCTAATATTGGAGGAAATGTAAATAATTTTGTTACTGGTGCCAATATGGTAACATTGGCAAACCCTCCAGGTTTATACATTCAAATGCCTGATTTTTCAAATTATCAAACACCAGATGGTACAGACGCTTCGTCATTTTGGACTATCGTAAGAGGATCTCAAACATTAAATGATGAAAATGGTAATCCGTTACCGGGTAATTTTATCCTACATGCTGTTTTTGAAGTTCCTGAAAATTTAGGTTATACCGTTAGTGATATTACTATATCAAAACAAAACATAGATTGGGCTTCACAAATTGCGTCTACTTTTAAAATGCAAATTGTTGCAGCTGCATATGCCGGTACAAAACCACAAGGATATGGACCAGTTGGAAGTACTACACCTGAAGATACTTTTGCACAGCCTTTACAGATATTTTATCAGGATTATTTTGATCAAATGTACAATACATCAGTACCTAATCCGGTAAACAATCCAATCTCATTATTAAGCAACAGTACATATGTTCCTTTAAATATCAATGTTGGTACTTCATCGGCGCAAATGGTGGTAGTTGTTGGAACATCTACGGCAAAGGAAAATGATCCTTCAACCTATCCTAATGTGACTTTTAATGATCCAAACATCAAAGCTGTAGTTACTGCTGTAAAAGAAAATGTTTATTATGCCGTACCAGGAAATAGCCAACCAAGTACAAATACCGCTTTGTACATAACAGTAACAGTGGGTTCAAATGCTACGGTTGGACAAAAAAGTGTATACATTACAAATGTTGGCCAAAGTCTTAGCGTTGCTATGCCTGCTTTATTTTTAGTGACTCCTGTGACTGTTCAGGCTGATATTGCTTGGCAGAATACTGGTGTGGTTATTTCTGCAAGTAACACAGTAAGCATCAATTATGCGTCTGGTTTATGGACAGCTAACCCACAAGATAATGGTGGACAGTTGTATAATGCTTACGGTAACCCGACATTTATTAGTGCAAAATCAGGATATACTATGCCTGGACAAAATGAAGGAGCGCTAATAGGAAAAGTGGGCAATACCATTTTCTTGATAGGAATGGGAATAACTTTACCACAAAATCTTTCAGGTGAAATTCAATTGTGCATTAATGATGATTTAAATGGCGAATATGGTGCCGGATTAACAGATAATTTAGGATCAATAGTAGTCACTATTGATGTTAAATAATTGTTTTCTTGAATAATTAAAACCTATATCAAAAACCTAAATCGTATTTTATCTAAAATATGATTTAGGTTATTTGGTTATTAAAAATCCTAACAATAATCTATTAATTTCATTATATCATGAGTCATAAATACAAATTTATGGGGTTTTCTATACTTATTTTGTTTTCTTGGATTTGCATAACAAGTATGCAGTTAAACAATAACGAGTATAAAAAAATCTCTAATACTGATAATACATGTGATTGCTATTCAACATCATCACTATTTAACGTTTTGATTAATTTTAACAATCAAGTTCCAGGAGATTTACCTTCTTTTAGCAATCAATCTCAAGCAGATTGTTTTGCCTGGCAGGAATTTATTTCTTTAAATTGGCCAACTGACGGCAGTAACAATTTTGGTCAGCCTAATGATTACACTCCTGTTACTTGGGAAACGTATATGCCTAAAGAAGTTTTATTTCAGCCCAATGGAGTAAAACCACCAGCATGGGGAACTCTTGTTTCACCTGCCTATGCTTCTAAATTTAAAAGCCAAAAACTTCTGATGAATACTACCAAAACGAAGCTTTTGACTTTTTCAGCAAAATTTGCTGATACCGATACAATCAAAGGTCTTGATCCTCATCAGGCAGCTCCTTCAAACGGACCTAATTGGCTAGGTGCTCAAAACGGCACCAATGTATGGTATGAAATCATGCTCAACAAAGACTACTATGATTTCGTTGTCAATAATGGTTATTACAATGCAATTGCCCAACATAATGCCGCTCAAAAAGGAATTCCGTTAAATTTTCCTCAAGGTGTTTATAACGGAGCTGTAGGTGCTATTGAGTTAAAGGCGGCTTGGATGGAAGTCGATAACATTCAATCAGCAAAATGGCAACGCTACAAGCTATCAAAAGCAGTTGTCTTTGATGCCTTTACAGGACAATTACGGAATACAACTGTGGCACTTGTTGGTTTGCATATCTTACATAAAACAACAAATCAGCCCACCTGGGTTTGGGCCACTTTTGAACAGGTAGACAATGTTCCTAATACTGCAAGCGAAACACCTCCTCCTTATGGCTATAATTTTTACAATAAAAATTGTGCTCCTAAACAAGTAAGTCTCAAAGGTGGCGGGACTGCAACTGTAAACTGTACTGCAAATACATCACCACCATATGATTTGACAAAAGCAGAACCGGTTCCTATACAAATCACACGAGTAAATAGTATTGATACTGAAGATGCTGCTCCTATCAATGCAAAAATGCAAAGTAGTATTCGTAGTTTTTACCCTAATTCAGTTTACCAGTATTATCAATTGGTAGATGTTATCTGGTCTCAACAGCCACTATCTGACCCTACTACTCCGGTTCAGGCACCGCGCAAGTTAAATAGTTCGTCTATGACAAGTGGCAAAGCTATTGTTGCGAATACAACTTTGGAAAGTTATGTCCAAAACACGAATACTTGCTTCAATTGTCATGTGTACAGTACAATTGCCCCTTATGATAAGGACACAATTAACAACAACATTTTCGGTGACTTTAGTTTTGCCATTTCAGCAGCTAAATATCCCACATCCACTTTGAAAAAGAAGAGATTAAAACAATAAATAATTGTGCATAAAAAAAACTGACAGGTTGCAACGCCTGTCAGTTTTTTTAAATAAGATAAAACTAACTCTTAATATTTCAATAACTCCAATAATTCTTCTTCAAATCTTACTTTAGGTAAATACTGATCTTCCAATGATTTCATAAACGGAATAGCCGATTCTAAACTTCCCACTCTACGTACTGGAGCATCTAAGTGTTCGAAACAGTTTTCCATAATCATCGCTGAAATATCACTAGCAATACCTCCAAACAAAGTGTCTTCCTGAAGAATAATAACTTTATTTGTTTTCTTTACAGAAGCATAAATAGCATCCCAATCTAAAGGTTGTAAGCTTCTTAAATCTAATAAATCTGCCGAAATTTCAGGGTTTTTCCCTAAAGTCTCTAAAGCCCAATGCACTCCTGCTCCGAAAGAAATAATAGTTACATCTTTACCTTCTTTCAGTAAAGCTGCTTTTCCTAACGGAATGGTGTAATAATCTTTAGGAACATCTTGGTACACACTACGGTATAGTTGTTTGTGCTCGAAGAACATCACCGGATTCGGATCGTTAATCGATGTATTCAATAATCCTTTTGCATCGTATGGAAATGCTGGATAAACCACTTTTAATCCTGGAGTTTTGGTAAACCAAGCTTCGTTTGTTTGCGAATGGAATGGTCCTGCTTGAGTACCACCTCCGCAAGGCATACGCACTACTACATCAGAGTTTTCCTGCCAACGGTAGTGTTGTTTGGCCAATAAGTTTACAATTGGGTTAAATCCAGTCGACACGAAGTCGGCAAACTGCATTTCAACCACTGCTTTATGTCCATTAATAGACAAACCGTTAGCCGCCGAAACAATTGCACTTTCACAAATTGGGGTATTACGCACGCGCTCTTTACCAAATTGTTCTACAAAACCATCGGTGATTTTAAACGCCCCTCCGTATTCTGCAATATCTTGACCCATAATAACTAAGTTGTCATGGCGTTCCATAGACTGACGCAATCCATTAGAAATGGCATCTATCACACGGATGTTTTCTACTTCCTCAGAATGGTTAAATACTTCATGTTCCCACGGACGGTAAACATCATTCAATTCTTCCTCTAAACTGGCTACAATTTCAGGTTCTTGCTGAACTTTTGCCCAATCTGTATCTATTTCTTTTTTGATTGCTACTCTGAATGCTTCATCTTCTTCTTCAGATAAAACCGCTGTGGCTTTCAGATAACTTCTGAAATTTTCTACAGGATCTTTCTCAGCCCACATGTCCATTAATTCTTGAGGAACATATTTGGTTCCACTCGCCTCTTCGTGCCCGCGCATACGGAATGTTTTAAATTCCAATAATACTGGACGAGGATTTTCTTGCATAGAAGCTTTCAATTCTGAAATCAAATTGAATACTTCCAAAATATTATTACCATCTACAATATGGCTTTCCATACCAAAACCTACGCCTTTATCAGCTAAGTTTTCACAACGGTATTGCTCGTTTGTTGGCGTAGATAATCCATAACCATTATTTTCTATCACGAATAAAACAGGTAAATCCCATACTGCAGCAATATTTAATGCTTCATGAAAATCTCCTTCAGAGGTAGCACCTTCTCCAGTAAATACTGCAGTTACTTTACCGTTTTTCTTTAATTTGTTTGCCAAAGCGATTCCGTC
This sequence comes from Flavobacterium sp., assembly GCA_030153045.1. Classification (GTDB taxonomy): domain Bacteria; phylum Bacteroidota; class Bacteroidia; order Flavobacteriales; family Flavobacteriaceae; genus Flavobacterium. The sequence goes on from JASLID010000070.1 coordinate 22,297, forward strand.
AGCCACACCCAATTGCGGACCAAGATGAGAAATCATTCCAATAATCTTATACTCTTGCGTACCAAAGTGAAACGAACGGTCACGTCCTTTTGTAAATCCATTTGCTTTTCCTTGCCATTGTGAGAACAAACGGTGCAACGGGATGTCACGAGTCGTAAAAACCCCTAAGTTTCTATGCATTGGCAAGATGTATTCGTCTTTATCCAATACCGAAGTAATACCTACAGAAATAGCCTCCTGCCCGATTCCTGAGAACCATTTAGATACTTTCCCCTGGCGGATAAGGATTAACATTTTCTCTTCAATTAATCTGGGCTTGATTAATTTTTTATATAAATCTAGAAGTTGTTCGTTGGTTAGATTTTTTCTATCAAAATTCATTTGGCTTTGCTTTTTTAAATCGACCTCAAAAGTATAAAAAAATAACAGGATTGCCTTATTTTGTTATATTTTTTTATATTGTTGATAACTTTTAAAATTGCGATAAAAAATTTATATTTATATTTGTGTTATAAAGGGTTTCGGCCTTAAGTAAGTTATTAACATATTTTTTTTAAAAAAATGCAAAACATTCCAAGTGTTGACTTACGTGATTTCCTATCGGGTGACCCGGTACGTAAACAAAAATTTGTAAATGAAATCGGAAAAGCATACGAAGAAATTGGCTTCGTAGCATTAAAAGGTCATTTTTTAGATGACAAATTGGTTCAAGATTTATATTCAGAAGTACGTAGCTTCTTTTCGCTTCCGCTAGAAGTGAAAGAGAAATACGAAATTCCTGGTATTGGTGGACAAAGAGGTTATATTTCTTTCGGTAAAGAACACGCTAAAGGTCGTTCAGCCGGAGATTTAAAAGAGTTTTGGCATTTTGGTCAGTATGTAGATGCAGATTCAAAATATGCCGCAGAATATCCTGCAAATGTTGAAGTTACTGAATTACCACATTTTAATGAAGTAGGTAAAGAAGCGTATCAAATGCTTGAAAAAACAGGTGTTTATGTGTTAAGAGCTTTGGCCATTTATATTGGTTTAGATGAATTTTATTTTGACAAATATGCCAATCATGGGAATAGTATTTTAAGACCTATTCACTACCCACCTATCACTAGCGAACCTGCTGATGGGGCTGTTCGTGCAGCTGCACACGGAGATATTAATTTGATTACCTTATTAATGGGTGCTCAAGGAAAAGGATTACAAGTTCAAAATCATGACGGACAATGGATTGATGCTATTGCTGAACCAGATGAATTGGTAATTAATGTGGGAGATATGTTGTCTCGTCACACGAATAATAAACTAAAATCAACAATCCATCAAGTGGTTAATCCACCAAGAGAATTGTGGGGAACTTCACGTTTTTCTATTCCATTCTTTATGCATCCGGTAAGTGATATGTCATTAAACTGTTTGCCTGAGTGTATTGATGAAGATCATCCAAAATTATACGAAGATATCACTGCTGGTGATTTCTTATACGAACGTTTAGTAGATTTAGGATTAATTAAAAAATAATCTCTAATTTTATACTTTTATAAAAGGCATTGAGTTTTACTTGATGTCTTTTTTGATTTTTTTGAACGCGGATTTTTGCAGATGACACAGATTTACGCGGATTTATTTTAAGCCAGACAAACTAATAATTTTTATGGAAATGAATGAATTACTCCACCAGGATTTGACCGGAGCAATATTAAAGTTATTTTATGAAGTTTATAATGAATTAGGTTATGGATTTCTCGAGAAAGTTTATCAAAATGCAATGTTTCATGAACTTAGAGCAAATGGTTATGAAGTTGAAGCACAAAAGAGAATTTCAGTTTATTATAAGGAAATAATTGTAGGAGAATATCTTGCAGATATCATTGTGAATAAAAGTGTTATCCTCGAATTAAAAGCAACAGAAAGTCTTGCTAAAGAACATCATTTTCAATTAATAAATTATCTAAAAGGAACAGATTGTGAAGTAGGCTTGCTTTTAAATTTTGGAAAGAAACCAGAATTCATCAGAAAAGTTTATGAAAACTATCGAAAATAAAAAATCTGCGATTATCCGTGTCATCAGTATAATCCGCGTTCAAATTAATAAAAATGGACTTACAAGACCAACTAAAAAACTTATTCCCAGATCATATTCCAACCAATGAACCTGAAGATATTCAGGAAGTTGAACATGAATTATACGTTCAAAAAGAACCAATGATTTGTAAATATGAAAAGAGAAAAGGAAAGCCAACCACTATTATTGAGGGTTACGAAGGAACTGACGAAGATTTTAAAATCTTAGCCAAAGAAATTAAAACCAAATTAAGTGTAGGTGGCACTTTCAAAGACGACTCTATAATTATCCAAGGAGATTATAGAGATAAAATCATGAAAATATTACAAGACAAAGGATTTAAAGTAAAACGCGTGGGCGGATAATTTAAATTTCAAAAAATATTGATTAACAACCCTGTGAATCGGAGTAACACTTTGTAAATCTCTGCGAAACAGTAAAAAAAATAAAATTATGTCAGAAATAAAATCATCAGAATTAATTCTGAATCCAGACGGAAGTGTCTATCACTTAAATCTAAAACCAGAACATATTGCACATGACATTATCTTTGTAGGTGATCAAAATCGTGTAGAAAAAATCACTCAGTTTTTTGATAATGTGGAGTTTTCAACTCAAAAACGTGAATTTAAAACACAAACAGGAACATTAAAAGGAAAAAGAATTACGGTAATGTCAACAGGAATTGGCCCTGATAATATTGACATTGTAATGAATGAGTTGGATGCTTTGGTTAATATTGACTTAGAAACACGTCTTCCAAAAAAGGAATTGACAAAATTAAACATCATTCGTATTGGTACTTCAGGTTCATTGCAAGCTGATATTCCGGTGGATAGTTTTGTGATGTCAAAATTCGGATTGGGATTAGACAATATGCTTCGCTCCTATTTAATTGATGAAATTTCTGAAATTGAAATGGAAGAAGCTTTTATCAAACACACCAACTGGGATTTAAGAAAAGGAAAACCGTATGTGGTTGCTTGTTCTTCAAAATTAGAAAAATTAATTGAAAGCGATCAAATGCACAAAGGTTTTACAGGTACTGCAGGAGGTTTTTATGGCCCACAAGGAAGAGTTTTACGTTTAAATATTCAAGATGAGGGTTTAAATTCTAAAATGGACAATTTCAATTTCAATGGAACTAGAATGACCAACCTTGAAATGGAAACTGCGGCCATTTACGGACTTGGGAAGCTTTTAGGTCACGAAACGTTATCTTTAAATGCTATTATTGCCAATCGTGCAGATGGAACTTTTAGTGCAGATCCTTACAAAGCAGTTGATGAATTAATTGAGTATACTTTGAAAAAATTAACCGAATAGCATGAAAGATGCTATTTTAAAATTCGAAAAATTTATTACTACTTTCCAAAATGAAGTTGCAATAAATCCTATATCTAATTTTGATGTAAAACCATCTGAAGCGAAATGGTCAAAAAAAGAGATTATTGGGCATTTGATTGATTCTGCTATCAATAATATTCAACGGTTTACTGAAATCCAATACTTTGAAAAACCTTATAAAATAAGAGCTTATAACCCGGATGAATTAGTGAAACAGAATAATTATCAAAATAAAAATAATCAGGAATTATTCGATTTACTCATCAATTTAAACAGACACGTTATCTTTTTAGCAAAAAATCAATCGGAAACTTCATTGAAATTTAAAATGATACTTCCTAACAATGAAATAGCTGATTTACAATTTGTTATTGAAGATTACTTTGAGCATTTTTATCATCATTTTAAAGCAATAGATGCCTGTATAACAGTTCCTAATTAAAAAATGAAGTTACGAGTAGCAAGACATACCAACCATTTAGAAAAAATCAAATCCTTTTATATCGATATACTGGAATTTGAATTGCTTGGCAGTTTTGAAAACCACAATAATTATGATGGCGTTTTCATTGGAAAGCCCAATTTAGATTGGCATTTTGAATTTACAAAATCCAATGAAAATGCAAATCATATTTTTGATGAAGATGATATTATTGTATTGTATCCTGAAACTATTTTAGAATATGATCAACTAATAAATAATCTATTAAATAACAATATCACATTAATAAATTCAAAGAACCCATATTGGAATGAAAATGGAAAAATGTTTTTAGATCCAGATGGTTTTAGAATTATAATATCAAATTTGAAAGCCAATTAAAATTTTATGGATTTAATACTAGAAACTGAAAGATTAATACTACGTCAAATGCTTCCTTCTGATGCAGAAGCGATGTTCAAACTAGACAGCAACCCAAATGTGGTGAAATACTTAGGTAATAAGCCTTTCACATCCATAGAACAAAGTATCAATTTAATTCATTATGTAAGAAAACAATACGTTGAAAATGGTATTGGTCGGTTTTCAGTTGTGTTGAAAGAAAATAATGAAATGATTGGTTGGGCTGGAATAAAATTTGTGACTGATATAGAAAATAACCAAACCAATTTCTACGATTTAGGTTACAGATTGCATGAAGAGCATTGGGGAAAAGGTTATGCATCGGAAGCCACAAAAGCTTGGTTGGATTATTTCTTCCAAACTATGAAACTTCCTGTACTAGTGGCCTCTGTCAATATTGATAATTTGGGTTCCAATAAAATTGTAAAGAAATTTGGTTTTCAGCTTATAGAAACATTTTATTATGAAGACATTCATTGCAATTGGTACGAATTAAAAAATCCAAATGAATAAATCTATCCAATTAACAAATGAAAGCGGTGTTTTAACATGGGACGAATTGGTAGTACTTGTTAAAAATATCCCATACGGAAGAAATGCTAACCGTTATGATTTTTCATTGGTTATAACCGAAAATAAAGGAACATGTAGCTCAAAACATTCATTTTTAAAAGACTTTGCAAATAAAAATAACATTCAAAATGTTAAGTTGTATATTGGAATGTTTAAAATGAATGGAACGAATACACCTAAATTAGGTACATTTATTTCTGACAATTATCTTCCTTATATTCCCGAAGCGCATTGTTATTTAAAAATTGATGGAATTCCAGTAGATGTTACCACTTCAGAATCGTTTTATGAAAAAATTGAAAGCGATATCTTGGAAGAAATTGAGATTCAACCTGAACAAGTCATAGATTTTAAAATAGAATATCATAAGAAGTATCTTCAGAATTGGATTAAAGAAACAAAGCAAACCAAATCGTTTGACGAGATTTGGAATATTAGAGAAAAATGCATTGAAAAATTAGCTGAATGAGTAAAATAGTAAAAATAGCTGGAGTTCCTGAACATTTTAACTTACCATGGCATTTGTGTATCGAAAATGGCGAATTTGACGTTTCTGGAATCGACCTGCAATGGACTGATGTCCCTGAAGGAACAGGTAAAATGTGTCAAATGTTACGTGACGGAGAAACGGACCTTGCAGTTATTCTTACTGAAGGAATTATAAAAGACATCACTGCCGGAAATAATGCATCAATTGTTCAAGTTTATGTACAGTCACCTTTAATTTGGGGAATTCATGTAGACGCCAAATCTAATTTTCAAAATTTAGCTGATTTAGAAAATAAAAAAGCTGCGATTTCCAGATTAGGCTCCGGTTCTCATTTAATGAGTTTTGTAAATGCTCAAAACAACCATTGGGATACAAATAGCTTGCAATTTGAAATTGTAAACACGATAGATGGTGCCGTTGCAGCTTTATCAGAAGGAAAAGCCGATTATTTTATGTGGGAGCGATTCATGACCAAGCCATTAGTTGACAATGGTACCTTTCGAAAAATAGCCGATTGTCCTACACCATGGCCTTGTTTTGTAATTGCAGTTCGCAATGAATTTTTAGAAAAGAATCCATCTACAATTGAATTAATTTTAGACATCATCAATAGTACAACCGCCGAGTTTAAAAGTATTCCAAGCATTGACCGAACTTTAGCTTCCAGATACCATCAAAAAATAGAAGATATTCAGGAATGGCTAAAACTGACCGCTTGGTCTCAAAAAAAATTAGACCAAAACACGTTTGATAAAATTCAAAATCAATTAAGCGAGTTAAATTTAATCGAAAATAAAGCCCTTTACGAATCGGTAGTTAAATAATTCGTTATTTTTATCGTTTTCAATTAAAATGTTTCAAACCATAAAATCTTACATCAAAACCTACAAGGATAAGCTTTCATTGCCAAAGCCCTGGGATAGTGTTGTAATATTCTTGCTGAGCATTCTACTGGCAATTCCAGTTTTTATAATCGTTCATCAAAATTTAAAAGAAACCAATTGGACGATTCCAATTGATCGAATTTTACTTTTTATCATTATTCTGGCCCTTTTTCATTGGATATTATTAAAGCTTAAAACCATCATCATACTTTGTATTTTTTGCTATTTTCTTATGCTGGGTTTTGGTTCTCTATTTGGTTCTTATAGTTTTTACAGGGTTTACGATGATTATCGTTCCATGATGTACACCATGGGTGATTCGGCTTATCCGCAAGACATTATCGTAAGTAAATTGCTTCCTTTTCCTAATAAAACGAAAGTACTTCGAGCCATCAATTTTCAAAACCCTAAAGTTCGAAATTTTGCATTATCAGCAACTACGAAGCATTTTGCCGATATAAAAAGAATAAAAGGCTATCAAAATTACAGAACAACAATTCAATGTTTTGCAGTATTTAAAGAAATAAAATCCAATTGGAATTATGTTAACGATCCCATTGGAAATGATTACATCGCGTCAGCTTCTGAAACTTTACAACATTTTTCCGGCGATTGCGATGATCATGCTATTTTAATGGCAGCCTGCGTAAAAGCTGTGGGTGGCACTCCCCGATTAATTCATACCAATGCACACATTTACCCTGAAATGCTTATAGGTAACAAGCGTGATTTGGAGAACATTATCTTCTTAATTACAAAGGTGTTGTTTGTCGAAGAATCTAAAAATAAAGAAATCCATTATCATATAGATGAGCGTGGTCAAATTTGGCTTAATCTGGACTATACCGGTTTTTATCCAGGTGGGAAATTTATGAGTGAAGAAATTTTAGGAGAGTTAACTTTGAATGATTAAATTTTTATTAGCAACTGATTCAAAACACCCAACTGATTTTGACATATTAATTTTTAAATCCGCTAATCTAGAAAGGTGATTGTGAACGCAAACATTAATGAAAAATAATAATTTGATAAATCTATAAATAGTTAAATATGAAAACAATTTTAAAATCAATACTCCTTTTTTCAACTGTATTAGTTATATCAAATACAGCAATGGCACAACAGAAAAAGAATCCAGGAAAGGCTGTAATTAAAACAACGCTAAACTGTGATCATTGTAAGGAATGTGAAACTTGTGGTTTGAAATTTAAAACAGAAATGTTGAAAATTAAAGGTGTAAAAATGTATGAACTAGATGATAAAAAAATGACGTTTACCGTGTATTTCAATCCTAAAAAGACAGATTTAGAAACCATAAAGGTTGCCATTTCAAAATTAGGTTATGATGCCGATGAAGTAAAGGCTGATCCACAAGCATATGAAAAATTAGACGGTTGTTGTAAAGCATAACTAACGATGAAAGTATATACAAACATGGCAAAGACGTTGGTGCCATTTTATAAAGAAGAAATTACTGCTGCTCAAACTCATTTGGAGAGCAGCAACTTTCAACAAAGCTGGTATCATTTGGAGCGTGCACATATTATTGGGCAAAAATATCCCTATGAGCATACCTATGTACATTGGAAAATGCTACAATTCGGATTCAAAATTAAAAGCAAAAAAGAAATTCTTGGTCAAATTCCGAGATTGCTTGTTGGGGGAGTCAAATCATTTGTAGGTCATGTGCCTGTTGGAAATACAGGAGGTGCAAATGTACCGCCATTAAAGACAATGAAAATTCCTGAGGATATTCAGAAAATTATCAATGCTAATTCGTGATTGTTATGGTACATCAACATAAATATCATGCACAGGGCATATAACTTTGTTGCACATTGGAAGAAAAAATCAATCTTTAACTACCAATCAATTTCAACCTTTTTAACTTCTTTCAAGTATTCATTGGTTTTCAAAAAATGATTGTTTCCAAACCAAAATCCACGATTGGCGCTCAATGGTGAAGGATGCCCCGCTTCCAAAACCAAATGCTTTTTACGATCAATTTTCAACCCTTTTTTTTGAGCAAAACTGCCCCAAAGCAAGAAAACTACATTTTCTGAATGCTCCGAAATATATTCAATCACAGCATCCGTAAATACATTCCATTTTAAATGTTTATGACTATTTGCCAAATCCTTGCGAACCGTTAAAGAAGCATTCAACAATAAAACACCTTGTTTTGCCCAATCTTCTAAATTCCCAGATGTTGGAAAAAACACACGTTCATATTCAGTATTGATTTCAGTAAAAATATTTTTCAGCGATGGTGGTATTTTCACTCCATCATTTACTGAAAAGCACAAACCATTGGCCTCTCCTTCACCGTGATAAGGATCTTGACCAATGATGACGACTTTCAATTCTTCAAAAGTGAATTGATTGAACGCATTAAAAATCAATTCTTTTGGAGGAAAACAAGTAAAATTGGAATATTCTTCATCTACTTGTATCATTAAATTCTTAAAGTATTCTTTTGATTTTTCGTCTTCAAAAAGAGTTGTCCAAGATGAATGTATATTTAATTCCATCAATTTGTTTATTTTTTGACAAATATAATCACTTTGATTCTTTACTACTTTGAAACTTTGTAACTTTGAACCTTTGTCTCTTATCAAATGATTTCAATAAACGAAAAAACACTTCAAGACTTACAATTCGCAACGGTTTTAGAAACCATATCATCTATTTGCAATACTGATATTGGTAAACAAAAAGCACTCGAAATTACCCCTTTCAAAGACGAAAAGTCATTGATGATTGCTTTACACCAAACTTCAGAATACGTTTCGTCTTTTCAAAATAATAATGCTATTCCCAATCATGGTTTTGATGCCATTTCCCACGAAATAAAATACTTAGCCATTGAAGATAGTTTTCTGGAAGTAGGAAGTTTCAGGAAAATTGCCACATTATCTGAAAACACAAATATTTTACTTCAGTTTTTTAAAAAATTTGAAGACTATTATCCTAACTTATATTCAAAATCAAGTCAAATTGAAATTACCAAAGTCATCATTAATTCAATTGATGAAGTGGTTGATAAATATGGCGAAATCAAAGATAATGCATCTCCTACCTTACTAGAAATTCGTAGAAATATGAATGTGGTTCGAGGTAAGGTCAACCAAAGTTTTGGTATAGCTTTGACACAATATCATGGCTTGGGTTATTTAGATGATATTAAAGAAAGCTATGTTAATAATCGTAGAGTTTTAGCTGTTTTAGCGATGTATCGTCGTAAAATAAAAGGTTCCATTTTAGGGAGTTCTAAAACCGGAAGTATCGCTTTTATTGAGCCTGAAGCAACGCTTAAATATTCCCGTGAATTAAGCAATTTAGAATACGAAGAGAAGGAAGAAATTACACGAATTTTAAAGTATTTGACTGATATTATTCGTCCGTATTTACCACTTCTAATTCAATACCAAGATTTTTTAAGTGATATCGATGTGATTTCAGCCAAAGCGAAATATGCTGATAGAATTAATGGTATTCTTCCAACTATTACTAAAGAAAGAAGAGTCTTTTTTAGAGACGCCTTCCACCCTATTTTGTATTTAAACAATAAAGCCAAAAAGGCAATTACTTATCCGCAAACTATCGAATTTAACAACGAAAGTAGAATTATTGTCATTTCAGGTCCCAACGCAGGAGGAAAAACCATTTCCTTAAAAACAGTTGGATTGCTGCAGTTAATGTTGCAATCAGGAATGTTAATTCCTGTTCACGAGCGAAGTGAAACTTGTTTATTTGATCGGATTTTAACAGACATTGGAGACAATCAATCTATTGAAAATCATTTGAGTACATATAGTTACCGATTAAAAAACATGAATCATTTTTTAAAGAAATGTAATTCCAAAACATTATTTTTAATTGATGAATTTGGAACTGGTTCCGATCCTGAATTGGGTGGTGCCTTAGCAGAAACTTTTCTGGAAGAGTTTTACGCCCGTGAAGCTTTCGGGATTATTACGACACACTATTCCAACTTGAAAATTCTGGCTAATGAATTGCCGTTTGCAACGAATGCCAACATGCTTTTTGATGAAAAATCATTGGAACCCATGTATAAATTGGTTTTAGGTCAAGCGGGAAGTTCTTTTACATTTGAAGTGGCTCAAAAAAATGGCATTCCCTACGGGCTAATTAATCGTGCAAAAAAGAAAATTGAAGGAGGAAAAGTTCGTTTTGACAAAACCATTGCGACACTTCAAAAAGAGCGTTCCAAAATGGAAAAAACGTCCTTAAATTTAAAAGAAGAAGAATCGAAAGCCCGTGAAGAAAGCAAGAAAATGGAAATCATCAATACCAAAATTCAAGATAAATTAGAACGTTATCAAGAGTTGTATGATGCAAACCAACGACTGATTTACATGGGTCAAAAAATTGATGATATTTCCGAAAAATATTTCAACAATAAGAATAAGAAAGACCTAATTGGGGAGTTTTTAAAAATGGTAGAAATTGAAAATTCCAAAAGAAAAAAGCTAACAGTTAAAGAAGTAAAAGTTAAAAAAGAAGCCGAAAAAGTCATTATTGAAGAAGTAAAAGCCAAAGTTGAAGAAATTCGAGAAGTTAAAAAAGAAAAGAAAGTCAAAGCTGCTCTAGAACCGGAGAAGCCAAAAGTGATCTTGAAAATTGGCGACAGAGTACGAATGAAAGACGGAAAATCAATCGGAACAATTGATAAAATAGAAAAAAACAAAGCCATCGTCAATTACGGTGTTTTTACTTCAAAAGTAAGTCTTGAAGAATTAGAGTTTGTTCAACCTAAATAATTGTCTACATTTAGAAAATGGAAGGTATACCACAGGATAAAAAAATAATATTATTTGATGGCGTTTGTAACTTATGCGATTCATCTGTTCAATACATAATAAAGCATGACAAAAATGATGTTTTCAGATTTGTTTCACTTCAATCTGAATTAGGAAAAAATATTCTAAAACATTTAGGGTTATCTACCCATTATATTTACACTGTTGTTTTATACGTTCCTGGTAAAGCTTATTATTTGAAATCGAACGCCGCTCTTGAAATTGCAAAAGGAATGGGTGGTTTTTTTCACTTCGGAACAATTTTCAGAATTTTCCCTTCATTTCTACGTGATTTAGTTTATGATTTGATTTCTAAAAATCGTTACAAATGGTTTGGGAAACAAGAAAGTTGTATGATTCCTACTGCTGAATTGAAATCCAAGTTTTTAGAATAACGTCTTAAAATTAGCATTAACTTTATGTGTTAAATCTGTAACATAATTTTAATCTGAGTGTCTAATTATTCAAACTTAAAAACTAAAAAAAATGCAAGCACATGAGATAGATTACCATATTTATGGTGAAGAGATGCAATACGTAGAAATCGAATTGGATCCGCAAGAAGTTGTTGTTGCCGAAGCCGGTAGCTTTATGATGATGGAAAACGGAATCAAGATGGAAACTATTTTTGGTGACGGATCAGGTCAACAATCAGGAATGCTGGGTAAATTATTAAGCGCTGGAAAACGTGTATTAACTGGGGAAAGTTTATTCATGACAGCTTATGTAAATCAAGATAGTGGAAAACGCAAAGTGTCATTCGCTTCTCCATATCCAGGGAAAATTGTTGCTCTAGACTTAACAAAATACCAAGGAAAATTTATTTGTCAAAAGGATTCTTTTTTGTGTGCTGCTAAGGGAGTTTCTGTTGGAATAGAATTTTCAAGAAAATTAGGTCGTGGTCTTTTTGGAGGAGAAGGCTTTATCATGCAAAAAATTGAAGGAGACGGAATGGCATTCGTTCACTCTGGCGGAACATTAGCGCGTAAAGAATTGCAACCAGGAGAAGTTTTAAAAGTAGATACGGGTTGTATCGTTGGATTTACCAAAGATGTTGATTACGACATTGAATTCATTGGTGGAATTA